>CALRGL010000085.1 GCA_943357275.1 Candidatus Uhrbacteria bacterium RIFOXYB12_FULL_58_10 | reverse complement strand
TGGAAATCATCGTGAACGGAACCTACGCTCTTGGTGTTCATCAAATTGACGACTGCATCGATGGACCGATAAATCTGGGTTACTGGACCTGGAAGACTCGAAATCTCATCGGACGCTACGTCTATGATGGTGTCGGCGATGGCATGGGTGACGACTTCGAGATCTCGAACAGCCGTTGCCTGGTCACCATCCGTGTGAATCGTGATGAGCAGGGCCGACTTGTTCACGACGTGGTCGACGAACTCATCATTGTTCCCGGTACACATGGAGATCGTTCGTATCGCCAGCCGATTCTCGCAGTGGCTGCGTAACAAACCAAACTCCCTCAACCCCAACGAAACGCTCGTTGGGGATTTTTTATTTCTTCTTGTGTCATCCCGTCTCTAGTATCATCCCGACTTTTGTGTCATCCCGACGTAAGGAGGGACCTTGTCTTTATTGGAAATGACTTGTTTCATTAGAATGAAATTTACAAACAAACACGAGGTCCCTCCTTACGTCGGGATGACACAAACATTAGACATAACCCAATAACATTCTTATTTCTTTAACGTTCTCTTCAAATATTCCCCCGTATGACTTCCTTTGTGTCTTGCGATTTCCTCTGGAGTTCCGCAGTAAACAATCTCCCCACCTTGATCTCCTCCGTCTGGTCCAAGATCGATCACCCAGTCTGCGGTTTTGATCACGTCTAAGTTATGCTCAATCACAATGACTGAGTTTCCTTTATCAACGAGTGCATGGAGAACTTTCAAAAGTTGCTTTACATCGGCAAAGTGCAGACCCGTTGTTGGTTCGTCGAGTAAGTAGAGTGTTTTGCCGGTTTGCCGTTTTGAAAGTTCCTTGGCGAGTTTTACACGCTGAGCTTCTCCACCAGATAACGTTGGCGCTGGTTGACCAAGTTTTACATAGGACATTCCAACTTCGTTCAAAGTATTGAGTTTATCTGCAATAAATGGAATATCTTTAAAAAACTCAGCAGCTTCTTCCACGGTCATTTCCAAGACCTGGAAAATATTCTTTTCTTTATATTCAATTTCAAGCGTTTCACGATCAAAGCGTTTGCCTTTGCAAATATCACATTTCACGTAAACCGTTGGTAAGAAGTGCATCTCAATGGCAATCATGCCGTGACCTTCACAGTTTTCACATCGACCGCCTGGACGGTTAAAACTAAAACGTCCGGAACGATAGTTGCGGAATCGTGCCTCGGCTGTTGAAGAAAAGAGTTCACGGATCGGTTCCCACACACCGGTATATGTTGCTGGGTTGGATCGGGATGTGCGACCAATTGCGCCTTGATCAATCAAGATCGCTTTGTCGATATATTCCAAACCAAGAAGCGACTTGTGTGCCCCTGGTGTTGCTTTGCTTGCATACAAACGTTTTGCAATCGCTTTGTACATGGTTTCATAAATCAGCGTAGATTTTCCTGATCCTGAAACACCGGTTACACAAACAAAACGACGCAGTGGAATTTCTACATCCACGTTTTTCAAGTTATTTTGTGTGGCGCCTTTAATCTTGATGGCATCCTTCCCTGGCGCTCGTCGATTTTCTGGAATTTCAACACGCTGATCCCCTCGTAAGTAGGCAGCTGTCAATGAATTTTTATCTTCGAAAATCTTTGGTGTGGTTCCCGCAGCAACGACATGACCTCCATGACGACCAGCGCCAGGTCCAATCTCAACCATGTAATCACTGGCGAGAATCGTGTCTTCGTCGTGTTCTACAACGATGACGGTATTTCCAAGATCTCGCAAACGTTCCAAGGTTTCGATGAGTCGATCATTATCGCGCTGATGCAAACCAATCGTTGGTTCGTCCAAGACATACATCGCTCCAACCAAACGAGTTCCGACTTGGGAAGCAAGACGAATGCGTTGTGCTTCTCCACCAGACAACGTTCCCGCCATGCGATTAAGCGTGAGGTAATGAAGACCAACGTTTAACATGAACTGCAAACGCCCTTGAATTTCATTAAAAATCGAACCAGCAATTTCGCGTTCCCGTTCTGAAAATTCAGCTTTCTCAAAATATTCGATGGCTTGAGCGATCGACATTCCTGTGACGTCCACAATCGAAATACCTTTTTTATCCTTGTTTACAGATGTTCCAAGAGGCAACCAAACATACAATGATTCCTCACGAAGTCGCGCTCCGGAACATTTGCCACAGAGTTCTTCTGAAAACAATTCAGCTGTTCCAAGCCCAGTACATTCTGGACATGCTCCATAAGGCGAGTTAAAGGAAAACAAACGTGGTTCGATTTCTGGGAATGAAAAACCACAGGTAGGACAACTGAACTTTGAGGAAAGCAATTGCTCAGTTTCGTCAGGATAGACGATGGTTGCGACGTCGTTTCCGCGTTCTACGGCCGTTTCAAGAGCTTCGGCTAAACGCTGACGAGTATCTTTTGACCCACCTTCGAAAACAGAAACAGGAATCGTGTCGATGACGACTTCGATTGTATGTTGCTGGTAGCGACCGAGTTTAATCTGTTCATCGAGTCGATATTCTTTTCCATCGATACGTACTTTTGCAAATCCGGAATTATAAAGGTCATAAAGCATTTGGTAATACTCCCCTTTTCTTCCGCGAACAACCGGCGCCATGATTTTCACGGAACCTTTCTTCATGGCTTCTCCACCCGCATTTACTCGCTCGAGAACTACATCAACCATTTCTTCATTGGTTAACTTTTGGATGGCTTCTTTGCAAGTAATACAGTGTGGTTTACCAATGCGGGCAAACAAGACACGGAGATAGTCGTAAATCTCGGTAATCGTTGCCACTGTTGAACGTGGATTTGCGGAATGGGCTTTTTGGTCAATAGAAATACCAGGCGATAATCCTTCGATTTCGTCTACGTCCGGCTTTTCCATTTGCCCTAAAAATTGTCGCGCATACGCAGACAAAGATTCCACATAGCGTCGCTGACCTTCCGCGAAGATTGTGTCAAAGGCAAGACTGGATTTTCCAGAACCTGACACACCGGTAATACAAATCAGCTTGTTGCGTGGAAGCTCAAGACTGATATTTTTCAAGTTGTGCTCGCGAGCACCTTTGATCGTGATTTTATCAACAGACATACTACTTCTTTTTTGATTTCTTCTCTTTTTG
>CALRGL010000084.1 GCA_943357275.1 Candidatus Uhrbacteria bacterium RIFOXYB12_FULL_58_10 | reverse complement strand
ATATTTAAATGACGCGGACATCTCGATCATCAAACAACGTGCACCGATTGTCTCTGGTTTTAGCGATGCAACCGCGTTAGCAAATTTTTTGTATTTCAAAGCCCGCCTTTGCACTTTTGTTCACGATAACGCCGATTCCCTCTTGGACTCTTCTTATGCCAAGCTTTTTTTCTCTGTTTTGAAAGGCGAGAAAGAATCTGTCACGTTTGATGATCCAAAAGCTCACTGGCTGACCAAAGCAACTCCAGAAAAACCCATTGAAGGCATCGCCATTGGCGGAAACTTCAGTACATTTCGTGACTTACTCGAGGTTTGTGAAATTCGACCTCGTTCTTGGGAACCGTTTATCTTGTTTATCGAGGAACTCGATGCAGACATCGAAGATTTGCATCGCATTATTATTGCGCTTGATGCGCGCGGAATCTTCAAACATATCGTTGCCCTGGTGGTTGGACGCATGGACGACCGCGAACATGCCAGAGATATTCAACAATTTCTCTTTGGACGCAATCCCAAAAAATCAAATGAGGTAAAGGGAATGAAAAACGTTTTTGAATATCTGATCAGCGACGTTATCGACGACCGTATGGAAGAACATGATCCGTTGTATATCTTGAAAACAAATGAATTCGGCCACATGAAGGAAAACAACGCGAAGAAAATGTTTGTTCCTATTGGCGCACGAACACGCATTTATCCTGACGGAACCATCGAATTTATTGGACCGTTTGTCTCAGACTAAAATCGAATGATCTGAAACAGATTGCTAAACGCATCTGTCCAGAGAAGACTTGTTTGAGAGGTTTCAAGTTTTGTAACGATCCCTGTTGAAAATTCAGAAAGACTTGTCGAGTCTTTTGAAACCAAAACCCAAACAGATTCCGTTGAAAAGGGATCTGTTTTTGTTTGATTTTCAACAACGACTCCGGTAAGTCCCCAAGCCTCAGACACTCCTTTCACCACAGGAACTAAATTCAAAAACCTATTTGAAATATGAACGGCGATCACTCCGTTTGAGTTCAATCGTTTCAAATAAAGACCAAACGCTTCTTTTGTAAGCAGATGAACAGGGATGGAATCGTCCGTAAACGCATCGATGGCAATCAAATCATAGGGTTGACTTGAATCTATTTGCTCTTGCTCAAGAGATAAACGGGCATCTCCAAGGACAACCGTAGAATGAGGACAATGATCTAAGAAGGTAAATTGTGTCTGAGCAATCGAGATGACATCCGGATCGATTTCATAAAACCGAAAGGAATCACCTTCTCGACAATAGGAAGCGAGCGTCCCAGATCCTAGTCCGATTAAACTTAGTCGAAGTTCAGACGAACGTTCTTGCATAAAACGTATTTGCTGACCAATACCAGTTGATTCTGAATAGTAGGTTGTTGGCACCAAGGCAGATTCCTCGTTTAAGCGTTGAACACCATGTAGAATCCGTCCATTTTTCAATATACGCACAGGTTCCTGATGCACAATCGTATCTTCAACACTTAACGGACCATAAAAATTTCTCGTTTCAAAAACAATTCCGGGTACCGTTGACGTTTGTAGAGAAAATAAGGCTATTGATAAAGAAAGAAGAATAAGAACGATAATCTTTTTCAGCAGTGTTTTTTTGAGAAACCAATCAACAGAGGCAAGCTGTTTAGAGGCAGAGAAAACAAACAGACATAAAAGAACAAGCAACAACTCGACTGAACGAACAAAGATGAGTGGAAAACACACACTTGTCAAGATCGTTCCAAAGGCACCTCCAAACGAAGTAAAGAGATAGTACGTTGTCAGGCGTTCTGGCCTAGGTCTTAATTGATAGAGCCACTGGTGAAAAAAGAAACAAACAAAAATAAACCAAGAAAGAATCACACAAAATAACGTTGAGAACGGCGTAGAAACAGTATTTATCAAAACGAAAACCGAGAAAAGAGACATTAAAATCAAACCAATGCGTAACAACACTGGAGGAAAATGGATATCTGCAAAGACAAAAATAAACGTAAACAAGTAGACCGTCAACGGAAGAATCCAAAGAAACGGGACGCTTGCAATGCCTTGCGTGAGCGTATTTGTCACAAGAATCAAACAAAGAGCAGGCACGGCAGAAAGGACCGACCACATCCAACCTTCCTTAAAAGAAGTCTTCGTTTTCTGAAAAACGAGTTGTTTTGGTTTTGATGCAACAAAGAAATATCCAGACATCAAAAGAAGAACAACAAGACAACAAAATAAAAGCGCCCAAATAATTCCCTGAATAGAGACGGGTAAAAGTGGTTCTATGATGATTGGATACAGAAGTAACGCTCCTAGGGATCCAATATTTGAAAGACTATACAACTGATACGGTGCTCCTTCGAACGTTCGATAAAACCAAGATTGAATAAGCGGTGTTGTTGATGACAAGAGAAAATAAGGAGCACCGATGGTAACACCTAACACCAGAAATAAAGACCGAATCGGAGTATTTGGATTTGGTTTGAAATAGGCACTCGGCGTAAACGGATTCCCCCACTGATTCCAAAGAAATAAAAGAACAAACAAGGCACAAAGCAAAAAAATAACGTGGATTTTATATTGCATTTTAACGGAACATCGACCAAGTCTATCTGCATAGACATAACCAATGAGTAAACTAGTCGTAAAAAAGACAAGGCTTACTGTCCAAACCGCTGCTGAACCTCCAAACCAAGGCAAAAGAATTTTCGCAATCATTGGTTGAATCGAGAAAAGAAGAAAGGCACTCAGAAAAATGGAACTTCTAAAGACAAAGAGTTGTTGAGAAATCTTCATACTATTCTTTCAATAAGTATAACATCTGGGATATACTAAGGAGGAATCCTATGAAAATCCGAAAAGCTATTATCCCAGTGGCTGGAATGGGAACACGATTTCTTCCAGCAACCAAGGCCCAACCAAAAGAGATGCTCTCTGTTGTCGACAAACCGATCATTCAATACATCGTAGAGGAAGCGGTTAACTCTGGCATCGAAGAAATTATCTTCGTGACAGCCGTTGGAAAACGAGCCATTGAAGATCACTTTGATCGAAGTTTTGAACTTGAGTATCGACTCGAGCAAAAGAAGAAAGAAAAAGAACTTTCTGAAATCAAAGCCATTGGAAAGCTCGCAAAGTTTGCCTTTGTTCGCCAGAACAAACCGCTTGGAGACGGACACGCCATTCTCTCAGCTCTACCGTTTATCGATCGCCACGAGCCGGTCGCTGTGCTGTTTGGAGACGATATCATCGACGCAAAAAAGCCAGCTCTCAAACAACTCATGGAAGTCTACGAGAAATATGGCGATCCTGTAGTCGCGCTCGATCAAGTAGATAAAAAAATCGTTTCAAGCTTTGGAGTCATTGATGGACTTCAAC
>CALRGL010000083.1 GCA_943357275.1 Candidatus Uhrbacteria bacterium RIFOXYB12_FULL_58_10 | reverse complement strand
CATCTTGATGATCCCGGTGGGAGGAAACCGCGTTATGTCTTCAAAAACCGCGATGGATGTTGTGGCACAAATTGAACCACGGGTTGTCATTCCAATGACTTACTTGATCACAGGAGTAAAGGAGACACTTGGAACCGTTCATGAATTTTGTAAAGATTTGGGTTCTGCACGATGTGAAGAAGCAAACCGATACAAAGTCAGTAAAAAAGATCTCCCAGAAGAAGACATGCTTGTTGTTACATTGACGCGCTAGTATGAAAACCGTGAAACCCATCAAACTTTACAAAACCGATGGGCGACCAAAAACCGCTTATCTTTTGAGTAGTACACTCGCGATTCTCTTGGTGGTTGTTGGCTGGTTTCTCACGGTTGCTTCCGACGTTCGCAGTCGACTCGTGGAAGCAAAACAAGACGTTTCTCAAACAGCAACGCAGGCACGAGAGCAACTCAGACAAACAAAGCAACAAGCGGAGCCAATTACACAAAAGGTCACAGAAATCAAAGAGAAACTCAAGGAAAACGCGAAAGAAGCCGAAACGGTCAACGCGTCTGAACGGTATATTCTCGATTCCATCAAACAACAAATAGAAGCAGATCAGTCAAAATCTTATGTCGAAGAAGAACGAACATCTTCCTGAAGAAGAATCAACCCTCCCTGAACCTGGTACAGAGCTTCAAGGAATCCGACCACAAAGCTTGGTTGATGAAATGCAAGTGGCATATCTGGATTACGCCATGTCCGTTATCGTCGGTCGTGCACTCCCGGACATCCGCGACGGACTCAAACCAGTTCATCGCCGTATTTTGTATTCCATGTGGCAGACGGGACTTCGTTCCAGCGCAAAATTTAAAAAGTGTGCAACCGTGGTTGGAGACGTGCTTGGTAAATATCACCCGCACGGCGACTCCGCTGTGTATGACTCCCTTGTGCGTATGGCACAGGATTTTTCTTTGCGTTACCCACTTGTACGTGGTCAAGGAAACTTCGGTTCACTTGATGGTGACGCAGCAGCTGCCTATCGTTATACCGAGTCAAAACTTGAACAGATTTCAGAAGAATTGTTGCTTGATATTGAAAAAGACACGGTGGATTTCATGCCGAACTTTGACGGCACGCACAAAGAACCACGTGTGCTTCCAGCCCGTCTTCCAAACCTGTTGATCAACGGAACGGTTGGAATTGCGGTTGGTATGGCGTCCAACATTCCTCCGCACAACTTGGGAGAGGTGTGTGATGCTATTTTGCTTCTCATTAAAAACAAAGACATTACCATCGAAGAAATTTCCGAGGTGGTGAAGGGGCCTGACTTCCCAACAGGTGGAATTGTTTACAATTCAAAAGATATTAAACAAGCATTTGCCACAGGTCGTGGGGGAGTGGTTGTGCGTGCAAAAACAGATATTGTTGAAGATAAAAAAGGTGGATTTAGAATTATCGTCAGCGAGATTCCTTACCAGGTGAACAAAGCCACCTTGCTCATGCGCATTGCACAAAACGTGCGAGACAAGAAGATTGAGGGAATCAGAGATTTGCGAGACGAATCCTCAAAGGGAGATGTCCGTATTGTGATTGAGCTTAAAAAAGAAGCCTATCCAAAGAAAGTCTTGAACCGACTGTTTCAAACAACACAATTGCAAGAAACAATTCACTACAACATGTTGGCTTTGGTTGATCGTATTCAGCCACGTGTGCTCAATATCAAGATGATCTTGGAAGAGTTTATCAAGCATCGTCGTGAAGTCGTCCGACGTCGAACGCAATTTGATTTGACCCGTGCACAAGAACGCGCCCATATCTTGGAAGGATTGCGTATCGCCCTTCTTAAGATTGATCAGGTGATTGAAACGATCAAAAAGTCTAAGGATAAGGACGAAGCTCGTGGAAATTTGATGTCCAAGTTTAAGTTGTCAGAGCTCCAGGCGATCGCCATTTTGGAAATGCGTTTGCAACAGCTTGCCAACCTGGAACGCATGAAAGTTGAGCAGGAATATGACGAGAAGATGAAACTGATCAAGGAACTCGAAGCAATTTTGGCTTCGGAGAAAAAGATGTTGTCTGTGATTGCAACAGAAGTGGAAGAACTGAAAGTTAAATACGCAGATCCACGTCGAACACAAATTATCAAAAACGGCATCAAAGAATTTTCTATTGAAGACGTTGTTCCAGATACAGCAACGGTTGTGATGATTACGCGTGCTGGATATATTAAACGGATCGATCCAGATACGTTTAAGAGCCAAAAACGTGGAGGAAAAGGAGTTTCTGGACTGACCACAAAAGATGAAGATATTGTTGATCAGGTTTTTTCTACAACAACACACAAAGACATGTTGTTCTTTACAACACGTGGTCGTGTGTTCCAGTTGAAGGCTTACGACGTCCCAGAAGCTTCTCGTATCGCTAAAGGCCAGGCTCTTGTAAACTTTTTACAACTTGCCCCAGGCGAAACGGTCAGTGCCACTTACTCAAGTGATGACATCGACGGAGCAAAACATCTGTTAATGGTTACGACCAAAGGAACCGTCAAAAAGACGAAACTTAGTGAATTTGAAAACATTCGTCGATCCGGACTGATTGCGATCAAACTTCATGACGGCGATGCTCTTCAGTGGGTTCGACCAACCTCTGGAACAGACCACGTCATTTTGGTGACGTCCCAAGGACAAGCTATTCGATTTGAAGAAGAAAAGGTGCGTGACATGGGTCGCACGGCTTCTGGTGTTCGTGGAATCAAACTCAAAGGGGATGACCAAGTGGTTGGAATGGATATCTTTGGAAAAGCGGAAGCAAAAAAGAAAGGCCAACTTGAACTCTTTGTGGTGATGAACCATGGGTATGGAAAACGAACGGATCTTGTGGAATACAAGGTTCAGGGTCGAGGTGGTTCTGGAATTAAGACAGCTAACATTACCAAGAAAACCGGTGTCATTATTTCCGCAGGTGTTGTTAGAGGAAAAGATGATCGAGATGTCTTTGTAGTGACAGAGGCTGGACAAGTTCTTCGAGCAAGTCTTGCTTCTGTATCTGTGCTTGGACGCGCAACACAAGGAGTGCGCATCATGCGATTCAAAAAAGAAAACGATACGGTAGCGAGTGTTGCCCTTATTTAATAAAACACTGCGGCAAGTCCGCAGTGTTTTTCTCTACCCTATGATTCCAGCACATGTTCGCGAAGTGTTGCAAACAGATTTTGGACTGAGCGCTTTTACCGATGAACAAGTTCTTGTCGGTGGTTTCCGTTGTTTAAATATTTCGTTTACTTCTTTGGGACAAACGTTTTTTATCAAGCAGTATCGGGAAAAACGAGGAGAAAAAATGAAAGAGGTGAAACGTGCAGAGCAGTGGTTTTTTCTGCAAGGTATTCCCATCATTCTTCCGCTTGTCTCAAAGTCAGGGGAAGGGGTTTTT
>CALRGL010000082.1 GCA_943357275.1 Candidatus Uhrbacteria bacterium RIFOXYB12_FULL_58_10 | reverse complement strand
AGTTAATCAAGTCGTATCCACCAAATTCAGGAGAATAAACTTTCTCAAGAATTTCAACGTCTTCTGGTCCAATACGCGCGGTAAACATCGTACCAACGTTTCCAAACACCGCTTCTTTGATCTTTGTATCCCCATTTTTCACCAACTGTCCGATATATTGGTGAGCAATAATCAGACACAATCGATACTTACGTGCCTCAGATAAAATCGTTGCAATGGAATCTGTAATAAAGTTTTGAAACTCGTCGATGTAGAGATAAAAGTCATGACGCAATTCTTCTGGCATGTCTGCACGAGCAAGAGCAGCCATTTGAAGCTTTGAAACGATAATGAGTCCGAGAAGTTCAGCATTTACGTCACCGGTCTTTCCTTTTGAAAGATTGACAAGCAGAATCTTTTTCTTGTCCATCACTTCACGGAAATCAAACGAACTACGTTGCTGACCGATAATATTGCGCATCATTTCGTTTTCTACGAAACGACCAACCTTAGAAATCAAGTAACCAAGCATTTCAGATTTGTGAAAGTCCGATGTTTTATCAACTTCGTTTACCCAGTAAGACATCACAACTGGATCTGTAATTTTTGCACGCCAGACTTTTTGAAAGTCTGCGTCCGAGAACATACGAGGAATCTCGATAATGGACCCAGGTTGATCCGGATCAGACATGAGCGTCAACATGGCGTTTCGCATGTGGTGTTCGAACATTGGTCCAATCATCTCTGGCGGAAACAACTTGTAAAAAATGGAAATCATTTCTTGAACAGCAAAATCCTTCATGGACTGATCTTTCACCTCGAGCATGTTCAAACCCATTGGACGATCCAAATCAGACGGACTAAAAATAATCACGTCATCAATACGATCTTTTGGAATGTGACCAAGAATTTGTTCGATCAAATCTCCGTGAGGATCCACAACGCCCACTCCATGACCCGCTTTAATATCCTGAATTGCGTACTTTGCAATGGTTTGAGATTTACCTGATCCAGATTTTCCGATCATGTACATATGACGTGTACGATCGGGACCTTTCATCCAAACAGGTGTTTTGACACCACGATAAGAGTTGAATCCAAGTTCAATTTCTCCTCCATCTTCTGGACCTTTCGGTACATGTGCGGGCACTGCTCCTCGACGTGCTCCAAGCCACTTAATGTTTGGCGTTTCTGTCCAAGGGGTTGGCAAATGCCAAAGCGAGGCCATTTCCTCGGAGTTCAAAACGAGTTTGTATTTTTCTTCAAAGGTTCGGTGGATAAATCGACGAATCAATTTATTTTTTGAACGCGGAACCACTTTTTCAAACGAGTTTCCGTATTCGTAAATATTATATTGAGAAAAAACATTGAGCATGTTTTGTAAAATAGCTTCTGCGGACACAGCCGTTTTTCCTGCCACAACCAAACGAATACAAACATCCATTCCAGCTTTACTAGCTTTTTCTTCCAAACCTTTGACCACTTCTTCTTCTTGTGGAGAAAGACGATACTCTTTGTGTTCTTTCGCTGGGTCAACAGCTTTAAAACCAGCTGATTCTAAAAAGGTTGATTTACTTTTCTTATGCCCAGAAATGGCCTCTTTCATGCTCATGCCTTGTTGCATTTTTGAAGCAATCGCAATCCCCCGTTCGCGCCACTTTGCCGGAGAAGAACGCACGATAAACTGAAAAGCCGCAGATTCATCCTCTGGAATTTTAGAAAGAACGTTTGTCAGAGCGTTCAAGGGATCGCGATCTAGTTTTCGAAATGTCTTAAACGGAAACGCATTTTCGCGTTTCAATTTCATGTAACTTCCCAAAATGACACTGTTTGGTTTAAACAAGTTGAAATCTTCAATTTCCTCGATGTGTGCGTCTGGATAAGAAGAAGAAAGTTGTTGTTCCAAGTGAACGCGGAATTCGTTTGGAACCGTCACATAAAACTTGATCAGCTTTTGCTCAACAATCAGTTCAAAAGCAAATTCGTCGGTTCTTGAAAAAAACCAAGTTTTCAATCCTTTTTGTGCTGTAAGACCTCCGACAGATGCAAAAAACATTTCCGCTGTTGAAACGGATTCTTGAACGGAGTCCTTCGACTCACCTCGATCAGATTCATTTTCATGCCGAAACTTTGGCAAGGTAATTAACAACGTTGCACTCTTAAATGTGGAGTTGCGTGTATGCAATCGACTTTGCATGATCGCACGTATAACAAATAACAGACCAACTAAACCAAGGACGATGAGAATTCCCCAAAACAAATCAAACACATACGGAAGGTATGCGTCCAAGGAAATGTCCATGGTCGTTGGTTGTGAATCAAAGCCGAATTGTTCAACAGCCACAAATTTAATGAGACAGTTATTCGTTTAAATGTTTGATCTTGTCTGTTTTGATCTTTGCCTCTTGTTCAAGAAAAAATCGATTTACCCCTGGAATCATTTTCATCCAAGATCGAACGAGATTAAAAATCTTTTTGGTTTGGACATGTGCCTTGGTAAACATCTCTCGAATCTGTGAGACTGTTTGCTCTCCTTTTTCTTTAAACTTTTGCTGATCCGCTGGCGACATCGTTAAAAATAAATCCGTCATGTCTTCTTCAAGCACATCTTCAATACGTTCAGAGAGTTCGTCTTTTACTGGAGTAGGAACAGGTGTTGGTGCGACCGGTGCAACAACAGCCTGAACAACGGCTTGAGCATCGTTTGTTTCTCCTTGCGGTTGCTTTGGTTCTTCGGCAGCAACTTCTTTTGATTCTTTCGTAACCTCGGGAACAGAATGAACTTCAGGTTTTACTTCCTGATTTTGTGACACCTCCTGCTCGGCAATCTTTTTCGTAGTATCCATATCTGTGCAATCATTTTAACACAAACAAGAAAAAACAGACGAGGATAACTTTTCAAAAATAAATACCCCCTGAGCTTGTCGAGGGGGGGTATCTATGATCTATCTTAGTTGTTTTAGTTTAGGACCTTGCGCCGTGTCTTCAACCGTAAATCCTTTTTGTTCCAGTTCTGCACGCAACTGATCAGATAAAGCAAAATCTTTTTGAGCTCGAGCCTGTTGTCGTTGCTCTACAAGTTGAGCAATTTCTTCTGGAATAAAGATTGGCTTATTTACAAAGGATTCAAGTTCTAAACCAAGAACTTTATCGAATCGAAGCAAACTTTCCGCTTTTGCTGATGTCGGAATCGTTGAGTCTTCAATCATTTCCCAAAGAACCGCCAAAGCCTGTGGTGTATTGAGATCAGCATTGATCGCATCCAAGAACCGTTGTTCATACTCTGCACATCCAACCGATGGCGCATCCCATTCTCGAACCAACTCTTGTAATCGATGCAAAGCGTTTTGTGAGGCTTCAAGGGCATCGAAAGTAAAGTTCAGTTTTGTTCGATAATGCGCACCCAAAACCAAATATCGATAAGCCAACGGATCAAACCCCTTCTCGATCAACTGCGAAATCGTATAGATATTTCCCAATGATTTAGCCATCCTTCCACCGTCGACGGTCAAAAACTCGTTGTGCATCCAGAAACGCGCGTGATAAGCACCACAACATCCAACCGCTTGAGCAAGTTCGTTCTCGTGATGAACCGCAATATGATCCACCCCACCCGTATGAATATCAAACGGCTGACCAAGATATTTAATCGACATGGCTGTACATTCAATATGCCAACCAGGAAAACCAACTCCCCATGGCGACTCCCACTGCATTTCACGCTGAACACCCTCTGGAGCAAACTTCCAAAGCGCAAAATCCGTCGGATTCTTCTTCTCTTTCATTTCAACGCGTATTCCCGCCTGCTTTTCTTCTGCCTTTTGTCCAGATAAGACGCCGTACGATGGCAACTTGGCCGTATCAAAATAGATTCCATCTGACGTTCGATAAGCAAATCCATTGCGCTGAATATCTTCAATCATCTTGATTTGCTCGGCA
>CALRGL010000081.1 GCA_943357275.1 Candidatus Uhrbacteria bacterium RIFOXYB12_FULL_58_10 | reverse complement strand
TTACTGACCACGACATCAATGTTCTACAAGAAAAACTCAACAACACACCACTCCAAATTCTTGGATACAAAACAGCCAATGAATTCTCGAGAGAATTCATTGGCTAGTCAAAACGAGGAGGAGTGGTGCATTGAGGGGTTGAGTATTTCTTTGTAGTTACAAAAGTTATCTACATTTTTTATGAACGCTCCTTATAATAAGTTTGTCCTTTTCATAAGTCTTTTTGCCATTATTTTGTCCCCAAGCCTTGCTCTTGCTGCTCCTCTTACAGGAGCAGACGCTGATGTTGTCTATATGCACAAAGGAATGATTGGAGATTATACAAACGACACAACAGATGCGAATGATAGCGATTCTGCTGGCGACGTTATGTGGCCAACATCGGATACAAAGGTTGCCTTTGTAGGACACGAAACAAGTCAGTTTGGAACAATCGTTGTTGACATTTCAACTGCTAAAACTGGTACGGGTGTGGATCCTTCCTGGTATTATTGGAACGGATCAGCATGGAGTCTACTAAGCTTAACTGTTTCATCATCCCCATTTTACTCAACAGGGGTACAAAGTTTCTCTTTCACCGTACCTGGAGACTGGGTAAAAAACACTGTAAACGGCGTCGAGGCTTATTGGACATCCAGTGTTCAAGGATATGTTTCAAATCCTGAACTTCGGGAGCAGAAATCAGTCAGATTTCCGTTTTGCTCGAAGGAGCTCCTGCCCCAACACCTGAATTTACAGATCTTCTTTATTTCGCAACACTTCTTTTAGGAGGTGCGTTCGTTGTACAGAAAGTTCGACAAACACAAAGCTAAAATTTTCTTCAGATTTTTGTGTGAATACTACAAGCCGATTCGTTCAACTCACAAAAGAATTAAAAGCGGGGAGAATTATTTTTCTCCGCTTTTTTGGTTTTTCTGTGTGTGCTCTTCTCTTCCCCCTGATTCGCTCCTGGTATTCCTTCAAATACTTTCAATACGAAATTGTTGTTGGTGATGGGTTCATGCAATACAGTATTTTCGGTTTGGCGTTTTTATTTTTGTGGATCTACTGGAAACAACTCAAAGAAGTATCGTTCAAAAAACATGGCACGCTTTCGAAAATTATTTTTTTCAGCTTTGCAATGATCTGTTTATTTTTCCCCATTCGAAACTACGAAACAATCAATAGCGTTCGTTTAATCTTGATGGAATACGCCATTCAGGGATGTGGAAACCTCTTTTTATTCTTTTCCTTTTTTGGATTTACTCTGCTCAAAAAGATGAAGTTACAAATCGCGACATTCATCGTGATCACCATGTTTTTGAGCATTGCTCCCATTCTTATTACAGAATACTGGAGATATTCCTCGCTTATTACGATGGTCGGACTTCGATGGCTTCTCGAACTCTTCCGCGTTCCATTCACGATGGAAACCGTTGGATTCATCGTTACGATCAAAGATTTTAAGACGAGCATAGGCGCACCCTGTGCGGGAATCCATTCTCTCATCGCCTTCTCAGCTCTTTATCTGTTTGGTGTTCTTCTCACGTATGATCGAACAAAAAATGTTTCTCTTGCCAAAGTTGGATTCTTTTTTATCCTTGGCCTTGCCAGCGTCTATTTATTAAACAGTTTTCGAGTCATGCTCATTCTTCTTGTAGGTGCCTATTACGATGCAGAATTTGCCATCAACACCTTTCACAATAACATCGGAGCCATTTTGTTTTTGATCTTTTTTATTTTTTACAGCACATTTGCTTACAAACATATTGGCATCACGGAAAAAAGAAAAAACCTGTCGCGCTAAACGCAACAGGCAGAAAGAACTTACAGAGCACAATCACCCTGATCACTCACAATGAAAAACATTGAACAGCCAGGTTCGTCTGGAACAACCAACGGAATGAAACGATCAATGTCGTATTCCTCTCCGTTGATTTGAATGCGGGGATCTGAAAGATACGGATCATTGAACGGCATTCCCTCTTCATTCATTTCACAAAGCCATCGATCAGGATCTCCAACGATCACGTCTCTTGGAGAAACATCGTCAGGATTCTGATAGAACGTCACGTTGAACCGAATTCCACAGAAAACATTTGAGGGAAACGTGATGGCGGGGAGAATAACTTCAACCGTTCTCTGATGATATTCCGTGGCAAAGACTTGCCAACCATCGATATCCTGAGCTCGATTATAAGACTCAACACTCAGAACCATGGCCGGAACAGCCCCACGAGTTGTCACTCTGATAACCGTATCCGTCAAAGCCAGACACACAGGATCTTCAAAGTCGAAGAGTTGATTACAATCGTTGTCCTGACCATCATCGCAGAGTTCCATGACCCCTGGATGAATATCAGAACGACGATCATTGCAATCTCCATCGACTTCTGCAAATCCATCTTCGTCGTCATCGATGTAAAACGGATTGGGCGGAAGAGCCGCGTCTGGATCCTCACCTTGGTCGGCTACAGCAACAGAGTCCATTGAATGCGTCGAACTGTCGAGAAATTGGCTCGCATCCCAAACGGGAACAGAACCATCCATCAAATCAGTCAACACGTCTTCTTGAACATCGATGTCGGACTCAGGTGTTTGATCGACTCGAGCATCCACAGAGCCCTCAATCGGCTTGCTATCCGATTGATTACCAACGTCCAAATCCTCCAAATCGGGATTAGGACGTTTGGGGAATTCCAAGTCGCAAGCAGAAAACAAAAATACCGTCCACAGACCAAGAAAAACTTTCATATTCCCCCTTATTATCCTTGTGTCTATTGTGATTTCCGGTTTACGGAATGTTTACCTTAGACAAAAATGGCGTTCGTGTCAATAGTTCAATCCCTCAAAAGAAGACGGATTCATCTTAAAATTCTTACAAAAAAAGACCTTGCATCCTCTATTTCTAGAGACACAAGGCCAAGATGAAACCTCAATCAGAAGAGCAAACACCTTCACTGTTCAACACAAGCAGAGCATCACACGTCGTTCCGTCAAATGACGGCAACGGAACAAGCCGATCAATACCGTACGCGTGTCCATCCACATCGATCCACACAGCTACGTTGCTGTGAATGTGGTAAGTGAACGTCCCTTCAGTACTCTGCCTGGTCTGACACAAGAACGAATCGGGATCCCCCGTGATCTGATCATGAAGGTCGATATCTGACGCATCTTGATAGATAGATGCGTTCAATCGAAGACCGCAGAACGTGGAGGGTACGTACACTTCACTATCCAGAACAATAACCGTTACATCACCACCGATCATGACCGTCTGAGCCTGCCATTGATCGATTTCCTGCCAACTCGAGTACGTTTCCACCTCGAGAACCACAGCGGGATACTCCATGGTCACAAACGTGATGACTGTATCAGGAACTTGGATGGGCGCAGAAGAGTCGATGGCACTGTCGACGACCGACACATCTTTGATCAAAGCGAGATCTGTGGAAACGGATCCATCGCTCATTTCACTCACATCATCCAACAACACATCGCCGATCATTGCATCACGAGTCAGATCCACAGATTCAATCATGCGCAAGTCGAACTCTTTCAGCACGATCTGAGGAACAACTCCGTAATCAGGATCTCCCGAAAAGTCATCGAGGATTTGAATCATTCCCAGAGCCGGATCTTCATCCTTGGAAACAGACGATTCACCTGAACAAGAAGCGATCAACAGAACCACTCCCAACATCCACCATGCACTGAGTCGCATAGACTCCCCTTTTTTGTGTTTCAGGAGGCTTCAATCTACACGAAAAAACCATTTCTGTCAACGAGTTATCTGTTTTCGAATCCTCTAACCTCAATGCACCACCCCCATTTCCCTTCAAAACCCCACCAACTTGTCCACTAGGCCAATTTCAACGAGGGTTGGAGATTATGAGAGGCCAACAAATCACATCCTTTGAGAGGGAGAAAATTGAACTATATTTGAGG
>CALRGL010000080.1 GCA_943357275.1 Candidatus Uhrbacteria bacterium RIFOXYB12_FULL_58_10 | reverse complement strand
AAGTGAAAAAGATTCAAGCAACAGGTGTGAAGATTGCGATGGTGGGAGACGGACTCAACGATGCTCCTGCTCTTGCACAGGCCGATGTCGGTATTGCAATGGGAAGTGGTACTGACGTTGCTATGGAAGCGGGAAGTATTGTTCTGATGAAAAGTGATTTGCAAGATGTTGTGACAGCGATTCAATTGAGTCGTGAGACACTTGGAAAAATTAAACAAAATTTATTCTTTTCTCTTTTTTACAACGTCATCGGTATTCCAATAGCGGCACGTGTGTTCATTGGACTTGGCATTGTTCTTCGCCCAGAGTTGGCTGGACTTGCTATGGCACTTAGTTCTGTATCGGTTGTCTTGAATTCATTGCTTCTGCGTCGCTTCAAGGCTAATCAACGAAACTGGATCTCTACGTTTGCTCCTATTGTCATGACGGTTATTTTCACAACAGGATTTATCGTGATGGCACGCTTGAGTGTCATGACGAGTGTCTAAAACAAAAAACAGCCTTTGTGGCTGTTTTTGATTTACGTCGCATCGATCCCGATCGCTTCTTTGAGATGGGTGAATCCGTCTTTGTGTAAGAGTTTCACGAGGCCTTGATTGATTTGTCCGATGACTTGCGGTCCTTGGAAAATCATTCCGGTTGCAAGCTGGACGAGTGTTGCTCCTGAGCGGATTTTTTTGTAGGCATCTTCGGCCGTAAAGATTCCACCGGTTCCGATTAAGACAAAGCGATCGCCAACGGTTTTGTACAAATGTTTGAGAAGTGCGTTTGAGGCTTCAAAGGTTGGTTTGCCACTGAGTCCGCCTTTGGTAATGGGTGCGACTTCTTGTTGATCGACTTCCGTCCGATTGTATCGTTTAGTGAGATTGGAAAGAATGAGTCCGTCAATGCGATGTTGTTTGGCGATATTCACGAGTTCATCGATTTGATCGAACGAAAGATCTGCGGGCATTTTGAGAAACATCGGATGGGTTGTTTCCACAAGATCTGTTTGTTCCAAAAGTTGTCTGAGAAGAGAAGGGCTTGTGTAAGGTTCGCCACCAAACGCATTTGGACAGCTGATGTTGATGGTGAAATAGTCGCCAATAGTTGCAAACGCATTCATCGCTTTGATGTAGTCGGCAATGCCTTTTGGTGTTTCACAAGTTTCCGGATTGTTTGTTTTAGCAACGCTAATGCCAACTGGAAATCGAAATGATTTGTTTGCAAGACGTTTGCTTATAACTTCGGCTCCTTCATTTTTGAGTCCGTAGTAAACCACCAAAGATTGGCTTTTTGGGAGACGCCACAAACGCGGTTTTGGATTGCCTTCACATGGTTCACCTGTGACAGATCCAACTTCTTCAAATCCAAATCCAACGTCTGGGAGAATCTCTGTGAGGTGACCGTCTTTATCAAAACCAGCGGCAAGTCCAATAGGATTAGAGAAATGCATTCCAAGAACATCTTGTCTGAGCGCTGGGTCTGCATAAAACCAAGAAGTTCGTGCAAGCCGTCGTGTCAGAGAATGATTTCCCGCCCATTGTCCAAGGGTTGTTATTGTGTCGTGAACCTGTTCTGGATCGCAACGAAAGGCCAACGGCTTAAAAAGGTGTTTGTAAAGGCTTGATTGGAAGTTTGTGAATAACATACGAAAGTTAGTATAGACCACTGTGGTAAAATATCTAGCGTATTATCAACAACAACACTGTATGAAATCTGGAAGTCTTACTTTGGTTCGTCATGGTGAATCTCGTTTAAATGAAATGAATCGTTTCTCCGGTTGGCTTGATATTCCTCTGAGCAGACACGGAGTTAATGAAGCTCGAACGCTTGCGGAACACTGTTCTAATACGCAGTACACTGCTGCGTTTACCTCGCATCTTGAACGTGCCCATGAAACACTGCTTGTGATTCTTTCTCGACAAAAAAAGATTGCGATTTTTGGACATGAGAATGACAAGCGATATAACAATCTCTCGAAAGTTCCAAAAACATTTCTGAGTCATTTGACTCATGTGTATGCAGGCAAGGCTTTGAACGAACGGATGTATGGTGACTTGGAAGGGCTTGTGAAAACAGAAGCTGAAAAGCGATACGGAAAAGAACAGGTGTTTCAATGGAGACGTGGGTTTTCTCAGAGACCTCCAAACGGAGAAAGTTTGAAAGATATTTACGAGCGCGTTGTGCCTTACTTTGAGTCAGAGATTCATCCACTGGTCAAAGCAGGAGGAACTGTTTTACTTGTTGCACACGGAAACACCCTCCGTGCTCTGATCAAATATTTCGAAACTATTTCCGACGAACAGATTCCATTCGTCGATCTTCCAACAGCTCATCCATTCATCTACAACTACAAGAAAGGGAAGTACCAGCGAAAACACGGAGAATACGATTTCATGCGACCGTTGCGATAAGCAAAAATACACTCCCAACTTTGGGAGTGTATTTTTTGTTTGTTTTAGTTTACTTTTTTGCAAGGTATTTCTCTAAACGAAGTGTGAGAAATAGTGCACAGATGCCGATGAAGTTTCCAACAATAACATCACTCAGATAATGAACACCAAGGTAAAGACGACTGATGTCGATGAGTAGGATACTCAAGCAGGTGAGTCCCAAAATCCATCGTTTGTTTGTTTTAGATGTTGTGTGTGTGGTGGCAAGGTATCCAATGAGTCCAAAGATGAAAGCAGCTGTTGTTGCGTGTCCGCTTGGAAAGGAGAACGATGTTTCCACAACCGCATGGAAGGTTTCAAGAGGTCGAGGTCGGGCGATGAGGTGTTTGAGTCCCCAGGTTGTTGCTTCTGCGGTGAGTAAACCTATCAAGTTCATGAGTCCTAGTTGCCATTTGTGATGACGGTAAAAATAGAGTCCGAGGAAAAAGATAAAGGTGATGCCACTTGCAGGTGAGGCAAATTCTGTGAGAAGTCGGAAGAAGAAGACTCCAAGATCTGATCGGTACTGCAGAAGCCACTCAAGAACGGTGTTGTCGAGAAAGAAAATAATGTTCAGCATAAGGTGACTAGGTGTTGAAAATAATTCCTACGGGTGCATGATCGGATCCCATGACTTCTGGAAGAATAAAGGCTTGTGTTAGGTTGTTACTGAATGACTTGCTTGTGAAGACGTAATCAATTCTCCAACCTACGTTTCGCGCACGGGCTCCGCCAAAGTTACTCCACCAAGTATAGGCCCCGATGTCTGTTGGATGCAGATGGCGAAACGTGTCGACGAATCCTTTTTTGATCATCAGATCAATGCCTTCGCGTTCCTCTGGTGTAAAACCTGCATTGTTCATGTTGTCTTTTGGTCGGGCCAAGTCAATCTCTTTGTGAGCCACGTTTAAGTCTCCGCACAGGATGACCGGTTTCTTTTTTTCTAATTTTTTGACATGTTCCAAAAATGCGGGATCCCATCGCATATAACGAAAAAGTTTTCGAGACAGATCTTGCTTAGCATTTGGTGTGTAGACGTTTACAACGTAAAACGATTCAAACTCAACTGTAACAACGCGTCCTTCGGTTAATGTGTTTCCATAGCGATCTGTCAGTTCCTCCTGTTCTGCTCCGGGTAAATCAAATAACACAGAAATGGGTTTCTGTTTGGTAAAGATAGCTGTGCCGGCGTAGCCTTTTTTTTGTGCAGAGTTCCAATATTCCTCGTATTGAGGCAGGTCGATTTCTGCTTGACCTTGCTCGGCTTTTGTTTCTTGTAGACAAAGAATATCTGGATCTTCTTGTTCAATGAGTTCAAGAAAGGTCTTTTTTCGCAGAACGGCGCGGATTCCGTTGACGTTCCAAGAGATGAGTTTGAGAGATTTGCTCATACCTAAGGTAGTTTAGCACGCTTCATGAACTCCACCACAGCCTCGTCTAAGATGACATCCTTCTCACGAAAGGGTCTGAGTAGAACCAACCCTTTGAAAGTTGTACATCGACTGAGTGCGACATAAAGTTGACCGTGAGCAAACGCACCCCAGCCCATGTCGACAAGCATGCGATCAAACGTTTTGCCTTGGGCTTTGTGAATGGTGACGGCCCAAGCAAGTGTAATTGGATATTGTGTATAGGAACCCATGACGGTTTCTTCTAGATCACCGTCTTCGTCACGTTCGTATTCAAAGATTTCCCATTTGTGTTGTTCTACGACGACGCGATTGCCGTTGTCTAAATCCACTTCCAAAACAGGAACGTTAGATAATCCGATGGTATAAATCTGAGCAACGATTCCAAGACTTCCGTTCACCCATCGTCTTGCCGGATCATTCATCGTAAACATGACTTGTGCCCCTTCTTTGATCGTGATGAGTGATTCTGACGGCATACGTCGATCAGGAAGTTCGCCGGTTGCAGAGGCTTTGAGTTTCCATTCTTTTCCTTCAAGTTGTTTGAGTTCGTAATCATTA
>CALRGL010000079.1 GCA_943357275.1 Candidatus Uhrbacteria bacterium RIFOXYB12_FULL_58_10 | reverse complement strand
AAGAGGAGCAGTGATGAGAAAGGCAACAACAAAGGTAAAAAACAAGATTGGCTGAAGATGCTTGTGCATACTGCCACATCATACCGATTTTGACGATCAAGCTCAATACAGGTATTCTAGCCTTACTGTTATGATAATCAAAAGATCTTTTTCCAAACCCGTCCTCGCGTTATTCAGTGTTTTTTTGGTCACAATCGTTTTTTTCATTGGGTACACCATTGGAGCTGAACAACGAACCCGCTCCCTGGTTCCAAGTGGAGAAGGGCGTGTTGTTGGTTTGCAATCAGTGGATTCACGTTCCAAAGATGTTGAATTTGCCATGTTTTGGGATGTCTGGAATTTAGTGAAAGAAACTTACTACAAGCAACCTGTTTCTGATAAAGATTTGTATTACGGTGCATTGAAAGGCATGGTTGAAGGAACAGGAAATCCTTATACAACCTTTTTTAATCCAGAAGAAACAAAATCATTTCTCTCTGATCTCGAACAAAGTTTTGAAGGAATCGGTGCAGAAATTGGAATCAAGGAGGATCGACTGCAAGTCGTAGCTCCTTTAAAGGGCTCGCCTTCTGAACAAGCTGGTCTTCAGCCAGGAGACTGGATTGTAACCATCGATGGGACAGAGACGATTGACATGTCTGTTGAAAAAGCGGTGTCACTTATTCGTGGAAAAAAAGGCACGGTTGTAAAATTAGAGGTGAGTCGAGAAGGTCTTGATGAGTTGAAAACAATCGAAATTACTCGCGACAAAATCATTGTGGATTCTGTGAAATGGGAAATCGATGACAAGAAGATCATGACGATCTCGATCTCTACGTTTAATGGAGATACGGTCGGTCTGTTTAACCAGGCTGTTCAAGACGCGTTAACAAAGGATGTTAAAGGAATCATTGTAGACGTTCGAAACAATCCAGGAGGACTCCTTACAACGGCCGTTGATATTGCTTCCTCATGGACAGGCTATCAACCAGTCTTGTTGGAGCGATCAAAAGATAAAGAGAAAGTTTTCCCTGGAATCAAGCAAGCCAGATTGGAAGGGGTGAAAACAGTTATTCTTGTGAATGGTGGAAGTGCTTCTGCTTCTGAGATTTTTGCTGGTGCGCTTCAAGATTACGGATTCGCAACCCTTGTTGGAACACAGACGTTCGGTAAGGGCTCGGTTCAGGATTATCGTCAGCTTCCAGACGGTTCGTCTGTAAAAATTACGACAGCTGAGTGGTTTACCCCAAAAGGCCGTGGCATCAATGAAACTGGCATCACACCAGACATTGAAGTCTCTTATTCAATTGAACAACTTAAAGATGGCATCGACCCACAACAAGAGACTGCCG
The DNA here is from genome assembly GCA_943357275.1 of Candidatus Uhrbacteria bacterium RIFOXYB12_FULL_58_10. Classification (GTDB taxonomy): domain Bacteria; phylum Patescibacteriota; class Patescibacteriia; order UBA9934; family GWF2-40-263; genus CALRGL01. The sequence goes on along the minus strand of CALRGL010000079.1, from coordinate 3,114 downwards.
TTTCAATCCTTCTCGGAACCTACCAAGCAAAGGCCGACGGGGAGATCGACAGCAAGTAAAGAACGCGCAAAAGAGCTTCGAGAAGTCAGTGCGGGTGGAATCGTCTTCCGTCGAGAAGGACGTAAGATTGAGTTTGCCATCATGAAAGATTCCTACGACAAATGGACCTTTCCAAAAGGCCATGTCGAGGCAGGAGAAGACTTGGAAGAAGCCGCTGCGCGTGAGACCTTAGAAGAATTAGGTTTGCTTGAAATTCGTCTTTTAGATCCTCTTGGAAAAATCGATATCTGGTTTCGAGATCGATTTGAAAAAGAAGGAACACTCATTCATAAAGACATCCACTACTTTTTGTTTGAAACACCATCTGACGCTGAGTTGGTTGTGGATCCTGCACAACATGTGAAAGAGGCTAAGTGGGTCTTGATCACGCAGGTTCAAAAGCTCTCGAGTTATAAAGATATGACAACCATTCTGCAACGCGCTGTTGATCTTGTCAGAAAGATGCATTTATGAAACCCGTCTCTCTTTCTGGACTCGTGGAGGCAGGTGAAGGCATGGCAGGAACGTCTCTTCATTGCCCAACTGCCAACATTGCAATCAAACAAGGTGATGTTATTGTTGGACTTGGTGTCTATGTTGGCGTTGCCGAATTTGAAGCAAAATGGTACCCGTCTCTTATTTGTGTGAGTGGTGGACGCACTGGTTTAAATCTGAAATTAGAAGTCCATTTACTCGATCAAATCATCGAATTACGAGGAAAACACTTGCAAGTTCAGATTCTTGAGCGACTCAGAGACATCGTTCCGTTCCCTGGTGAAGTCCTTATGGCAGAGATGATTGCCAAGGACATGGAAAACGCTCGAACGTGGTTTTCCACACACAGGCTTGTGTAAAACCTTTCTATTATTCCCAAGATTTAATGTGTGTGTTAACATTACCCCGTAAAACTTAAGTTTTCCACAATTATGGCAAAACTCACAAAGAGCCAATTCTTGAACGGCTTGGCAGAAATGATGAACATCTCTAAGAAAGACGCGTCTGAACAATGGGACAAGTTCGTAGAACTCGCCTACCGAGAAGTTCGACAAAACGGTGAATTCCCACTTCCAGGTATTGGAAAGATGGTAAAGAACCAACGCGCAGCTCGAACAGGACGAAACCCACTCACAGGTGAAACAATCCAAATTCCAGCAAAGACCGTTGTTAAATTCCGTGTTGCTAAGCAAGCAAAGGACGCTGTTCTATAAGAATCAAATCCGCTCGTAAAGGGCGGGTTTTTGTTTGCCTCTCGTGATAAACTTATTTCAACGTATGGACAGACCAATCAACAAAGAAGAAATTTTATCTTTGGCGCGAGAACATGTTTCAACTGTTCGTGAAAAGATCAAAGAAGAAATTCAAGAAGTGGACGTATCACTTCAGCGCAAACTTCTTGAGAAGAAAAACAATGCATCTGACGAAGTGGCACATAAATTGTTCCAACTCTTTTCAGATCGATTGGATCAACTTCATCATTTGTTTCCAAGTCCCTATTTTTCTCGATGCGATATTCGATCAAAAACCGGAGAGGAGAAGTCCTTCTATTTTTCAAAGTTTAGTTTACACGACCAGTCTATCTTTTCTTGGATGACAGCAGCAGCTCGTATTCGATTTGCGGAAATTGGTTCTGCCTCGTTTGAATTACCGGACAAGACAACTTGGTCAGGGGAACTCATTCGAAAAGATCAGTTCATGATTGTAAACGGGAAGATTATTTTTTTATCGAGCGAATCGGATTCCTACGGCCGAACATTGGTTCACCAAGAGAAGTTGTCTCAGCAAAAAGCCGGGTTCATGTTGCCTGAAATCGTGGAACGCATGGAAAAGGCGCAAGACGATGTGATTCGTGCTCCAGCGTTTGGATCGTTCTTGATTGCTGGTCCGGCTGGGTCGGGAAAGACAACGCTGGCTCTCCATCGACTGGCCTATCTTTTACAGTCGCCAGATACGGCATCGCAATTTGAAAATCAAGACATGATCGTGTTTGTTCAAGATCATGGAACCCAAGCGTATTTCTCACGTCTTCTTCCAGATCTGGGAATTCACAATGTACAAATCGTTACGTTTGGAGAGTGGGCGATTGAACGGTTGAAACTGAAAGAGTACACATTCGTTCGACGTCCAAACGGTGTCGATGAGGAAATTGATGGGTTTGAAAGTAGAAAGTGCCAGGCGTTGCGAGCCTTGCCAGAGAATCTGAAAGCTTCGAGAGCCCCGGCTTTGTCGCTTCTTAGCGCTTATGAATCTGTTTTCACACAGAATGATCAAAAACGATTCAAGAAACAGTTAGAGGAAAAGCAACTCGACCGATTCGACTTGTCGATTTTGCTCAAGCTCACACTCACGTCAGGTCCGCTAACACGTTTACAGGAATACATTACCCAGAAAAAGAACTTCGAGATCACACGATCATTCAAAGACGTTCCGCTTGAGTATTCCTTGATCGTTGTCGATGAAGCCCAAAACTATCTCGCTGAGCAAGTTGATTTACTCAGAACATGCATTTCCAAACGAACAACAGCGATGTTGTATGTGGGAGACCTAGAGCAACAAGTCTTGCTTGGAACGGTGCGAGATTGGACGCATGTGGGAGAAACGTTTGGTGAGGGGCAAAAAGTGAAATTGGAAAAAGTCTATCGAAACACAAAGAAGATCTTGGAATATCTTCAAGAGATCGGGTTCAACGTATCTGCTCCAGAAGGTTTGCGAGAGGGAACACCGGTGGTTGATGTGGCTTGTTCTTTCGAGGAAGAAGTAGATCGATTAAAAGCGATTGTCGATTCGATTGATTCAAATAGACATGTCGGTATCTTGAGCCCGTCGAGTGAATATCTACAAACCCTTCGATCGGAATTTGAGGGAAAGAGCAATGTTCACGTTCTGACAATCCACGAGGCGCAAGGTGTTGAGTTTGAGTGTGTTTGCGTGGTTGGAATCGATGAAACGTTTTTCAACTCACCAAACCTGACAGAGGAACGATTACGGATTAAGAAAGATTTGATTTACGTTGGACTCACGCGTGCGATGGATGAGTTGTTTGTGTTTGGGAGAAAGAGGTTGGGAGAGATGATGGGG
>CALRGL010000078.1 GCA_943357275.1 Candidatus Uhrbacteria bacterium RIFOXYB12_FULL_58_10 | reverse complement strand
GCTAACGTACGACCCAGCAACTTGCGAATCCGGACGGTTTTTTAGTTTCCCAGCGATTTGCTCTGGACTCCAGGAGTCGTCTCGAAGTTTCTGGATAACCCAGTTACGCAAAACGTCGTCTTCGTCGAGCTTGCGTTTGGTGTGGCGCTCAAGACGTTTGTCAGCTTCCTTCTGAGCAGATCTTGCTGTGTAGATACCGTTAGTATCCATGTTTCGACTTACTTCTCGAGAAATAACTGAATGATTACGACACAGGTTTCTAGCAATCTTTCTTAAACTCCACTTATTTTTTAAATATAGTTCAATTTTCTCCCTCTCAAAGGATGTGATTTGTTGGCCTCTCATAATCTCCAACCCTCGTTGAAATTGGCCTAGTGGACAAGTTGGTGGGGTTTTGAAGGGAAATGGGGGTGGTGCATTGAGGTTAGAGGATTCGTTCTGCCTTGGATCACTCTTTGTTCAGTTGCTCACAGGCAAAGAACCCTTCCTCAAGGTCGACGAACTTGTGGAAACAGGGGAGCGACAAGAGGCAAAGATCCTCAAGTATGCTCTTCCGGGGTGTGTCACAATGTTCTCACGGGACCTTCCTCAAGATCCACGTTGTGCAATCATTGCCTCGATGCTTGATCGAGATGCTTCCAAGCGACCGACCATGAAAGAGGTTGTGCAAGCACTCGCGTCGAGCAAACGTGTGAAGATTGCGCCTGTTGCTAGGTTTGGAAAGTCACGACCCAAGCAAAGGAACACGGTGCTCTTTCCGGCTCGGATGGGACTTCCTCATCGCGGGCACATCGAGTATATGACGCGTGTGATGGAGCTTGGGTTTCATCTGAAGATCGCCATTCAGCGCACGTACACCTCAACGCAAGACGATCCTTATCCCAAGTGGATCGTTGCTAAGATGGTGGCTCAGTCGCTCTTTGACAGAGGGTTTTGTGAGAACGATTTCACGATCGTCCTTACTCCGTATTTCATGACCGATGTTGAGGTTCGCATTTATTATGCCTTGATGCCTGGTCGTGAAGATATCATTGGTGTGGCGTCGGATAATCCGACGGTGTGGGAACAGTTCAAGACTCTCCCAATTTACTCACAGCAAGCTGTCTTTGGCATCCAAGGGAAGCGATTCAAAACGCGGTCGTGGGGATCTTTTCTGCGAACGTCCATCCGTACGAATAACCGAAAGGTCTTTGCAGAACTCTCTGCGTCCGGTGTGACAAAGATTCGTTCATTTGAAGAGTTGGTTTTGGAAGACAATATCCTTCCCATCGAGTTTCTCCACGGACACGTTTTTGTCGAGCTTGAAGGAGCGATGTCTCTTGCCCCGTCCGCGGTGCATCGATTCGATGAACCAGAGCGGGTTCTTCTCAGGCGTCTTCAAGAAGGTCGAGACGTTTGTGTACTTGATCGTTGGTCGCGTCAGACATGTCTTACGATCAACGGACTCGCTTACACGCTCGTCTATGCAGACTCGAGACTTCGTGGAGACAATTTGATCATTCGTTATCAGCTTGAAGAACAAACACAGCCCACCTAACTCAGGTGGGTTCTTTTTTTTGTTGCAACAAAAAAATCCGTGCAGAAGGCAGCGGATCAAGCAGAGGGAACGAGAATGTGTTCGAAGGTGTCTTGCGTGCGGGGACGTGCTGTTGAAATGACGAGCAGACGAGAAAGCGGTTCCGTTTTGCCACGCTGCTCAATCGCGTGAGCTGTCAGGGGTGCTATATGAAGTGATTGATGCTGATCGAGTTCCGCATCCGCCATCAAGGTATGATGACTCACGTTCATGGAACTCAGGTCTTTGAGAGTTACGGCGAATCGTCCGTGAATCGGATAGTGAAGTTCATGTCCGTTGACGTGGTAGTGATTCCCCGAGGGTCCTGAGAACCGACTCATGTTGTTGACGTAGATCCACTCAGGATCTTGACTGAACAATGTTGCCACAGCGGTACGTGTTGTTCCGATCGACGCTCCGTTTAGAAGCGGAAACGCATTTCCACTTATACACAAGACACGTGCTTCTCGCTGTTCGAGATTACTGACTTGAACAGGTTCATCGTGGTTGACGAGAAAACCGTTGAACGGACCTTCATTTACACTGACTGGGACGTTGATATCAACAGTCTGACCGTTGGTTTCTCCACGGACACTGACGCGTCCATGCAAGGGAATGATGATGCCACCCTCCGTAGCAGAAGGATTCAAAGAGACAACATCTGTCTGTTCATGTGTGTGAATGGAGATGCACTCAACGTGCGTCCCAAGCATCTGCGCGAGCCGTTTCAACTCAAGGGGCAGAAGGAATCGGTGGGCTCGTGAAGGACTGCTTTCGGTTGCAAACAGACAAGGTTTCATGGCGTCTTCCTTTCAGAAGTGTACAGATTGATCTAATCATCCGTATCGTATTTCGTCAAGATTTCCGCTTATTGATTGACGAAAAAGACAAAACTATCGTAGAGTCCGCTCATATGAAAGCCCTTATTGCTGCTGGTGGAAAAGCCACACGTCTTCGTCCAATTACATGGACACACAATAAACATGTGATTCCAATGGCTAACAAGCCTATGCTTTGGTATCCCATCAAAAAGATTGTGGAAGCTGGGATTACGGAGATTATCATCAATGTGAACCCAGGGGAGATTCAGTACATGGCAGAACACCTTGGAGATGGAAGTGAATTTGGAGCAACAATCAAGTATGTTGAACAACGGGGTGGCGCTAAAGGTCTTGCACACGTTGTGGCAAACGCAGAAGAACATTTGAAAGGGGAACGTTTCCTTTTCTTTCTCGGAGACAATATTATCTTAGGAAGTATCAAGAAATTTGTGGATCGATTTCAGGCGGAACAGTTGGATTGTATGATTGCTCTTTCGCACGTCAAAGATCCAAATCGATTTGGTGTGGCAGAGTTTCATCCAGATGGATCATTGAAACGTACGGTGGAAAAACCAAAAGATCCACCTTCACCATTTGCGGTAACGGGAATTTACTTGTTTGATGAGAAGTTTTTTGAAGCGTTCAAACAAGTGCAACCTTCTGCGCGTGGGGAATATGAAATTACAGATGTCATTACTTGGTACATTGAAAACGCCCGTGTGGGTCATGAGATTATTACAGGTTGGTGGAAAGACACTGGAACCCCGGATGCTTTGATTGAAGGTAATGCTCTGATCATGGATGATCTTGCACGTGAGTCGTTTTCTATCGATTGTGAAGTTCCAAAAGAAGCGGAGATTCAAGGACTGGTCAGTATTGGAAAAGGGACGGTGATTTCACCAGACTGTTTGATTCGTGGCCCTGTTGTCATCGGAGAGAACTGTCAGATCTCGTCGTCTTATATTGGTCCGTACACATCGATTGGAAACAATGTGCGTATTCATCAGACAGAAGTGGAGCATTCGATCATCTTCAAAGACGCATCTATTGATACAACCAATCGGATCGTGAATAGTTTGATTGGTGTGGGAGCAACGCTTGTTGATTACAAACGTTCGCATCCAAAAACAGGTCATCGACTCGTCATTGGAGACAATTCATTTGTGGAATTATAAAAGAGCCGTTTGGCTCTTTTAGTTTTGTAATCGTTTTTGGAAGGTTCCTTCGTCCGAAGCCAGTTTTCCCAGGACGGTAAGTGTTTGACCTTGATCGTCTAGAGAAAACGAATCAATTCGATCAAGCGTGCCAAGCTCAAACCGATTTTGTGACCCACGTCGATCTAGTTCCAGAGCTGTCACATGTGTGTCTGTTGCATAGAGAACCACTTCTCCTTTTGGAAACCATGCGAGATCAACAATTTTTTCGCTAAGTCGTGTCAGAGTTTCTCGTGTGTGGTTTGAAGCGTTATAGACTTGCAAATCAAATCCGTCTGAGAATAACAGTCGAGATCGATCTAACTGCCAGTCAAAAACAGAGGCTGATTCGTTAAGAAGAACTGGCTGGTCGTCTTGAGGGTTGATGACAACAATACGCTGATGGAGTTCATCCACGAGAAAAAGAAAATTCGCAGGGGCGGGTTTAAAACTGTATGTTCCGGCAGGAAGATAGGAGATGATCGTTGAAACGTCAGAGCTGTCCACAAACGAGAGGACCGCGCGATCTGGCAGAGAGTTGATTTGAACTTGTTTTCCTTGAAACGTTGTAGTGGGTGCAGAAGCTGTTTGTACTTCTTGTGGTTTCAATTTGGAATCAAAGACAAGTTCATCGGAACCAAACAAGACAACATTGTCAGCAAAAGTTGTTAGTTGACTGAAGACTTCCAGTTCTTTTTTCCACGGAAGATAACCCTCTTTTTGCAATGTAATCTTGTGCATGCCAGGAATAATCGTATCAACCACAACGGACGTTTTGGTTGATTCCTCGGTTTCGTCAATCAGTAATGTGGCCCCTCGAGGAATGGTTGAAACAGAGAGAACACCTGTTTTTACAATGACGTTTTTTCCAAATTGATAACGAAATCCGGCCGTATACAGAACAACAAGAG
>CALRGL010000077.1 GCA_943357275.1 Candidatus Uhrbacteria bacterium RIFOXYB12_FULL_58_10 | reverse complement strand
GTATTTGTACAACTCCCCCATTGAGATTTGTAAGAACGAAACGAAATAGACTTCACGCCAAACGAAGATAATTGTGACTGAATGTAAGTTTCAACAAATTCAAGACTTTTACGTTTCACAACTTGCACTGGCACGCCAGGATGCAGAAGAGCTGTACGAGGCGGTTGTGCTTTTCGTTTATTCACACGTTCAATAAGCCAGTCACGATGGTTTTCGATAAATCGATTGATAACAACGTCACTTGGAACAGATCGAAACGGAAGCACAAGTTCCGCTCGTCCATCCGAGTGAACAACCAAACGCATGCGTTTTGCTTTCTTACTTTTTCGTACCGAGATGTCCATAGGTGTACATCAGTATAACATCTATTTGTGTCATCCCGACGTAAGGAGGGACCCAGCTTTTCTTTGGACCTTTCGAATTTAGAACGTTCAAATGAAGACTAGGTCCCTCCCTGCCTACCGGCAGGCAGGCTTACGTCGGGATGACACAGAATAAATGTCTCAAAAAAACCGATCAACTGAAATGTTGATCGGCAGAAGTACACCGGAACAAATTACACAAAACGCATGCTGGCATCAATGAATCCTCGACGGGTGAGCTCGCGAGCGAAACGACTCGCGATTTCACGCCCACTCACCTTCTGCTGCGAACGAGAACGACTGTCCGCCCACGGATTGGCGAGCAACTCATCGCTCAAAGGCTCTTTCAAGGCCGAACCCAACTTGGACGCAATCTTGTCGACGTGTGATCGATAGGTTGCATCCAGTTGATCATCGAAATTAGTGCGCACGTTCAGGATCATCTGAAGTGTACCAATGAGCACTCGCGAGGCAACGTGATCTCCACGTTCAATGGCCTTTGCCACCTTTTCGACTGCGTCGAACAGTTGCAGATCGCGAAGTGTTCCATCATCGAATCGACGAGCAACGTTCTCGATTTCCTTACGAAGCTCGTTGCTCACAGATTCCTGCACTGAATCGCGACCAGAAACACTCTGACCATTCACACCAGAAACACCCGTTGTCCCAGACATCATCTCTCCTTGGGGGATGGTTTTAACTCGTCATTCAACTGAATGACGGCCTTAGAATAGCAAAAATCCCCCTGAAGTCAAGGATTGCTAGACAAAAAAAATGATTCTGTCTATACTATCGCCATAATCAGTCCAGAATCTTCATATACGTATGTCTAAATCTTGCATTGTTAACGGAAAAACAACCACAACCGGCATGAATGTTTCCCATTCAAAACGCCGAACAAAACGACTCATCAAGGCAAACCTGTTGAAAAAGCGCCTTCTCAACCCAGCGTCAGGACGAGTCGTTACTGTGATCGTTTCTGCCAGAGGTCTTCGAACCTTGAAGAAATGGGATCGCGAAGGAAAATCCTACGATCTCGTAGAAATGAAACGTTTGAACGCTCTTGTCTAAAAAGCAAAAACACTCTCTTAACCGAGAGTGTTTTCTATTTCTGAAATAAGCTCATCCAGCCCCAAACGATCCTTGACGCTAATCCAAACAACCTTCTTTTCCTCAAGAACCTTAGATAATCGAGCTTTGACTCGCTCGCTCATCTTGTCGATCTTGTTCACAACAAGAATCTGAGGAATCTTATTTGCATTGATACGACTCAAGATATCATCCACAACATCGATATGATCGAGAACGTTTTGATCGGCGCCATCGATCACATGAAGAAGTAAATCTGCTTCGATTGTTTCGGAAAGCGTGGAAGTGAAAGCTTTGATCAGTTCTGGTGGCAACTCTTTGATAAATCCAATAGTGTCGGAAACGAGAGCTGATTCACGCTTGGTCGGCAAGAAAAGCTGACCGATACGCGTATCAAGCGTAGCAAACAACGCATCCGCTACGTATTCCTTGCTCCCCGTAAGTGCATTCAAAAGCGAAGTCTTCCCCGCGTTTGTATAGCCAACCAGTGCCACAGATTTCAAATTCTTGCGACGGCGTCCTTCGCGTTGCAAGTTACGTCCACGTTCATACTGCTCAAGCTTTTCTTTGAGCCGTCGCTGTTTCTCTTTTAAGTGGCGTTTCATGCGTTCCGTATTGGTTTCCCCAACACCCACGCCTCCGATTCCTCCACCTTGGCGAGAGAGTTCCATTCCCATTCCAAAAATCCGCGGACCCATGTGATGAATACTCGCAAGTTCGATTTCCAACCGAGCCTCGGTTGTTTTTGCGTGCTTTGCAAAGATCTTCAAAATCAAATCCACCCGATCCCAAGCAACAATCCCATGCGGACGAAGTTCCTCGTTGATTTCATAAATCTGACGAGGTTTCAGCTGAGCATTGATAATCACAATGGTCGCCCCAAGCTCTTTTGCCTCTTGCCCAAGTTGTTCCACTTTCCCTGTTCCAAGATAAGTCTTCGCGTGCGGTGAAAACCGTTTCTGCCATTGCTTCACAATCACAAGCCCACCAAAGGTATTCACCAGTTCCTCCAGTTCTTCCAATCGTCCAAGCGCCTGTTCCTTCGAAGTCCGAGGGGAAACAAGATCAATGAGGAAAGCTTTTTGCTTTTGCTCTGCCATAGGGTTTTAGTATAGCAGAAAGAATCAAGCCTGACGAAGAAAAACCCTTATTTTATGGGCAAATATGGTCTCAAACCATTGACAAAAGGCCTAAAATATGGTATAGTTTTGATCGTTACGTTGAACTGAAACACCGCAGAAGAAGCAGAAACAGGAGATTCGAATGAAGATCATCAACGCCCTTTTCGCCGCCATCGTTGCCCTCACCACGGCCTGCACGGCCCCCAACCGCGAACAGGAGCAGAACCTGATCGACCCGATCGCCGGCGAACAGGGCACGGGGAATGAGCCGAGTCTGATTCCGGCGTGTGACAACGGCATGGACTTCGTCGTCGTCCCGCAGATCCCCACCGAGGTGGAAATCGACGCGGAGGTCGATGGCGAAGGTCTCCTGGTCAGCTACGAGATCTACGCCTGCAAAGAGGTTCGATTCTCGGAGCTGAACTTCGACATCTGGTCCGCGGACGACGTCGGGTTCACCGAAGACGAGAACGGTCTCACGGATGAGACTGGATTCGTCATCGGAAAGACCTCGGAAGGTTATGAATCACGGTTCAAAACCTTCACGCTGATCATCGACAGCCAGTACGTCACGCGCAGTGCACCGCACGACTTCGTCGACCAGGGCAAGGTCATGAAGTACAAGTTCGAAGAGACGATGCGGGCCGGTGACATCAAGAGTGTCGAGTTCTACAGCCAGGTCGACTCGTGGAACCTGTCGCGTGCGGTCCATTTCGGTGTGTACAGCAAGCTGATTTCGAACGGAAGCGGCGCGAACCCCGAGCTCCCGCAGCGCATCGAGATCCAGTAAGCAACACCTTCAACCTTCAACACCTTTCCCCCGATGCACACGCTGTGCGTCGGGGTCTTTTTATTTATTCGATTCTCGTGTATTGTGTTGTTCGCCAGCTTGTCTCAAGATAGTAACGCATTCTGGATTTGAAGCACGACGCTTCAAATCCACCCAAGGAATGAACAACCATTTTTGAGATAAGTGGGTCTAACTCTTTAGAGAGCCCATTTTTTGTTGGGCAACTTATCTTATGGAACTCCTTCCTATTGTTTGTGAACAAACAGGCGAACGCACAGGTGCCTCAATCGCACGTGCAGAAGCCATAGCTCGAGGTGTCTGGTGTCAGACAACGAATGTCTACGTTCTTAACTCAGCAGGCGAAATCCTCTGTCACCAACGATCGCTTACCAAAGAGCGATTACCAGGCGTATGGATGACGCACTTGGGTGGTCATGTTGGACACGACGAAACCTATGAAGAAAACGCTGGGCGTGAATTGTGTGAAGAAACTGGATTAACCATTGATCCAGCCTCCCTTATTCATTGGCGAACAACGCGTTTACCAAAGGCTCGCATCTGGGTTGCAGAGTATGCCACTCTCATCGACAAACCCTCTCACCTACTTACTCCCCAATCTGGAGAAGTGGAACAATTTGCCTGGCTTTCGCTGGAAGAACTCAATAAACAGTCTCTCCAAAACCCAACCCAGTGGTGCGTTGGAACACACGACTTTTCCATCGAATACTCCTGTCTGCGCGCTGTCCTTACAGCCGCAAAACACAAAGGCTTCATCACCTCACTCCAACCCATCCACACCTGGATGCCCCTTGGAAGCCTGTAATCATCACGAATTTCGTGATTTTTTGTTTAGAGTAATTGATAAAAACTAAAAGAAGCCGCATTGTTGCGACTTCTTCATTGTAATCAAGACTATAAACCACCCATCAAACGACTCATGACTTCCCGAGGAATCATTGCTTCAACAGCTTTTTGATCCAATCCAAAATCAGTATTATTAAAAAATGCATCTTCGCCAGCATTCATTTGATTTTGATTCCACTCTGCTTGATCTTGATCCCGAACTCTCTCAAAAAGAGGTTGCACGGAGGGATCTGTTTTTGCAAGCTTTTCCAAACCAGCTATTATTTCACGTTTACTTAA
>CALRGL010000076.1 GCA_943357275.1 Candidatus Uhrbacteria bacterium RIFOXYB12_FULL_58_10 | reverse complement strand
GATCCAAATTATTATCGTCCTCGTGGCAACGAACTTAAACGACGCATCGACGCTTGTTCACAAATCGTCGTTGAGTGCCCTGGAACAAAGCTTGTTTACGATTCCGCTTTTGAGCCAGCCAAACTCAATATTGGAGATTACACGGGCATGACAAACGTTGGTGGAACCTATCCAATTGGAGAAGTGTTTTCAGAACCGCTGGATCTCACAAAAATTAATGGTGAACTACGGCTATTTGCCTTTGCCGGAAAAGATCATTTGATACAAGAACACAAACCATTTACAGCTATCGTAACCAACGGTGTTCTTACTGCCCCAGATGCACCTGAATCCTTCAAAGAAATTCTTGCCATGATTGAGGAAGACTCACCTGTTATTATGCGCGAGTTTGGCCTTGGTCTGAACCGTGCTCTTGGAAAAGGACGACTGGTGAATGATCTCACTGCTTTTGAACGTATGAACGGCATGCATATTTCACTAGGAGAGAAACATAGTATTTACAAAAAACCCGGACTCCCTCGAGATAAAGGTCGCTATCACGTCGATGTGTTTATCGATCTTGAACGCATTACGATCGATAATGAGATGGTCTACAATCAAAACGATTTTACTGTTTGAGGCAATCAAAAAACACACCAGGTAATCTGATGTGTTTTTTCTAACTCGTTCACTCGTGGTTAAACGTCATCACCATCTTCATCATCTCCATCTTCGTCGTCAATATCTTCTTCCTCATCGAGGTCGAGTGTATCTACGTCGTCTGCATTGTAGTCTTGCATAGGGTATGTAAGTTATGAATGAGATTACTCGTATGTCGGATGAAAAAACGCCTGTCAATATCTACCGTTGCAAACAAAAACACACCGTTTTACCGATGTGTTTTTTGAAAAACTACGCTTCTACTTCGTCTGTTTCTTCGTCAGAACCAGCTCCAGCTTCTGCGTCAACAGATGCGTCTGTTGCTACGGTTGGATCTTCAACATCTACTACGTCATCGTTCTCGTCAACATTTGTATCGTCTTGCATAAATTTAGCAATAAAATATGAATAGGCCCTGAGTATGTCAGTGATGAATCATTCTGTCAATAGAAAACCACCCGTTGATGAGTGGTTAGACGCGAGCTCGTTTTTTGAGCCCAAATTGCTGAAAAGAGAACAAGCGACCATCGATGCCAAGGGCGGTCCTAATCTTCAGAAGCACATCCATGGACGTGCATCGATTCTGGTTTTCCGCGTCCGCAACATCCTCGAGCATAATCTGTGCGTGCACCGCCAGATCATACTGGTTCCATCCACGTGCTTCTCGACAACGAATAATCGATGCCGAAGGTTCTGAATTGTGGCAGACAAGATGAACAGTACCAGTCAATGCCTTTTGAAGCGTGAGAGGACCGTAGAGCTCGACCACTTCCTGCGAGGAAAGTCGTAGTCCATCCGCACCCTCATACCATTCGCACAGAAAATCTTGCGTTCGGACCCACTGTTTTTCTGAAAACGACTTCCATTCTTCTTCAGAAAACGTAGGGAATGTTGATAAGGCCTCAGCCTGATCGGACACAGTGACAGGTTGCATAGTGACTCCTTCGCATGGAAGGCTAGCAAAAAGAAGAAAATCAATCAACTCTATGATAAGATTGTGCCGTATGAAACCTTCTTATGACGTCATTGTAATTGGTGGCGGACCTTCTGGAATGATGGCCGCAGGACGCGCGGGCGAGCTTGGGGCTCGCGTGTTTTTGATTGAAAAAAACGACCGACTTGGAAAAAAACTCAGTATCACAGGCGGACGACGATGCAACATTACCAATGCTGAATTTGATAACCGCATCTTTCTCGATCACTTTCCAGAAGCAAAACACTTTCTCTTCTCTCCCTTTTCAAAACACAACGTGGAAAATACGTTTGAATTTTTCGAGGGTCGTGGACTTCCGCTGATGATCGAAGATCGAAAACGTGCCTTCCCTCAGTCTGAGCGAGCAGAAGACGTTTGTTGTGTGTTGGAAACCTACATTGAAGAATCTGGAAACGTGGATGTAAAACTCGATGCAGCGTTTGTCTCCTTTATCGTTCGTGACAAAAAAATCGTTGGTGTCAAAACTTCCAATGGGACCTTTCTTGCATCAAAGGTGATTCTTGCAACCGGTGGACTTGCTGCACCAGAAACGGGTTCCACAGGTGAGGGATTATCAGCTTTGGAAGAAATCGGACATACCGTTGCAAAACCAGATGCCAATCTTGTTCCTCTCAAAACCAACGCACCATGGGTCCACGAACTCTCTGGACTCAGTATCGACGAGATGACGATTCGCTATCTGCAAGAAAACAAAACGAAACTCAAACTTCGTGGTCGACTCTTGTTCACGCACTTTGGGATCTCAGGACCCCTTGTTATCAACTCGGCCTATCAAGTGAAACAACTTTTGAAGAAAGGTCCCGTCACCGCATCGATTGATTTATTTCCCGACCATGATCTCAAACAACTCGATCAGTTTTTTATCAAACTCTTTGAAACAGAAAAACAAAAACTGGTGAAAACAATTTTGAAAGAACTCATGCAAAAAAAACTTGGGGAAACTGTTTTAGAAATCGCTGACCTTCCTATTGCAGACACACTCGCAAACGCCGTCACAAAAGATGAGCGCAAACGACTCGTTCACACACTCAAAGACCTCTCGTTTCCCATTACGGGAACCATGGGACTTGATTGGTCAATTGTGGCCGATGGTGGTGTGATTCCAACCGAGGTTGATTTCAAAACAATGACGTCTCGCTTGTATCCAAATCTGTATCTCATTGGGGACACGCTTAACATCAACCGACCGTCTGGCGGATTCTCTCTTCAACTGTGCTGGACCACCGGCTGGGTTGCAGGAACCCACGCAAGTCAATCGAACTAACTATGTCCTCACACAAATTTCCCTCCCCCTTTTTCTGGGGATGTTCAACTTCCGCTCATCAAATCGAAGGAAACGTGACAAATGATTGGTCTGAGTGGGAACAGTCGAATGCACGTTTACAATCGCTCTCCACCAATGGACACGAGGCCTCTGATTTTATTTCTGGAGCCTCCTGTGAATCGTGGAATCGTTTTGAAGAAGACATTGCATGCTTGAAACAACTCGGCGTGAACAGTTATCGATTCTCCATCGAATGGTCACGTATTGAACCGATCAAAGGTCAGTTTAATCAAGACGCGATCAAACGATACAAACGATTCATTGAACGATTGCGTGAAGAACACATCGAACCATTTGTCACCCTCTGGCATTGGCCGGTTCCGCTTTGGGTGCGCGATCAAGGAGGTTGGCTTTCAAAACAAACCGTGGAAGATTTTTCTTCTTACACACAATTTGTTGCAACCGAATTAAAAGACCTCGTCACCTATTGGATTACGATCAACGAACCGCAAGTTTACACATCACAAAGTTATTATGCGGGTCTTTGGCCACCGCAAGAAAAGAGTATTTTCAAATCACTGCGCGTGATTAAACATTTAGTCGAAGCACACAAAGCCGCTTATCACGTAATCAAAACGATTGATGCTGAAGCACAGATCGGACTTGCGAGTCACAACATTCATTTCTCAGCAAAACAACCTTGGGGTATCAATCAACTTCTCGCGAAAATGTCTTCCCTGTTCTGGAACGATTGGTTTTTAGATCAAGTTGATGCAACACAAGATTTCATCGGACTCAATTATTACTTTCACAAATCTGTCGATATTCATCTTGGGAAAAAAGATCGGCTTGTCTCTGATCTTGGATGGGAACTCTATCCGGAAGGGTTAGAATATGTCCTGAAAGATCTCAAACGATTTAACAAACCGGTTTACATTACAGAACATGGTCTTGCCGATAAAGACGATCGTCATCGCGAGTGGTATCTCAAAGAATCACTCAAACATGTTCGCGCTTCCATTGAAGCCGGTGTAGACGTTCGAGGGTATTTCCATTGGTCTTTGCTCGATAACTTTGAATGGGCCGATGGATTCTTTCCACGGTTTGGATTGTTTGAGGTCGATCGACAAACCTGCAAACGCACAGCTCGACCAAGTGTTCACGTTTACAAAACCATCATCGAACAAAATGAAGTGTGACGACATCGAAAAAAATTGTCATTGGAAAAGAATTTAAAGAAGCGTTTCATGCCATGAATGAAACTTGGGAAAATCTCTTTCTCACCGGTCGTGCAGGAACAGGAAAGTCCACACTCCTCACCTACTTTCGCAAACATACAGCCAAAAAACACATTGTTCTTGCCCCAACCGGCGTGGCAGCCTTGAACGTGAAAGGTCAAACCATTCACTCATTTTTTGGGTTTCATCCAGAGATTCGCGTGGAGTTAGTTCAACGTGCGTTTCCAGATTCCCTTCCCCTTTTTCAAGCCATTGAAACCATCGTGATCGATGAGATCTCCATGGTACGAGCCGATCTTCTGGATTGTATCGATAAAGCCCTCCGTCTGAATCGTGGGCGACCAAAAGAACCGTTTGGTGGCGTCCAAATGATTTTCATCGGCGACCTCTATCAACTTCCTCCTGTTGTCACACAACAAGAAGTCTTTCGATTTGAAACAGAATATCGATCACCGTATTTCTTTTCAGCCTACGTCATGCAAGCGATCGATATCAAAATCATCGAACTGAAAAAAGTGCATCGACAAAAAGAAAAGGCGTATGTGAATCTTCTTGAAAACGTTCGCACAAACACTCT
>CALRGL010000075.1 GCA_943357275.1 Candidatus Uhrbacteria bacterium RIFOXYB12_FULL_58_10 | reverse complement strand
TATATGAAAATAATACGCTTCTTTTTGATCGGTCTTCAAATTCACGTTGGTTGCAAGTTACAGGTGAGGCGGTTGTTGGAGAAAAGATGGGAATGAAACTAGAACCGTACCCATCATTAGTCATGTCATGGAATGGGTTTAAACAAACGTACCCAACAAACCGTGTCTTGTCTCGAGAAACGGGTTTTGAGCGAGATTATACGCACGATCCACACGGATCTTATTATACAAACAACGCCGTCCTTTTCCCGCTTTCTGTGAAAGACAATCGTTATCATCCAAAAGAACTTGTTTACGGTTTTACAGCGGGGGAGAGTCAGATGGCTTTCTTTGAAGAAGTGATTGAAAAGCAGGAGGTCATCAATGCACAGGTTGGTGAGGAATCGATCGTTGTTGTCATGGATCCTGCCTTTGGAACCGTTCGAGGGTTTGAACGCGTCATAGATGGCCAGAAACTCACGTTTACACTTGAGAAAAACGTGCTGGTTGACAAAGAGACCTCATCGCGGTGGAATTTGAATGGTGAAGCGTTTTCAGGGTCCTCCAAAGGAAAACAATTAAATAGAGTTCAGTTGCATCTTAGTTTCTGGTTCTCATGGTTTGCGAACTATCCACTAACATCCGTATCAACGGGCACATAATTTATGGAATTCTTTCTTATCCCAGCTCTTATTCTTGTTCTTTCTAGTATTCGTCAGATTAATCAATATGAACGTGGTGTGAAGTTTCGATTCGGTCGTTATGCAAACACCAAGGAGCCAGGTTGGCGCTTAGTTTTCCCAGTGATCGAGCAAATGCAAAAAGTGGATATTCGTATTAAGGCGACGGACGTTCCAGATCAAGAGGGTATTACCAAAGATAACATTTCCGTTCGAGTGAACGCGGTTATTTATTACAAGGTGAAAGATGCGGCAAAGGCGGTTATTGAAGTTGAGAATTTCACGTATGCTGTGAGTCAGCTTGCTCAGACAACCATGCGAAACGTGGTGGGAGAGATGGATTTGGATCAGTTGTTGTCAGAGCGTGAGGAAGCTTCTTCTCGTATTAAAAACATCGTTGATTCGTTGACAGAACCTTGGGGAATCCAAATCGACAACG
Source organism: Candidatus Uhrbacteria bacterium RIFOXYB12_FULL_58_10 (assembly GCA_943357275.1). GTDB lineage: Bacteria > Patescibacteriota > Patescibacteriia > UBA9934 > GWF2-40-263 > CALRGL01. The sequence goes on along the minus strand of CALRGL010000075.1, from coordinate 3,635 downwards.
TCGAACTCAAAGATATTACGCTTCCCGAGGATATGAAGCGTACGATTGCTAAACAAGCAGAAGCTGAACGTGAACGACGAGCGGTTGTGATTTCAGCCCAAGGTGAGGTGGAAGCCGCAACAAACTTGGCAAAGGCTGCAGAAATGTTGGCAAGCTCACCTGGTGCACTTCATTTGAGAACGCTTAGTACAATCAATGATTTATCTTCGGACGCATCAAATACGGTTATTTTTGCTGTTCCTCTTGAGGTTTTGCGTGCATTTGATGGGGTTGCAAAGAAACTTGGATAATCTATGTCGACATTATTCGTCGTAGCAACACCGATTGGGAATCTGTCGGATATCAGTGAACGAGCAAAGGAAACACTTCGCTCCGTTGACGTGGTGTTGTGTGAAGATACAAGGGTGACGGGAAAGTTGATGGCATATCTGAAAGACAGACCCCCTCTAACTCCCCCTTTGAAAGGGGGAGGACCGGAATTGGTTAGTTATCATCAGCATTCAGACCAATCGAAAACGTCGAAGATATTTGATTTCATTAAAGAGGGAAAGGATATTGCCTTGGTGACGGACGCAGGTACACCTTCAATCAGTGATCCGGGTGGTCGGCTTGTTGAGGAATTGGTGAATCATTTTGGTGTTCAACTTAAAATTGTTCCGATTCCTGGACCGAGTGCGATTATTTCTGCGTTGTCTGTGAGTGGTTTTCCAGCTGATGAATTCCTATTCCTTGGATTTCCTCCGAACAAAAAAGGTCGTCAAACGTATTTTGATCGTGTGGCGAAGATTGCGTCGACAGTTGTGTTTTACGAAAGTACTCATCGCATCTTCAAAACACTTGATGAGATCAATGCTCGATGTCCAGATCGACCGATCATGGTTGGGCGTGAGCTGACCAAGATGTACGAATCACTTTATCGAGGAACAGCCTCCAGTGTCACAGAACAATTAAAATTAACTAGTATCAAAGGCGAATTTGTTATTGTTATTCGATCATTATGAAACGATTTTATCTCACAACCACGCTTCCATACGTAAACGCCAAACCTCACATCGGGTTTGCTCTTGAAATTGTTCAGGCTGATGCCATCGCTCGATTTTACAAAAAGCAAGGGTTTGAAGTCATTTTCAATACGGGCACGGACGAACATGGACAAAAGATTTACGAGAAAGCATTGCAAGAAGGCAAAGACACACAAGCCTATGTTGATGAATATGCCGTGCAGTTTGACGCTCTCAAGCAAGGTTTGAATTTAAGTTACACACACTTCATTCGAACAACGAATCCTCATCACGTTTCTGCAGCACAGGAGTTTTGGAATCGATGTAAAGAAAATGGGGATATTTATAAAGATCGTTATCAAGTGAGTTATTGTGTTGGATGTGAACTTGAGAAGTCAGACTCAGAACTTGTGAATGGCAAATGTCCCGTTCATCCTAATCTTGAACTGGAAGCGCGAGACGAGGAAAACTATTTCTTCCGTTTTTCACGCTATCAGCAACCATTATTAGATTTGTATAAAGAGCGACCTGACTTTGTTGTCCCGGAGTTCCGTTTAACAGAAATTAGAAACTTTGTGGAAGCTGGACTCAATGATTTCAGCATTTCTCGTATCAAAGACAAAATGCCATGGGGAGTTCCAGTTCCGGGGGATGAAGATCATGTCATGTATGTTTGGTTTGATGCGCTCGTAAACTATATTTCAACACTTGGTTGGCCAAATCAGGGGAGTGATTTTGAAACGTTTTGGCCTGGTCTTCAAGTGGCTGGAAAAGACAATTTGCGACAGCAGTCAGCCATGTGGCAGGCTATGCTGATGTCCGCAAAGATCCAACCGTCTAAGCAAGTCTTTATCCATGGATTTATCACATCTGACGGTCAAAAGATGAGTAAGAGTTTGGGAAACGTCGTTGATCCGTTTGAAGAAATCAAAGAATATGGAACCGATGCGGTTCGTTATTACTTGCTTCGTGAAATTCCTTCGTGTGATGATGGTGATTTTTCTCGTACACGTATGGAAGAACGTTTTGCTGAGCTGGCAAACCAGCTTGGAAACTTGGTAAGCCGTGTTGCTGCCATGTCACAAAAGTATTTCGCTGGATCGCTTGATGCGGTTCAGATCGACTGGACAAATCGGGATGCACAACTTGAAGAGGCGATGAAAGCGTTTGATTTTAAAAAGTATGTAGATCTTGTGTTTGAGGTTGTCTCCTCAGCAAACGAACTTGTCGACAAAAAAGCTCCATTCAAACTTGTGAAAGAGGATGAAGCTGCGGCAAAATTAGTTCTCTCTGAACTTGCTGAGATGATTCGTTTTGTTGGACGAGGACTTGCACCAATTCTTCCACAAACTTCCGAGGAAATTTTGCGTCGATATGGTACAGTGATTGAAATGGGCGAGCCTCTTTTCCCTCGTCGTGATTAATTATGGGATTTATTGATGTTCTTTTGCTCCTGATTGTTGGAGTCTTTGTTCTCTTGGGATTCTTTTTTGGATTCGTTCATACACTGGGAAGTTTAGTCGGAACGATCTTGGGAATCTTTCTGACGTCTCGACTTATTGATCCAGCGTTTTCTTCTTTTGGTTATCTTGTCGGGGGAGGAAACACAGGAAGAATTATTGTGTTCATCGTTCTGTTTGTTCTCATCTCTCGATTGATCGGTTTGGTCTTTTGGGTGCTTGGAAAGGTGTTTAATATTTTGGCGTTTATTCCTTTTGCTAAATTGTTCGATCGAATTTTAGGTGCCATTTTCGGGTTTGTGGAAGGGGTGATGATTATTGGAATTATTATTTTCTACGTGACTCAAGTATTGCCTCAAGACACTCTTTTGGCTGCGCTACAAACCTCCGCACTTGCGAAACTCTTAGTTGCTCTTGCTTCTGCCATGCAGATTTTGCTTCCAGAAGCGTTAAAAACAACAAAAACAATTGTAGAACAAAAACTCCCGTCCTAAGCGGGCGTTTTTGATGAAGATATGTTAATCGATACCCATTGTCATGTGCATTACAGCGCTTTTGATCAAGACATGGACGAAGTGATTCGTCGAAATTTGGAACAGGGTACTCAGATGATCACGGTTGGAACTCAGAAAGAAACAAGTAAACAAGGGCTCGATCTTGCTCAGCTGTACGAAGGAGTTTGGGCTGTTGTCGGACTTCATCCTAATCATCTAGAGGAACAGTCGTTTATCGAAGACGACACAACACTGGAAGTTTTTGATAAAGAAGTTTATCGACAATTAGCCTTGCATCCAAAATGTGTTGGGATTGGTGAAACAGGTTTAGATTATTATCGTATTGCCGAACATCTTGATCGTGACTTGGTCATACAGAAACAAAAAGAGACGTTTCGAGCGCACGCTGAACTGGCAACAGAGGTGAACTTACCAATCGTCGTGCATTGTCGTGACGCTTATGACGAGCAAGCAGATCTCATTCAAACTTTGATTGATGAAGGACTCTTACCAAGACGTGGTGTCATTCATTGTTTCACTGGAACGTACGAGCAAGCAAAACGATTTGTAGAACTTGGTTTTTACATTTCGTTTAGCGGAGTTGTAACGTTTCCTCAAAGAAAGAATGACCCACTTATCGATGGTCTTACTGTTTTGCAATATTGCGCTCGCGAATTACC
>CALRGL010000074.1 GCA_943357275.1 Candidatus Uhrbacteria bacterium RIFOXYB12_FULL_58_10 | reverse complement strand
ACGTTATGAAAATTGGAATCGTTTCAAATTTGTATCCGCCTGACGAACGTGGTGGAGCAGAGCTTGTTGCCTCACGCATCGCTGACGAACTCTATCGACGCGGGCATCAAATTTTTGTTGTTTCCACGGAACAATTTTCAGGTTGGTCCAGTTTGAAACCACATGTTGTCGACGAACGTCTTGGAAAAGTTTATCGCTTTTTTCCACCCAACTTGTATCACCTTACAAATGGTTCAAAGCATTCAATTTTGACCCGCATCATCTGGCATGTCATTGATACTGTTTCACAATCTTCGTCTAAGATGTTGAAACGTGTTCTTGTGAATGAAGAACCAGACGTGATGATCACACATAACTTGAAGGGGATTGGACTTGGAGTTGCACGCGGTATTCAAGAAATGGGGATTCGACATATTCACACGCTTCATGATATTCAACTGTCCATTCCAAGTGGACTCATGATTTACAAACACGAACACAATTTCGTTAATCGATCCGTGTTTCGCAAATGGTATGAATCATTTGTAAAAAAGGCTATTGGAACGCCAGACGTAGTTCTCTCACCGTCTAAATTTTTGTTAGAGTTTTACCAAGATCGCGGTTTTTTCACTGATTCAACCACAAAGATTATTCCCAATCCAGCACCGAATTCCTATCGGGTTTTGCGTGTTGAACGTCCAGAAGGCCCAGTGCGATTTTTGTTTGTCGGTCAAATCGAACCACACAAAGGCATCGAATTTTTACACAACACCCTCCAATATCTTCCCTTCGATTGTGAACTTCACATCGCGGGTGACGGATCTCTCAGACCTGATGTCGAGGCTTGGGCGGCGCGCGATAAACGCGTTTTTTACCACGGCTTCATCTCCCTCGGCCACATCCTCCAACTCATGTCCAACTGCGACGCCGTTGTCTTACCATCGCTCTGTTACGAAAATTCCCCAACCGTTATCTACGAAGCCTTCCACGTAGGTGTCCCTGTTGTCGCTTCTGACATCGGGGGAATCGGCGAACTCATCGACCACGGAAAAACAGGCTTACTCTTTGAACCAGGAAACCAAGACGCCCTCACAGCCGCCCTCACCGACGTCGAACAAAAACGCTCCTGGTTTTGGGATCAGACGCCAAAGCTAAGGGAACGAGCGGAGAAGTATGCCATTGAGAAGTATGTGGATGAGTTGGAAAAGATGTTTTAAAAAAGAAAAACCGCTGGATCAAGTTGATCTGGCGGTTCGTTTTTTTGCCTTCGTTATCGGAGCGTGGCGGCGATGGTGAAGGTGAGGGATTCATCTTCGAACACGAATGACTCGATGTGGTCTGTGTTCAGACGGCGGGTCGTAGAGGGGGAAAGGTGCGGTGCGGTCATCTCGGGGTTCTTGAGGACAAATCCCGTAAGATGGAGAAGATCTCGCCAGTGACCCACGGAAGTGTGGTAATCAATGCGTTCACTTGCGGGTTTCATGATGATGTTCCGTGCCTCGCTTCCGAGAAAAAAGCGTGCGGTTTTCAGAACGTCTTTAGTTGCTCCGCTTTCTTTGAGCGAGCGGTAGAGCAAACCGTAGAGTCGACTCGTGCAAGCGACGATCTCTGGACTCAGAGGTTCGTTGTGCACGTCGTGCTCGCTGTTTGCGTCACCAATGAGCAGAAGGGCGGGACGGAGACTTGCTAGCTGTTTGAGCAGAACGACTTTTTGATCAAACGGCATGTGGTGGATCGAGGTCGCTGCGGTCACGATGACTTGATCCATGTCTTCTTTGAAGAACGTTCGAATGGCTGTTGTGACACTGGGGCTTTGAGCAGGACCCGGTATTTCATAAATGTCCAGATCTTCGATTCCGTACTGTTTGCAGATCTCGGTAACGTTTACCGAACTCTTTTGCAGCATTCCTTCTTGCGTGTCATTGAGGAAGATGCGGACTCCTCTGAACGGTCTTTTGCTAATGCATTTTTCAATGACGTGACTGATGGCCACACCATCACCGCAACCAAGATCACAAAGACGAAGTGTGAGTTGGTTACGGGCGTTCGCAACCCAAGTCCAAGCCGCGAACTCATCGCGGAGATTCGCAATGGCCGGACTGTTGTTGAAGAACGCACTAAACGATGCAGCATGCTCACCTTGATAGGTGACTTCACCTGTTTCAGACTCGCGATCCGCAAGGATGTCACAGACAATCCTGAGGACCAAATCATCTGGATCTGCCAGCATGATTTGACAGAGAGTCGTGAGATGTTCAAGACGTCGGGTACTGCCAGGTTCGGTTTTCAACGCCTGACTCATGAATCTGGAAAGAGCAGAAACGTACGCCATCGAATTTCTCCTTGAGACAATGCCAAAGATTATTTTCGGTTCTTTTGAAAAGAGGTTTGGCTCCTCTTAACGTTGGTACGTTTCCATAAAAGGTGTGTTTCGTCAAGAGTTTAAATCAAAAATCCCTCGTTTTCATTGAGAAAATGAGGGATTGTTTCTCTTAGAAATCAAACCGGAATACCCATACGGCACCATCTCCAAGCGATCGCCAATCTGTGGCGATTGTTTTTGTTGTTTCGATAATCCGTGGAGCTTGCCACCAATAGTTATCGACGATATAGAACAACGTCTTCACGTCGCCGTGCATTGGGACAAGATCAAGGGCTTGCTTGGCTGTTTCAACAGAGGGATGATCGTTCATTTCGAGAAACTTTTGATAAAGTTTTTCTCCGGTTGGAATAGGATAGAAAAATAAATTGTCGTAATAACGAAATCCAATTTGTTCGATCGCAGCCGCACTGACGGATTGGTTTGCAAGGACAAGATACGGAGTTCCGTTTGCGAGTTGTTCGACGAGTTGAACAGCTTGGATGTCTGCTTCAGAGACATTGAATCCGTGGCTGGTTGTGTAGGCGTCTTGTCGAGGGTAGGTGAAGTAGAACGAACTAACAGCGAATGCTGCGAAGAGAACAAGAAGAGCAATACGCAGACTCAAGGCTCGGTTACGAACGGCCGTAAAACAGGTAGAGATACCGATGATAAACAGTGGAGTGAGGAAGAAGAGAATCAGGGGAATCAATCGGTCGGTGTAGTTTTGACGTTCGTAGTCGATGAGAAAGGAGAAGTTGATCGATGTCTTCATCAGGAGAAAGTTGATGCCAAGGGCGAGGGCCATCACTATCATCGGACTGAGGTGTTTGGCTTTTTCTCGCTCGGACATCCATCCAACGATGGCAAAGAAAAAAAGAATGATGGCTGTGTTGAGTCCGTAGAGATAGACGAAATCTAGAAGCGGATTGAAACGATTTTCAAAAAAGACCGAGAGATTGATATTGCTAAGCAGGTTTGCTGGGTTCAGTGCGTTCCAATCTACATGAAGCGCTTGTTTGGAAACAAACGCATTTACGATAAAGCTCAGTGGAATCACGATACAAGCTCCAAATGCGAGAAGGCGGTAAATCCAGGTTGCGAGTGTTTGGTAGCGATAGGGTGCACGATGTGGATCGCAAAACAATAAGGCGATGTAAAACAAGACGGGAATTCCAGCAACAGGGTGGATCAAAACGGTTGTGAGTGCACCAACGGATAAGTAGGCAAGACGCGGGTGTTCTAGTTTCAAAAGGTAAGGAACGGATCCGAGAATAAGCAGAAGCGTCCAAAGGTTTGCAAGGCCTTGTGGAGTTGTGACGATAAACAATGAAAGGGGAAGCAGGATGATTCCAATCAGAGCGGTTGTCGCTGTTCGACGATTTTTTGTCAGGTGAGCAGCAGCACCAAACCAGGCAAAGGGAAGTAGAAGGGCTGTTAGAACGGGGAGTAAAAACGTATCAACGAGGTCAACAGGGAGATGGAAACCGAGATTTGCAAACAAAACGAGACTGTATTGTCCAATGTAATAAAACGGTTTTGGAGTAATGGTTCCAAATTCCGCAATGTGCGATTCTGTTGCTTTGTGAATAAAGGAATCGAACCCATAGCCGATTGGAAAGACGAATGCAGCAAGGGAGATGACGGCAAAGAGACTCAGAGAAAAAAGCGGAATAATAAGCGCTCGTTCTTTGCCACGATACAGGAGAGCAAAAAGAATGAGTGTTGAGAGGGTAAACGCAATGAGTACGGAAAGATCGATACGATCCCAGGCAGAACGGACGGCATCGAGAATAGGAGAGGAACTGTAGGTGTAAAAAATGTAGGAGAGAAGAAGAAGGATGAGTGAACTGGCAAACCAGATCGGTTGGGAGATGGAATGTTTTTTCTCGTTCCAAAGATTGTGGACCCGCTCGTACCAATGAGGATGACCTTTATGTTCTGAAATCCATAAGATGACAGGCACAGATAAGAGAACAACGGCTTGAATCACTGTGGGAGTGATCTTGCCAACATAGAAACAGATCGTCAGGACAATGGAGAGTGAGGAAATGAGCAGCCAGACCCCCATCCACCATCGCAGGACCCCGGACTCCTCATGGACCACGGCTCCTAGTTCGTAGCCGAAAAAACAGAGGTAACTAATGAGTAAGATGGACCCAAGGGTTATGCTTTGAAACACCTCCATGTTTAGCAAAAAAAGCCCTAGAAATGTCAGAGCAAACATGATAGAATGAAAGGGAATTCTGCGGGTCATAGTACTTGCATGTTACCACAAATTTCTTATGTTACATCGTGACCCTCACAAGTTGTACCCTCATGATTACGTCATGAAGTACACCATCATCCCACTTATTCCACACGCGATCACACCAAACATGGTGACGGTGTTTCGGATGATTTGTACTCCG
>CALRGL010000073.1 GCA_943357275.1 Candidatus Uhrbacteria bacterium RIFOXYB12_FULL_58_10 | reverse complement strand
CAACCCAAGAGTCGTGAGCAAGTTCAGCGTCCCATCCGTGGTGCAAACCTCGGTGAGGATTTGCTCGGCAAGCTCGAGTTGGCTCACACCTCTGGCGATCACCGAGAGTTCAATCGAATTCTCGTTCTTGCTGTCCAAGCAAATCTTCGTCATTCGCTCACAAACGATGCGATCAACGCAAAGTTCGATGCTGAACGAAAAGCTCGCGAGGATGAGCGCAAGGCTGAGCAGATCAGACGAGAAAAGCCGTTCAAAACGGCACTCTCGCAGGCCAAGCGGTTTCTCACGCTTGCGCGAAAGCTCAGTGGAAATCAAGATGCCGTCGAGGAATTTCTCAGGCACGTGGATTCCATGGAGGACCAGATTGAGAAAGCTCTCAAGAGCGATCTCAAGATGCGATCTTACGTGGAGATTCTCGCGCTTGTCGGTTTGACCATTCGTGAACTTCACGAGCTTCGAGTCTCGGACTGTCTTGGCAAGACCGCGGTGCCAGATCCAACGCCACGAGCGTCGATTGGCACATTTGTGAATAACATCTCATGTATGTATCCGACCAAGAGTCGACTGCCGCGCGCAAACCCGCCGTTTGCCATGCAGCTCGACGTCGGGCACATGCCCGAAGTGTTCCCGAAGATCGTTTACGAGCAGGGAGATGAATACGGGCAGCAGCCTTACATCATGTTCCCGGACGGTCGATACGAGTTTGTGGCAAGTGTGAATGCCGGTGATGAACCCGAATCCTTCATGGGAATCGGACAATTCGCACGGATGGAATATGTTGATGGTTACGGTTGGGGATACCAGCCGTACGCAACGGACAACGTTCGTCTGCATTCTGAGTTCCGGTTTGGCACGTTCGAACGTGGTTACGTAACACTCGATCAGATTGTTGCGGAGTCGCTTGCTGTGACCGTGATTGAAACAGTTACGGTTGTCGCAGATGGTTCAACCAAGGTTGGTACGCTTGCCATAGCTTCTGTCCTTATGAAGTCCGGCAACGTGAAAACCTTCGAGATTCCGTTCCACCCCGACTTGCTTGGGCACGGAGAGGTGATTCTCGTGAGCGACAATGACGCGACACAGCAAATGATCGACTTGCTTCCGCGTTTGGTTGCCTATCGAGAGCAGATCACGAGCCGTTCGCGAGGATCTCATCCGACCATGAGTCAGTGTGTGGTTCTTCCGCCTCAGCCTCGCATGTAACGTCTGTGGGTCCACTTCCAAGCTCAACTTGGACCCACGTTTTTTCCTGAAGATAAAGCAAATTTATCTTTAGAAAAGAATATTGATGAATATGGGAGAACCGAATATAATACAGTTATTCTCTTCTGCAGGCTGTAAATTTTGGCTCGGTTTCGTCGAATAAAAATCGCGAGCAAAATCTCTCTCCTCTGTCGGCCTCACGGCTGGCATGCTCAAACATTGTTACTCGACTATAATCGACCTTGGTTTACAGCCTTTAGAAGGGAAAACTGTGCCTTGACGCTTCTGTTTTCTCGTGTTACGCTCCTTTTGCATTCACGCTGAGTTTGGCTCATTTTAGCTAAATTCTGTGTGCTACCTCGTTTGCGGCTGAATTGTCAACCGGGTGGTATGCATCTAAGAAACCTACCCAATTTCTTCGATGTTCATCCAAACGCTCCAAACGAATAATTAAGAAACGCCATACAAGTGGCGTGCTTTTGTTTTTTACTGAGATTTCTGAGACGTCGTGTGTGTTCGTTTTTCCTAGGGGTAGGAACAACGAACGTCCATCGATGTCCCAGAAGTCACAACTAATCACCCTATGCCTATCTACAGACGCACCCCTGTAAAGACACGCGAGCGCAAGACCTTCAATGCTCTTGCAGACGCTATGGACGTGCCTGACCTCATCGAGGTTCAGCGCCGTTCTTATCGTTGGTTTTATGACGAAGGACTCCGAGAACTTTTCTCTGAAGTCGCCCCAATCAAGGACTTTATTGGCCGTGATTTGGAGTTGTATTTTGACGATTATTACCTCGACGAACCAAAATTTGACGAAGTAACTTCACGTCTTAAGAAAGTTACATTCGAGGCTCCTCTTCGTGTAAAAACACGTTTGGTCAACATTCGTACCAAAACCGTGAAAGAACAGGAAATTTATTTGGGTGATCTCCCAATCATGACCCCTCGTGGAACCTTTGTGATTAACGGCTCTGAGCGCGTCATTGTTTCTCAGCTTGTGCGTTCTGCTGGAGCCTTCTTTACAGCAGAAGTGTATCGAGGCCGTCGTTATTATGGTGCTAAAATCATTCCAAACCGTGGTGCGTGGTTGGAATTTGAAACAGATCCAAAAGGTGTTATTTGGGTAAAAATTGATCGAAAACGAAAAGTGCCAGTCACGGCGCTTCTTCGTGCGTTTGGTGTTTCTGATGATGAATCGATCACAAAGTTGTTTTCTGACATCGACATCCATCCAACAAACCATTACATCGAGTCAACACTTAACAAGGACCCTTCCAGCAATGAAGATGAAGGGTTGATTGAAGTGTACAAGCGTATTCGACCAGGTGATCGTGCTACAGCCGATAACGCAAAAGGACTCATCCATTCCATGTTCTTTAATTTTGATCGTTACGACATGGGTAAAGTCGGACGCTACAAATTTAACTTGCGATTTGGAGATGACGTCACAGAAGAAGCGGTTGGACCAGAAGAAAATCGTATTATTACAAAAGAAGATCTTACAAAGATTATTCGTGAGATCATTCGTTTGAACATTGAACAAGGTGAACCGGACGACGTTGATCACCTTGGAAACCGACGTGTGCGAGCTGTTGGAGAACTCATCCAAGGCCGTTTTCGTGTAGGTCTTGCTCGTATGGAGCGTATTGTCAAAGATCGCATGAGCACACAAGACATTGATGCACTTACTCCAGGACGACTTATCAACGCGCGTCCAGTGATCGGTGCCATTCGTGAGTTTTTCATGAGCTCACAGTTGTCACAGTTCATGGACCAAACAAACCCTCTTGCGGAGCTTGAACACAAACGACGTTTGTCTGCGATGGGTCCAGGAGGACTTTCACGTGAACGTGCCGGATTCGAAGTACGTGACGTGCATCCAACCCACTATGGTCGTATTTGTCCGATTGGAACTCCTGAAGGACCAAACATCGGTTTGATTGGTCAGCTTGCTTCTTACGCAGTTATCAACGATTACGGATTTATCGAAACGCCTTATCGAAAAGTGGTTAAAGAAGAAAAGAATGGAAAGACGGTTTCTCGTGTAACCGATGACGTTGAATACATCAATGCTTTTAAAGAAGAGCGTTCTGTGACGGTTCCTGCGACCATTCCTCTTGATAAAAAGGGTTACTTTACAGAAGAATTCGTTGGAGCTCGAAAGTACGGAGAACCAAAAGTTGTGCCACAATCAGAGGTGGACTACATGGACGTTTCTTCCAAACAAATCGTTTCCATTGGTACGGCTCTTATTCCATTTTTGGAACATGACGACGCAACACGCGCCCTGATGGGAACCAACATGCAACGTCAGGCTGTTCCTACGATCAAACCAGACGCTCCAATTATTGGAACGGGTGTTGAGCTTCGTGCTGCACGCGACTCCGGTCACGTGGTGATTGCAGAACAAACAGGAGAAATCACAAAAGTAAACGGCGGGCTCATTGAAATTACAGATCAAGATAAAAACATTAGTCGCTACGACTTGAAAAAGTTTTTGCGATCAAACAACTCCACCTCTATTAACCAGCGCCCTGTGGTTGATCTTCACCAGAAGATTGTGAAGGGAGATATTATCGCAGACTCTTCTGCTGTAGATCACGGGGAACTCGCGCTTGGACAAAACTGTTTGGTGGCGTTCATGTCATGGGACGGATACAACTTTGAAGACGCGGTTATCATTTCTGAACGTCTCGTTCACGATGATCGATTCACTTCCATTCACATCGAGCACTACACAATGGATGTGCGCGATACAAAACTTGGACCAGAAGTTGTGACTTCTGATATTCCAAACGTCTCAGAAGAAAAGTTGAAGAACTTGGACGTTGAAGGAATCATCCGTGTTGGAGCAGAAGTAAAATCTGGCGACATCTTGGTTGGAAAAATTACACCAAAAGGTGAAACAGAATTGTCTGCAGAAGAAAAATTGTTGCGTGCGATCTTCGGTGAAAAAGCACGAGACGTACGAGACAGTTCGCTTTACTTGGATCACCGCGAACATGGAAAAGTTGTGGACGTAACCATCTTCTCTCGAGAAGCAGGGGACAAACTTTCTCCAGGCGTAATCAAGTCTGTACAGGTAACCATTGCCGACCTTCGAAAAATTCAGGCTGGAGATAAGGTTGCAGGACGACACGGAAACAAAGGTGTTATTTCAAAAATCGTTCCAATTGCGGATATGCCATTCTTAAACGATGGAACTCCAGCAGACGTGATCTTGACCCCACTTGGAGTTGTTTCACGTATGAACCTCGGACAGATTTTGGAAGTTCACTTGGGCCTGGCAGCAAACGCGCTTGGATACAACGTGAAAACACCAGTACTGAACGGAGCCTCGTTTGCGGATATTCAAGATGAACTTGAACGCGCTGGACTTCCACGTGGCGGACAAGTTGATTTGTATGATGGACGAAGCGGAGAAAAATTTGAAAACCCAGTAACGGTTGGATACATGTATATCTTGAAACTCTCCCACATGGTTGAGGACAAGATGCACCAACGTTCTATTGGACCTTACTCCTTGATCACACAGCAACCTCTTGGTGGTAAAGCACAGTTTGGAGGACAGCGATTTGGAGAAATGGAAGTGTGGGCTTTGGAAGCATACGGCGCATCCCACACCTTGCAAGAAATCTTGACCATTAAATC
>CALRGL010000072.1 GCA_943357275.1 Candidatus Uhrbacteria bacterium RIFOXYB12_FULL_58_10 | reverse complement strand
TCCATAGATATGATTTGGATTGATCGAGCGTTTGATCTCCAACATAATAAAGGAACGGTCTTTGATAAGGATTTGAGCAAAGTGTACTTGAATGAGAAACGAGAAAAGAGACTCTTAGATGGCAAACGTGATGCCGTGGATCATGAAGCTTTGATGAAAGTTTTCAAAAATGAAGTTCAATCAAGTCCATTGTTAGTTCAATTTGATCAGCTTTCTTTACGGATTGATCGATTAAAGGATGCTCCGAGAAGACAAAAAAATAGTGAGTAATAAAAAACCACCCTTAGCTAGTCCAAGGGTGGTTTTGAATTTACTTTATGATAAGCGATCCTTCCATACCATTGGCACGATGGCTTCCAACGTCACAGTAGAACGCATAGGTACCTGGTTTGGATGGGGCGGTGAACGTAATACTTTCTCCTTGTGCTACAGTTGCTTTCAAACCAATTTCATCGATCACAATCGTGTGAAATCCGCTGTTCATTGAAAAGACAATACGGACACGGTCACCAGCTTTTGCGGTAATCGTTTTTGGTGAGAAGGAGAAGTTGTCTGACTGCATGTTGACCGTTTGTGCCACGGGAGCTCCAAGGGTAATATCCGTAATACCATCCTCTTCTGAATCTGTTTCAACGGTAAGGGCTGCACCTCCTTCGGTTTTAATGGTCGAAACCTCTCCTTCTTCTTTAATCGTGGCTTTTGCTTGAATACCACTTCCTTCACTTGGTTGGTTGTCTGATGTGGTTTTTTTGTCTATAGAAGCTTCGTCTTGAGCGGATGGAGGCATTTCTCGTGTGGTTGGTTTGGAAGGTTCCGTAGAACATCCTGCCCCCACAAGGACAAGAACTCCGAGAATGGCTAGAAATTTATGCATAGAAATATGTTAAGATTAGTGTGTTACTAGTTTACTATGATTCCAAAGATTATCAAGATAAAGAATCGTGAACTTCCTGATGAGCCAGGGGTCTATTTTTATTATGATGTTTCTGGGGCTCTTTTGTACATTGGAAAAGCAACATCTTTGAAACGTCGGGTTGGTTCGTATTTTACAAAAGCACACGACAATCGTATTGGCGAAATGGTTACGCAGATCTCAAAGATTGATTATATCGAAACTCCGTCCGTGATCGAAGCACTTGTCCTTGAGGCAAACCAAATCAAAGCCAAGAAACCAAAATATAACATCTTGCAACGCGATGATAAGAGTTTTCTGTATCTTACGATTACCAATGTGAAGTTTCCACGACCTGTGTTGCTTCGTGGTCATGATTTGGAACGACTCGGCGTGGATCCATTTCAACCAACGCTCAACAAACAAGCGCACGAAAAGTTTTTGTATGTGTTTGGCCCGTATACAAGCGGTTCCTCGCTTCGAAAAGCGCTTGATCTCATTCGACACTATATTCCATGGAGTGATTGTCAGCCACCAGAAGTAACAGGAAAAAATCGTCCCTGTTTCAATTCACACATTGGAAAATGTCCTGGAGTTTGTTCTGGAAAGATCGATCAAAAAGCGTATCGATCGTATATTCGCCAGCTCGTGTTGTTTTTTGAAGGAAAGAAAAAGCTATTGCAAAAGGAAATGCGAAAGGAAATGATGCGGGCAAGTGAAGAACAACGATTTGAAGATGCGGCCAAATATCGACGCAATATCGAATCACTCAATCATATTCACGACGTAGCGTTGATTTCAAAGGAAGATGCTGATTTGCCTTATGATCGAACCGTAGAAAAGGGGATGATTGATTTGAATGGTCGCATTGAGGCGTATGACATTAGTAATATCTCGGGAACGTCAGCTGTTGGATCGATGGTCGTGTTTGAAGAAGCAAAGCCAGCAAAACAGTTGTACCGTAAGTTCAAAATCAAAACAGTGAAAGGGGCAAACGATGTTGCTATGCTCGCCGAAGTGATGCGACGCCGACTGAAACGATCACAAACACATCCAAACACCTGGCCACTCCCACAAATTATGGTGATCGACGGGGGAAAGCCACAGGTGAATCGAGTACAAGAGATCATGGATGAGGTTGGGGTGCAGGTGCCAATGATTGGAATCGCAAAAGGGTTTGATCGTAAGCAAGATGTGTTGATCTTCGATCGAACGAATGTGGAATTATTGAAGGTTGCAAAACGGGGGAAAGAGATTTTTCAGTCAGCAAGAGACGAGGCACATCGGTTTGCAGTAAAATATCATCGAGAATTAAGAGGAAAGAATTCACTTAAATAGGTATGAAAAAACAACTTGAACAACTCACGGAACTTTTTGGATGGTATGGTGTGCTTGCGATTCTTCTTGCGTACGGTTTATTGAGTTTCAATGTCATTTCAAGCAATAGTCTTTCTTATCATCTATTAAATCTTTCAGGCGGACTTGGAATTATTGCTGATTCATCCATGGTAAAAAATTACCCGCCTGTTGTGTTGAATTCAATTTGGGTTGTGATCGCTTTGTTTGCGATTGCAAAAATACTGATGTAACAAAAAACCTGACTGTGTGTCAGGATTGAGTTGGACAACCGTGAAGAACGGTTGTTTTTAGTCGATTTCGACTGTGAATCTGCCCCCGCCCTTGTAGATCAGTGCGAGGAGTTTCGTCGGGTCACCACCATCCGCAAGATAGTCTTCGTAGGCCTTGATGGCGATTTGTGCAACCATGGCCCGACTTTCGTTGATCTCGTCTTGATTCGGGTCTGGTTTCGAAAACCGTTGTTCCGAAGCCGTGATAACACCAGGTTCTCGCTTGGAGGATCCGGGGGACCACCAGTCGCTGATTTGTCGATGGACATAGCCGACCGCGTGGTCGTTCAGGGCTTGGTTTATCCGACGCATCGAAAGATAAGCATGAGCTTGTTCTTCGGAAATGGCATCTGTCAGATACGCTCCCATGAGTGTGTTCGGATCGTTTTCCCAAACACGCACAGAATGTTTCTCACTCGTTCCTAGAACATGGATTTCAAACCGACGTTGAGGTGAACCTATGAGCATGAACGTTTCCTTTGGCGAAAGGTGCTTTGTGAATTCAAAGCGAAGTGAGCGTAGAGGGAAAAGTGAAAACAGTCAAGGATTTAGAGAAAAGAAAAACCCCATCACTGTGGAGGCGTGGCCTCGTTGGTGGTGGGGGGAGAGGGAGGGGTCGTAGTTTGAGTGAGTTGCTTGAGTAGATCTTTGATTTCGAGAAGACGACTGGCAAGAAGGATCAGGCACAATAGGATACAGAGTCCGAGATCGAAGTAGGCCCAGTGATAAACATGAATGACCATCGAGAAGAGTCCATGAAACATGATCGTCAACATGGAAATAAACAAGAAAGGGTAAAACATGAGAGATCTCCTTTGTGACTTTTAGTTCTGGTTCTTTGTTTCCAGATCCGCAACCTTCTTTTGAAGTGTTCTGAGTTCATCACGCATCACTTCTTCTCGCCACAACAGGTAGACGGTGACGAAAATTAGCGCGCACTCGGCACCAGACCAATGGTGGGTCAGTAAACCAACCATGATAAAGAAAAGAATATACATCTTTGCTCCTAGCTTTTGGAGGTGAAAAGAACAACAAACCATACTCGAAAATCCACTTTTTGTCAACCAATCGACCCTCATAGGTCTTTTTTGTTTTCTTATCCACAGCTGAGTGGGTTTTTCTGTTGACCCGTGTCTGGGAGTGGAATAAAATGGTTGTAGGTGGAACAAAGTGGGGATTGAGCTAGATGCTCGATGCTCGCTTTTATTTAACTTGTGTCCACCACGACTGCTCAGATCTATGTTTATAGGCGAGTATAAACACAGTATTGATGAAAAGGGGCGTCTTGCGATTCCTAAAAAGTTTCGTGAGGAGCTTGCTACCGGAGCGGTCGTGACACGGGGTCTCGACACGTCTTTGTTTCTGTTTCCCAAGGAGGAGTGGGACAAACTTGCGCAAAAATTGGCAAGCTTGCCCCTGGGACAATCTAATTCACGTGCATTCGCCAGGCTCATGCTTGCTGGAGCAATGGACGTGGAGGTAGATAAACAGGGCAGAATCGTGTTACCGGAGTATTTGCGAGGTTACGCAGGCATTAGCAAAAACGTTGTTATTGCCGGGCTTTATACTCGTCTCGAGATTTGGGATGAGGAAAAGTGGGCAGCCTATACCAAGCAAGTGGAAGGCGACGCAGATAGCGTTGCTGAACAATTAGGAGAACTTGGAGTCTGATTATTACATCAGGACTCCGGATGTCACGATCTCGCTTGATCGTTATGTCCGGCTTCCTGAACGGAGGAATAATGCGAATCGTTTGCTAATTACTTATGTATTCTCATTTACCCGTCCTTCTTTCAGAGGTGATTAGTCACCTACGACCGGAGCCAAAAAATGTGTTTGTTGATGGTACTGTGGGGCTGGGAGGTCACGCTGAGGCAATTCTCGAGCGTGTTCTCCCGGTAGTATCGTCGTTAGACACGAACGTACATCTTCTCGCGATCGATAAAGATCAAGGGAATCTTGCTACGGCACAAAAACGTCTTGCCAAGTTCGGCAATGCGGTTGTCTTTGCTCATGACTCGTTTGCAAACATGAAAGGGATCGCGCAGGAACATCACATCACGCAAGTGAATGGGATTTTGCTAGACCTGGGGTTTAGCTCAGTCCATGTGGATGATCCAGAACGCGGATTCTCGTTTCTCAAAACTGGGCCGCTTGACATGCGCTATAACAAGCTCGCAGGTCAAACAGCTGCAGACATTGTAAACACCTGGGACGAAGACGACCTTGCTCGCATCTTTCGTGTATACGGAGAAGAACTCCGTGCGCGAGATATTGCAAAGGCAATCATTGTTCGAAGAAAAGCAAAGCCGTTTGAAATCACAACAGATCTTGCAGAAGCAATTTCTGAAGTGGTGCCACGTAAAGGCAAGATTCATCCAGCCACGCAAGTGTTCCAAGCGCTTCGGATCGTCGTCAACGGCGAACTCGATGACTTGGAACGTGTCTTGCCAGATATAGTTGATCTACTCGTGCCAGGTGGACGTCTTGCGATTATTTCGTTTCATTCGCTTGAAGATCGGA
>CALRGL010000071.1 GCA_943357275.1 Candidatus Uhrbacteria bacterium RIFOXYB12_FULL_58_10 | reverse complement strand
TTCCTCAACAAGACTTGCAACAAACAATTGAGCCACTTGATAAAGAATGATCGCTGCAACAACAACTAAGTCCGCGATCAAATATCGCAAAAAACCTGACAACCCAAAAACAGAAACATCAAAAACTTGAATAACAATTGGAAAAATCACAAGGAGCAAAATACGATGAAGAAATTTCTTTTGCGAAGACATGTTTAATAGAATCACAAATTTGTAGGATAGATCTATTATACCTGAAAACAACATTTTACAAAAAAGAAAAACGTCTCATTCATAGAACACAACACATCTATTCCTCGTAAACAGAAATTCCTCCTTTTAAGGACTTCGCTTGCTTGTATCCCATCTTTTCCATTGTCTCAATCGACATTCCTGATCGTCCGCCACTGTAACAGTACAAAACGATGCAAGTATTTTTATCTGGAATAAGTTCTGGCGCCTTGATCGGAAGAAGGTGCATGGGAATATGAATCGCTCCTTCAATATGACCCTCATTCCATTCATCTAATTCGCGCACATCAACAAGCGTAACCTTTCCAGGTTCTTTGAGAAGTTTTCTGAGTTCGTCTGGAAGAATAGACTTTGAAGATTCTAGATTTGGAGCAACAAGTGGACAACAACCTTGCATAATGTTTGTAATAAGAATTCGTTAAGTTGAAAGAAAAACGCCCAAGTTCACAATAGAACTTATGTGGGCGTCTGAGAAGGAGGTTCAAAACACTCAATGCAACGAGGACTGTATTCATCCTTGTCGCCCACCAAAATCCGACTGCTCGATGGAACAAGGAGTTGCGAACGAACAGCGTATTGCGACTGGCAGATATCGCACACAGCGAATTCGATGGTGACTTCGGTTGCAAGAGCCATGGCTCGCATTGTATTTTCAAACGGTTCCCCGTTGAAATCCGTGCTGAGCCCAGCGGCAATCACAAGTTTTCCCATTCGAACAAGCTCAAGAAGCACCTTTGGAAGATCTGGGTCAAAGAAATGAATCTCATCGACCCCGATGATCTTATCTGTCTCTTTCACGAATTCAATCATCTGCGCTGAGGCATGAACTTCGATCGCCTCAAGGCTGCAACCATTGCGGGAAGTGATGTTTTCAGAACGCGTATCAAGAACAGGTTTAAAGGTAATCACACCCAGATCCGTACGCTTCCAACGCTTCAGACGTCGGATAAGTTCTTCGCTTTTTCCGGCAAACATGGAACCGGAAATCACGACAAAACCCGGCACAAAGCCAGCATACATTCCACGTCCTGCAGTATGCAGAGAAGACATAGATTCCTCCGTGGCAAATGAACCGTATGGATTATAAACGATGTTGTGTTCTTTCCAAATTTAACCTGTGGAAAACAAAAACACTAATCCGTGAGGATTCGTGTATTTGAAAGGGAACTCTTGATTTTGGATAAATCTTGTTGAGAATACTTGTTTCCTCTTAGATCCAATGTTTCTAAAGAGGTTAAATTTCCAAGCTCGAGAGGAAGTCCCGTTAGTTGATTATTCCCTAGATTTAGCACTCGCAAATGACTCAATTGCCCAATTTCCGCAGGAACTCCAGTCATTTGGTTATTGCTCGCGTCCAATACTTCTAGATTGGAAAGAAAACGAATCTCCCCTGGAAGAGAGCCGGCGAGCTGATTATTAGAAAGATTCAATTCAGTTAACGAAGTCTTCTTGAAAACATCCTGTGAAACTTTTGTTAATCCTTGGTTGCTTAGATCTAAAATCGTTCCTGTATTTACTGAGTTTTCCAAAACTGGTTTCGTTTCTTTTGAAATCGAAGGAACGCATCCAACACCTAATAGACATACAATTGACATCAACAAGAAAATCGGTCGTTTCATAAAGATTTTGGGTTACAAGAGATGTTAGAGAGCATGCAAAACTTCCATCAAGTAAGTAAGTTGAAGTTCAACTAACGAAGAAATGGATGTGATTGTTACATTAGATTGATCTTCAATCCACTGGACTCGTTTATCGATCAGCTCATCTATTTGTTTCAAATTCTTTTTTCTTTGAATGTTTTTAGGTGAATCAAGAAGCAGTCTTCGCAATTCCCCTAGAATCAATGTTTTATAAAAAACGCTTACAACCTCTGCACTGAACACCTCTGCGTTGGTTAAGTATACATCGGGAACGGTAGTTTGGATTGTCTGAAAGGTTTTGATCTGAGAATCGAGTAATGCCAGATTTTCCTTCGTGATAGCATAGAAGACGCTTTTTAGATTTAATTCTTTCATTTTCAATTGATCCCAAACAATTGACCGAACGAGAGAAAAATCTTGAAGCATGGAATCAATCGCGTCTTTCTTTTTTCGTTTTGATTTTCTAGCATCCGACATCACAGGATCAAACACATAAGGAATTTCGCAAACAAGCGAAAAAGCATTCTTTCTCAACGTTTTTGCGTATTCAGCACTGGAAGTTCCCCCAACAAGTTGTTTAAGCGGATCTCCCTGCATCTTCTTAATAAAATCGTATTCCTCTTTGATTCCGAACAGCTTGATAAAGCCAGGCTTGAACAGTTTCGCAAATGGAACTTCTGGAGCCCCTTTATGCAAAGGGATTCCTAGACGTTTGGCTGATAATTCAACCTTTCGCATAAACGCCGGACCCAAATCTCGTGAAAGTAAAAAATAGGCACCACTAAACCCAGAGTTGTGCAACGAATAAATGATCGACGGTTTTACTCGATCGATCAGTTTCATGAGGACTTTTGTTTGCGGTGTGGGTGTTTGAAAGGAATAATCTTTGTAAGTCACGGGGAAACTCCATTCTGTTTGATTATTCGTTTGTCGATAGAAACCCTGAACGTACTTCTTAATCGAAAACGGACCAGCAAACCAACCTTCATTTAAGCGAGCACCGTCTGGATCTGCACAAGGAACAATGTACCAAGTATATTCCTTAAGAAGTTCAGGATTCTTTTTTAAAATCTTCACCCAAGACAAACAAGTCAGTGAACCAACCGGTTCATTTGGATGCGGGTAACCAAATAACAGAATGCTCTTCTTTCCCGTTCCAAACGTACCACAGAGAATCGGTCCTTTATTTTTTGATCGACCAATTTCTGAAACAAATTCTTTTCCTGCAATCGACAGAAACTGTTTGTAGAGTTTATCAAGTGGTAAGAATTCTTTATATTCATCAATGCGACCGAGCTCGATCTTGTTTTTGTTCATAAATAATCGATTAGAGGCAATAAGTGCCTCTTTTTCTTTCCGGGAAAAATTTTTGATTCTCAATTCAATTTTTAACGCCTCACTCTTCGAAAATCCCGTTTGACTCCACACAACCTCAACAGGTCCCCTCCCTCGCGTGTACTTTGCTCCCTTTCCTTCATTGTGTGCTTTGACTCGTTGTTCAAGATTGTTTGTAATTCCTGTGTAAAGCGTTTGATCACTGCACCGAAGAAGATACACCGTCCACATCATAGGTTCATTTTCATTCAAAAGTATTGTAGAATCATTGCATCCAAAGAACAATATGAAGTATTCCTGTCCACGTCCTCCGCAATTCAACCTCAAAGTCAAAAAAGGAACATCTGGTTTAGGATTATTCGCAGAAGAAGCCATTCCAAAAGGAAGATTCATTATCGAATACTACGGAAACGTTGTTACAGATGATGAAGCGCAATACATTGGTGGGCGCTATTTGTTTGAACTGGGAAACGGCAAGACTATCGATGGAACCATACGAGAAAACAAAGCCCGTTATGCAAACCACAGTTGTAAACCAAATGCAGAAGTTAGAATTCAAGCAAGCCGAGTCTTCGTCTTCTCAACAAAAAACATCAAAGCAGGCGAGGAAATCGTTTACGATTACGGAAAGGAATATTACGACTACTATATCAAACCTCATGGTTGCCGATGCACACCGTGTGAAAAAAAGAAAACCGCGAAGTAAACGCGGTTTTCTTTTTTTAAGATAAGTACGTTCCGAAACGAATTCTGTGGCAGGTATATCCGCTTGGATGCTTTTGAAGATAATCTTGATGTTCTTCTTCTGCAGGATAAAACGCTGTGAGAGGTTCAAGTGTTGTGACAACGGGATGGTTCCAACGCCCTGAGGCATCGACAATGGCAATCATTTCTCGTGCAGCACTTTGTTCATGCTCATTTTGATAAAAGATCGTTGATCGATAAGAAGTGCCTCGATCATTTCCTTGTTGGTTTAGTGTCGTCGGGTCATGGATTTGAAAAAAGAAATCTAAAAGCGCTCGAAACGAAGTCTTTTCTGAATCATACGTCATCTCAATCGACTCAGCATGACCTTCATGATGTTCATACGTTGGGTTTTCAACTGTCCCACCAGCATATCCTGCGACCGTAGAAATAACTCCTTCTTGATTTCTGAATAATTCTTGCATTCCCCAAAAACAACCTCCTGCCAAAACCATATTCTTTCTCATAAATTATCCTGGAATGAATTTCATTGAAATCGAATTCACACAAAAGCGAGTATTTTTCGCGGTTTGTTCTTCACCAACAAACACATGACCCAAATGCCCACCGCATTTTGCACAAGTAATTTCTGTTCGCTGGCCATCGGCATCTAATTGTCTATGAACAGCTCCCTCAATAGCATCATCAAAACTAGGCCAACCACAATCTGATTTGAATTTGTCTGAAGAACGATAAAGTGGCGCTCCACATTGACGACAAACATACGTGCCATCTGCTGTTGTATGAACATACTCCCCTACAAACGGCATTTCTGTCCCTTTATCCAAAATAACTCGTTTCTCTTCAGCAGAAAGATTGTTCATAGGGTTACTCCTTACAAACGTCAGAACAATAAACAGATTCTGACGAACAAGATTCGCAAATAATCAGCTGTTTGTGACAAACACTGTTGGCGCAATTTCCAAAACGTTCACTCTTTGCAGAACAAGAAACGCAGGTTCCAACAACTTCATAGTCCTTTGCAAAGTTCTCGGTCATGCGCTCGTCAAATACGTAAAGCGACCCTTCGAAATTTTGTGCGGGATACTGTTTCATGTACGTTCCCATTCCCCCATGAAGCTGGTAAACATTTTCAAAACCTTGTTTC
>CALRGL010000070.1 GCA_943357275.1 Candidatus Uhrbacteria bacterium RIFOXYB12_FULL_58_10 | reverse complement strand
CTACTTGAGCGATGCACAAATGGATGCATTAGATGCCGACGTTCGTTTTGAACCTGTGAGTGCGCTTGAAGCAGGACCTGACGGCTTGAGTGCCTATCACCAACTCTTCCGCCAACTCGCCAAACATCGGAAACTTCTTCCAAGAGCTGTCACAATTCTCATTGAAATCGATCCGTCTCAAAAACAAAAAGCTCTGGATTTAATCACCCACAGCTTTCCAACTTCGCAACCCGTTGTGATTCAAGATCTTCAAGGTCTTGACCGCATCATTCTTGCAAGAACGTAACATCAAATTCAGAAGGCACGATTTGAATCCAGGTTTTTCCTGGGTTCATTTTTAGTTCCTGGTCTTGAACGTAAAATCGTAGTCGTTGAGAAATCGATGGTTTTTTCCACACAGCTTCAATCACCGTTCCGTCTTGCAAAACCCATGCCTTTCCTTCACCGGTTGTTCGAATCTTTCTTCGTCCAACAGCATCCAAGACAGAGACATCTGTCACAACAACCCCAACGTTGTCTGCCTTGATTGGATTTCCATCAAGGGTTAAGGCTTGTTTTCCACCTTGGAAGCGCACATATTGATTTGTTTGAGCATCAAAGTTCCACTGTGCTGTATACGTTGGTGCCCAATAATCAACGATCATTTTTGAGTTGATTTCACTCTTTGATGTATCCTCTGGATCTTTGAATTGCCAAGATTCATACAGCAATTCTGGAACAAGATTCGCTTCAATGCGTTTTTGTAAATATTCGTTTAAACGCTCAGTGGAAGTATAGGCGTTATGTGGCGCCATGCGTGTTGTTGCTCGCCAGAACGTTGTGGAATGACTGTATTCGTTCAGATCAAACGTCCCTCCGTTTTCAATTTTATCTAATGCCTCATTCGATCCACCAACGTGCGCATAGAGCGCATCAAATTCGTTGTTCCAATCGATAAAGTACGGCCGAGCAGAACGCACAGGCCCAATCTTTTCCACGGCTTGTGACTGATCAAAAAAGGCAATCATACGTGGAATACTAGCCTCAACAGGCGCCTCGATCACCAAAAAGGCTTGATCGATTCCGCTTTGTGGCCACGCGTCTACTTGATTATCGATCATCACACCAAAAACACGTGGTAACTCAACAGGATCACTCAGCCAGATACCTGTAAGTGGATGCCGAATTGTTTTTTCTGATTGTGGCTCTGAAGACGAACGTTCTTGAGGTGGTACTCTCTTTGCCGCTTTTAACATTGGAAAGAGAACCAAAAACAAAAGCGCGAGAACGACTACACCGATACTGCCCCAGAGAATGTATCTTGGGGGAACATCGGTGAATGGTTGCTTGCGCTTTGTTTCTTTGTTTTTTTGTAACATGCTACTTAGCTGCTTCTTCTGTAGCTTCTTCAGCTGGTTTCTTTTCTTTTTCAACGGCAACAGATGAAACATCTTCTTGAATAGCTTCATTAAGTGCGGCGATATCTGCTTCAGATCGTGGAGCGTCTACAACAGCGATTGTTGCGTCAGCGTCAGCGAGGATCTCAACGCCTTCTGGCATAATAAGATCACGCACACGAATCATATCCTCAAACGTAACAAGGGTTGAAAGATCAACAGTGATCTTTCGAAGCAACTTGCTTGGCAAACATCGGATTTCAGATCCTTCAAGGGATTGAACGAGTGTGCCGCCAAGAGTTTTAACAGCTGGTGCCTCATTCACAAATTGGAATTCAGCATACGCCTCAATTGGCTTATTCATATCAACCACTCGAAAGTCGATGTGGGTAATATCATCAGCAATTGGATCTTGCTGAAAGTCTTGAATGAGAACATGCAAAGAATTTTTGCCATCGATTTTAAGCTCAACAATCGAGCTTTCTCCAGCTTCTTGGTATGTTTTGACAAACGCGTTGTTATCAACCTCGATAAGTTCAGGTGTCATACCAGTTCCGTAAACAACGGCTGGAACAATTCCTGCATTTCGGAGTGAATAGCATTTGCGTCCTTTCACGGTTCGGGTCTTGGACTCAAGGATAAATTCAGACATAGGGTAATCTTAGGATGGCGGTATTGTGCTTCACTTACACAATTTCGTCAAGAGACGAGGCCTTTTTCTGCTTTTTTCTTAGGTGACGAACTTTTTGAGGCTGAATCGTTCCAAAAAGCTTATTTTTCCAAGTTTCAGAAGCCATGACTTCATGAATTTCCAAAACATCATTCACAGCAACAGGAGTATTTGTCCGAAATGACAAAACGTCCTCATAGGACAAATCTGTTAATAAGCCAACAGAACTTGCTCCAACGTGATTGACAAGAACAAACGCAAGAATGGCATGATGACATTTTTTGCATTGAATATGCAGTAAATGTGTCTCTGCATCCTGGCCAAGCATGCGTGCGTCTATTGGATTGTAGGTTGTTTCACACACAGGACACGAGGAAACGAGTTTTAAGCCGTCGCCCCAGCGTCCTGAACCAGATGTTTGTTTCATAGCAAAAACAAGGCATAAATAAGACAACAGGCCTACCTTAACATACTTTTCTATCGACCACCAGAATGTCGGATAGACATCGAAACAGACTGCGCAATCCCAACCAAAATTAACAAAAAGATAAGAGAACTTCCTCCGTAACTCACGTAAGGCAACCCAATTCCTGTCACAGGAAACAATCCGAGATTCATTCCGATATTCACTAAGATTTGAAGAAATAGAATCGCGACAATTCCCAGAAGAAGATAGGCGGTGAAATTGTCTCGAGCCTTAAACACACAATCAAATAACCGATAAAACAACAAAAGAAATGCTCCGATCACAAGGATTATTCCAAACAATCCAAGTTCTTCTGCAATCACCGCAAAAATAAAGTCTGTTTGTGACTCAGGAAGAAACTTCAACTGACTTTGTGATCCAAACCCAAGTCCACGTCCAAACATGCCTCCTGCTCCAATAGCAATAATAGCTTGATTCACGTTATACCCTTGTCCCAGTTGATCATGTGTTGGATCCACAAAGGTGACGATTCGGTCTTTCTGATAAGGCATAAGAAGAAAAAACCAGGAAAAAATCGAAATGAGAACAAGCAGTACAGATAAGACGGAAAAATAGCGAATCGGCAATCCAGCAAAGACCGTCATAATAAACCAAATTCCCATCAACATAAACGCGGATCCAAAGTCTGGCTGAAGCAAAACCAATGCAACAGGAACCAGTGTGATTCCCAAACTCATCAATAACTCTTTTAATCCAAAAACGCGTCTGGCTCGTTCCCCAAAATACGTCGCAAGAGAAATAATCAGAACTACTTTCATAAACTCGACAGGTTGGAAACTCACAGGACCAAACACAAACCATCCTTGAGCTCCTCGAATCATTTGTCCCCAAATAAGTACACCAATAAGCAGGACAACTCCGGCCAAATAAGCCACAAGAGCGTAATTACTGAGAAGCCGATAGTTTGAAAGAGCAAACAAACAAACCACAACAAGTCCAATACCAACCGCAAACATCTGTTTCTTCATGTTCAAAAATGTCCCAGCTTCAAACGAAAGTTCCACGGAATAGATCGCAGAAAGCCCAAGGGCAACAAGAATAAACAATGCCAAAACAAGCAACCAATCAAGCGATCGTAGTTGATTGATTCGTGCAAATAGTGAAGAAAGGTGTTTTGCCATAGCGTGTGTATCCTATCAAATCACAGAAAAACAAAAAACAGGGGCGACCTGTTCCTTGTTTTAAAAAGCGTTATTCAATGCGTGTACGCACGTCATCTCCAAACACTCCTTTTTCTTGTTTATAGACCTTTGGATTAAACAAGTTGATATCTGTCATCACTTCGATTGTTGTAACGGCTGGCAACGTACCAAACCACTTTAGACTCACCTCTTTTTGCTCGAGCGATTCAAGAGAAGCAAGGGTGACTCGACTCACCCCAACAACACTACTTCCCTGCTTTAATAAAACGTAAAACGTTGGGTTGAAATAGCTATACGCTGTTTTATTGTGAACCGTAAAATTGGTTAGACCCACTGTTTTTGTGTCTGTCGTTTCTTTTTGAAAACTCGTATTTGAAAATTCAATCGCTGAACGTTTCGCAAACCAAGTTTCGTAATCTCCAATCTGATGATGATCTACACGATGCCAAAGAACATTTGTGATAAGCAACTCTGTTGAACGAACAGACGCTGTCGAAGAAATTGCTAAACTGGCAATAGGTTTACGCTCATTTGGTAGAAAAACAACGTGTTGCTTTGGTGTTTCTTTATCCTCGTAAGAGAAGCTGTAATCAAATTCAACCCACCAGTCCGAGTTCTCATTTGAGAGCATGGCGTAAAAATCGTATCGACTATCCCCAATCGAAAAAAGTTTTACTTCCTCTTGATTCAATTCACTAGCAGATCGAGCTATTGTATACGAACGCAAATCACTTACGCCTTGTCTCACAACGTTTTGAACAGCCTGCAACTCTTTTCCATAACTAAGTGCATACGTATCCAAGAACGTCCAAAGAACAAAGATGATCAAAATTGCATCAAAGATAATAAAAAGACCATAACCGATTTTAATAATCGTTGCGCGTTGTTGAACCCACCATAAAGAGAGCTTGTACGTGCGCTTAAATTCTTTTTCTTCCTCTAAAAGAAGTCGGCTTTGATCCTCCGCCATAGTAAGATTAGTATAGCATAGAATCTGGACAAACGATTATTGTAGACGCGTGCATTGTGTGTTAACCTTTAGCTGAAAAAAGAACTACTCTCTGACTATTTTTGATTATGCCAGCAAGCAAAGCCGAGAAAGAACCTACAAAGAAACCTGCTTCAAAAGGATCAGGACAAGATTACGGTGCCAATCAAATTCAAGTGCTTGAAGGACTGGAGCCGGTTCGGAAACGACCTGGAATGTATATCGGATCAACTGGTTCGGCTGGTTTGCATCACTTAATTTGGGAAATCATGGACAACTCGTTTGACGAGGCCATGGCTGGACACGGAGACGTTATTACGTTGCGTCTTTTGCCAGACAACATGATTTCTGTTGAAGACAACGGGCGAGGAATTCCTACAGATGAACATCCTCAATACAAAAAATCTGCTCTTGAACTTGTCTTTACCAAACTCCATGCCGGAGGAAAATTTGGTGGTGGTGGATATAAAGTATCTGGAGGTTTGCACGGAGTCGGTGCTTCCGTTGTAAACGCTCTCTCAACGTATCTCA
>CALRGL010000069.1 GCA_943357275.1 Candidatus Uhrbacteria bacterium RIFOXYB12_FULL_58_10 | reverse complement strand
GTCTGCATCTGTCCAAAGGTCTGTAGCGTCTGTCAGAGGCGGATCAACCACGCCAGGTTTCCATCCCACTTCACTTCCGTTCATATAGCGAATAATCGATCCGTCTTTTTTGAGAACAAAGACACTTCCATCAATTGAAAACGAAACCGCGTTATTCAAGTCTGTTGATTTTGCCTCGATCCACTTGCTTGGAGCGCCAAAGAGATCGCCTGAACGGTTGTATCGATAGAGTTGTCCTTCGCCAGGACTCGATGGTTCAAGAAGATAGAGTCGATTGGAATAGGCGAGGATGTCAGTCCAGTCTTTTGGTTCAGAAAGGTCGAGAATCGTTTGTTCTTTTGTTTCTGAGTTGAATCGCGTGACGCTGTTTGATTGAAGAGCGTAGAGCAAATTATTTTCCGCAGAGCCTGCCTTGATTGCAGAACTGTTTCCAAGCGGTTCCGTGGTTTCTTTTGCAAACAGCTTTTGGTCACGATTCAAACTGTACAGATGAGCATCTGAACCAAACAAATAAAGTTGTTCGTTTACGCGTGTAAGGGCCACTCCGTTGACTCCACTTGTTGTGCTTGAGAGATCTCCCATCAGGGCTGGATTTGGGATGGTGACCATGTGACGAAGTTCGTTCATGGCTGTATCGATATCTGAAAGCAGTGAGGCTTTTTTGGATGTTTGATCTGGTGTTGTTGTTGGCAGAGCGTTTACCAGTGAAATAGCGTTTGCATACAAGCTTCGTGCCTGGTTTTCATCTTTGTAAATGACCGCTCCGGCTGCGCGTTCAGAAATGTCTTCAATGGCGGCAAGTTGTTCGTTGTAATCTTTAAGCTGTTTAGATTGCGCTTGAGACGTTGCTAGCCAGGAGATACTGAAATAGAGGATTGTTACAGCAATAAGAGTTCCAGCGATCAAAAACTTTGTGGATCTTGGAACAACCGTGATGCGTTTTTTGAGTTCAGAAGATTTTGTATCCAAGTGTTCAGAAACATCAGAAACTTTCTCAATGATTTTCTTGCGTGTTTCTTTTTTTCCAAGTGATCCAAAGAGTTTGGTTGATTTTCCAAAAAGATGTTTGGTCGTTTTGAAGGAAGCTTTGGAGACTTGAAACGCTTTGTGAAGCAGTGTTTTCCAGTTTGGTTGATTTTCGCGTAAGTCTCTGAGCAGACGAGACGCCATCTTGCGCTGAAGCAGTTTTTCAAAAATCCAAACAGCCATTTTTGCTACATTTGGTTTTCGATCTTCCAAAAGTGTTGCTGTTTCTTCCTCTGTGTCAATCATGGTGTCGATCGACAAGTCTGAAAGGGGTTTTGCATAGCCTTCCTTCATCGGAACAATCTTTTCACCGACTTTAAGCACAATTAAAAAAATACTGTCTTTTACAGAAAAATACTGACGAATTTTTTCAATCGCGCTGGTTGGTGGAATGGTTGTGAGTAGGGAATTGAGTTCGTCGGCTGGAATTTCGCGTTGAAGTTCTTTGTTACTGATACAAAACACGTCTCCTTCGCCAAGATCGCCATCTAACACAACAGCAAGGGGTTTTTCCCAGGTTGGGAGTGTTTGTTCCGTTTGGATGCTTCTGGAAAGGTTGAGGACTTGATAGCGGTCGGATGGTTGTCTGTGTAAAAACAGGGCCGTCATCTCGCCGGTTCCAGAAAGATAGATCTGTTCTTCAACGGCAATACCTACAAGGGCATTGAATTTTTGAATCGGAATGTTCCAGGCGCCTTTTCGGACCTGTTCTGCGAGTGTGTCGTTAAGTGTGCCCAAAAATTGCTCAAATCGGTGTTGGGGGTTGGCATCTTTGCTAAAACCTGCTACAAGGTTCTGAGCCTGCTCGGTCAAAACTTGATACAGAGCTTCGTTTCTGACCTTTGTTTTTGTCAGATAAGCAAGAAAAAAGACAAACCCATTATGGCCGTCTAATGGGAAAAGGAGAGAAAGTCCGTCCTGAGGTAGTCCAGTGCTTTCCGGTACGAATTGTGCGGCTTTTATGTGTGCTCCCATAAGTTCATCATGACTATTTGCTCTGTGTGTACCATTTGTGTACATTATACCTGGATAGCTCCTAGACGCAACGGACCGTATGTCAAAAACTGGCTTCAATGTTGAACAGATGTTTGGTTCAAAAACACGTGCAAGACTCATGGGTTTATTTTTGCAACACCCAAAAGAGTCTTTTTTTGTTCGTGAGCTCACAAGACGCATTGATGCCCAGCTCAACTCTGTACGTCGAGAGTTGTTGAATTTGGTAGAAATGGGACTGATTACAGAGAATGTTCCGGATGAACAAGCTGTTTCAAAGTCGCTTTCGGATAAAAAGAAGTATTACTCTGCCAATACGCATTTTATTCTGTTTGAAGATTTACGTTCACTTTTTCAAAAGATGCAGATTCTTATCAAAGAGAATTTGGTTCACGAAGTCGATGCAAAAGGACAGATTGATTACTTTGCGTTTACAGGACGATTTATCAACGAACCGAGCATTCCTACGGACGTGCTTATTGTTGGTTCTATCAACCATGCAGATTTACAAACACTCATTGCTCGTTTTGAAATGGAAGTTCCTTACGAAATTAACTACACACTCATGTCAAAACAAGAGTTTTTGGATCGCAAACAAGTTGCCGATCGTTTTCTCTCAACGGTTTTGAATAGTGAAAAGATCGTGATGGTTGATCGTCTCTAAAGTTATGTATCTCTTTCTTTCCTCACAAGATTTAAAAACATTAGACCTCTGTTTGCTTGATCAGTCCGTTATCCACATACAGGCTCATCTTGAAACGACTCCTGAGTCTTTTTTGTTTTCCCTTGATGAGCAGCTAACTCAGTGGGGAACGAATCTTTCTCAGATGCAAGGTGTTGTCGTTGTCTCAGGCCCAGGATCGTTTACATCCAGTCGGCTGAGTGTCACCATTGCAAATGCGATTGCCTTTCGTTATACGTTGCCAATTCTAGCGATTGCCAACCCAGAACGTTTACCCATAGAAACACTCGTTCAAACGATCGATTTTTCTCAGTTGAGCCACTCTTTTGCTCAACCTGTTTACGATCGCCCCCCATTTATCACCTAATAGCCAAAAAACACAAAAAGCTTGAAAAAGAGGACGAAAACTGGTAGGGTTCTTCTATAACTTGTTAGCTCACATCTATGGAAATCACTGACCTTATTCAGGCTCCTTTGATGGATTTGTGGAATAGTTTACTTTTGTTCATCCCAAGTCTTTTGGGTGCGATCATTATTTTTATTTTAGGTGTAGTGATTGCTGGCGTGTTAAGTAAGGTCGTAGAACAGCTCGTGAAATTTTTGCGCATCGACGACATGGCAGAGAAGCTTGATATCAAAGCCCAGTTTGATCGAGCGGGAATCAAACTCCACATCGGAAGATTGTTTGGTTGGATTGTAAAATGGTTTTTTATTGTTGTGGCTCTTATTGCGGCAACGGATATTTTAGGATGGGATCAAGTAACGGATTACTTGAAACAGGTCGTCTTGTTTATTCCAAACGTGATCGTTGCGGTGATTATTTTGCTTGCCGGAATTTTGCTTGGAAATTTTGTGCAACGTGTTGTGAAATCAACGGTTGAAGCCGCCAAGTTAGAAAGTGCTAGTTTTCTTTCCGGGCTTTCAAAGTGGGCTATTCTTGCCTTTAGTTTTATGGCTGCCCTTGTTCAACTGCAAATCGCTCCTGATCTCATTCGAACATTGTTTACAGGGTTGGTCTTTATGATCGCACTTGCTGGCGGACTTGCGTTTGGTCTTGGAGGAAAAGAGCACGCAGCTCGCGTACTCAACCGGTTGCAAAAAGACATCTCAAATCAATAAATGGACCGCTACTACTACGGAAAAATGCGTTTTTGGGAAATGTTCCCCGGCCTCTTGGTTTGGGGAACGTTTGCATTAGCACTCATTTTGTCTTTTGTTCAACCGCTTTGGGTGATTATTTTTATTATCTTATTTGATTTACTTTGGTTGTTCCGCGTGGTGTACTTCAATATCTTTTTGATCATCTCTTGGCGTATTTATCGCAAGACGGTTCAAGTGGATTGGCAGAGACGCGTGGAAGAACTGGAAAAGGCAAAGGATCTTTATCATCTTATTTTTCTTCCAACCTACAAAGAAGGTTTAGAAATCGTTCGCACAACGATTCATTCGCTTCAAGAGAATTCCTACCCAAATGACCGAATGATGATTGTCCTTGGGGGAGAACAGGGAGATCACGAGCATTTTGCAGAGGTGTCACAAGCGATCCAGCAAGAATTTGGTTCTGTGTTTAAAGCACTCATCATCACAGAACATCCGCGGGGACTTGAGGGTGAGATTCCTGGAAAAGGTTCTAACATGAATTGGATGGGCTGCGAGGTGGAGAAGTTTTTGTTAAAAACCTTTCCAAAAATCAAGGAAGAAGATTTGATCGTGAGTGCGTTTGATGTTGATACCATTGCACACACACAATATTTTTCTTATCTTACGTATTTGTATTGCACGGTGGAAAATCCAACACGCAGTTCTTATCAACCGATCGCTCTGTTTTCAAACAACATCTGGTCCGCATCTGCTCCGGTGCGTATTGGTTCGTTTGGAACCACGTTTTGGCTTTTGGGAGAACTCACACGTCCTCATCGGATGTGGACGTTTTCTTCGCACTCCATGCCATGGAAGATGTTGAAAGAAGTTGGATATTGGCAAAAGGATATTGTCAGTGAAGACTCACGTATTTTCATGCAAGCGTTCTTGCACTATCACGGCGAGTATCGTGTCACTCCGATGTTTTTGCCGGTTTCTATGGATGCGGTGACGGGAAAAACTTACTGGCAGTCGCTTGTTGCTTTGTATGGTCAAATGCGTCGATGGGCATGGGGCGTAGAACATTTGCCGTTTTTGATCGATTCGTTTAAGCGCGATCCGCTCATTCCACGCAAGACAAAACTCAAATACATTTTCAACCACATCGAAGGCATGTATACCTGGGCAACGGCTCCTGTACTCATGTTTGTACTTGGATGGTTGCCACTTTGGCTTGCAAAAGGACAAACCAATGCGATTGTTCAATCGGCTCCTTTTACGCTTGAACAGCTCATGCAGTTGGCTATGTCTGGTGTGCTTATTTCTGCTGTGGTAGCGCTTTCACTCTTGCCAAGACGACCAGAGCAAATTAAAAAGTACACCTGGATTGTGATGATTTTTCAGTGGGCGTTGTTGCCAGTGACGTTTATTTTGTTCGGATCGTTTCCGGCCATTGATGCGCAAACTAGGTTTATGATG
>CALRGL010000068.1 GCA_943357275.1 Candidatus Uhrbacteria bacterium RIFOXYB12_FULL_58_10 | reverse complement strand
TTGTATCTGGATCTTGAAGCAGTGAACAAGATTCTTCCTTCCGTGCTTTTGCGGGAGGTGGAGTTGAGTGTCGGGAAGCTCGAATAATTTTTATCGATTTGTTGAAAATAACTATGGTGAATCGCAAAATACAAATTGGTGTAATGGGGTCAGCGGCTG
This sequence comes from Candidatus Uhrbacteria bacterium RIFOXYB12_FULL_58_10, assembly GCA_943357275.1. GTDB lineage: Bacteria > Patescibacteriota > Patescibacteriia > UBA9934 > GWF2-40-263 > CALRGL01. The sequence continues at coordinate 5,132 of CALRGL010000068.1, read as the reverse complement.
ATTTGAATTATGGAGATGAAGTTTCACAACTTGCTGAACGCGTTGGTGAGTTATTAGCAGAACAAGGGGTCATTGTTGTTTATGGTGCTGAAAAGGATTACGACTCACTTTCCACAGCGGCAGCGCGTGGAGCAAAACGTAAAGGTGGTTTGACTGTTGGTGTGACCTATGGAAAAGGAAAGGATATTTGGGACAAGGAAAATAATACGGATGTCATTATCGTGACAGGCCTTGAACGAGGAGGTGGACGAGAATTTGTTTTAGTTAATTCCTGCGATGCCATCATTGCTATTTCGGGAGGTTCGGGCACACTCACAGAAATTGCAATAGCATATCAGTCGAATATTCCCATGATTGCCCTTACGGGTGTTGGAGGTTGGTCAGAAAAACTTGCTGGTCAATTTATGGATGCTCGTGAACGTCGACGTGTTCTTGCTGCAACAACACCGGAAGAAGCTGTAATGTTAGCCATTCATGAAGTACAAAGCATGTAGTTGAGATATCAAAGAAGAGAATAGATTCATTCTCGTTGTTTGACATTCTGGTTTTGTATGATAAAACCTGATCAGTCCTTTACGGAGGTGCTCCATGGCCGACTCCAGCGTTTATGTTCTTTCCGAAGACCTTCATCTACTGCTTGACCGTTGGTCCATGGCACGTTTCGATAAGGTCTTTTCTCTGCCCTATGATGAAATCCGAGCAAAACTGACTCAGATTCTCACATTCAACAATCACAAGGTTGTACGTGTCAGTGCAGATCAAATGCACGAAGGCATGGCCGCCTTGCTTGAACATGAACAACGTCCTGTGATTTCTGTGGATCCAGTCTACTGGCCCACGGATAGGATGTTGCAGATCACTCGGTGTGTTCATTACGAAACACTTGAGAACATTGATGGATTTTATGCTCGGTTCGGTTTCCCAGATCCAGTTGATCAAGTTTCGGATCTCGTATCAACCTTGCATAAACACTTCAATGGTTTGTCCGCAGAGGTTGTTCTCGTGGATGATGTTGTGTTCAGTGGAAAAGTGGTCGTTGCCGTTATTCAACGACTTGCTGAAGAAGGTATTCGTGTTGTTCGTGTTGTATGCGGTATTGCTGTTGTGGAACCAACACAAAGCGATCCGTTTGCGATGTGTCAAAAGCTTGGTGCTGTTCTTCATGCGGCGTTTACATTCGGTGCAGAAGGAACACCAAAGGCTGTTGATGAGGTCTGTGAGCGTGACTTCTTTGTCTTTTGTCCGATGTCGGGACGAAGCCTTTACTCAGAAGAGTCTAATCAAGGTTATCCCTATATCGAGCCATTCGGTCTTGCTCACAGTTGGGCGTCGTTTGGAGAGTTTTCTCCAGCGATTTCGCAAAAACTGATTCAGCTCAATATAGACATTCTGGAGTTGATCGAACAACAATTGGGTCGAGAGATCTTGTTTGCTGATCTTGATCGACTGCCGGTTCGATTGCTTCATCCAGAGGTGAAAAGCGACTCGGTGCGTCTTCATCTGCTCGCTCATCTTTTGTAGATTCTTCACGGCCATTGGTCGTGTTTTTTTTATTTGCCTTTCCGTCACACCAAGGGTATGATTTCCCCTGAAATATGGGAACAATCATTCTATTTGTTGTTGTCTTGTCGCTTCTGGTTTTCGTCCACGAACTTGGGCATTTTTTGATGGCCAAAAAGATGGGGATGAAGGTGGAAGAGTTTGGGTTTGGGTTTCCTCCACGGTTGTTTGGAATTAAAAAAAAGGGAACGATTTATTCGATTAACTGGATTCCACTTGGTGGATTTGTTCGTATTAAAGGGGAGAGTGGGGATGATAAGCACGACGAAGATAGCTTTGCACACAAAAAAATCTGGCAGAGATTTGTTGTACTTGTTGCGGGAGTTGTGATGAATTTGCTTCTCGCGATCGTCCTACTCTCGATTGGATTTATGATCGGAATGCCGACAACAATTGACTCGACTCTGCCAAAAGGAGCACACGTAGAAAAAGAACAGATCTCGATTGTGGAAGTTGCGGAACCTTCGCCAGCGTTTACGGCTGGACTTGTACCAGGTGATGCGCTCGTTTCGATTAATGATCAGACGTTTGCAACAGATCAAGATGCGCGAGCTTATTTGCTTGAGCATGGAAAAGAAGGGGTTGTGATTACGGTCAATCAGAAAGATTATGCAACGAAGTCCGTTACGGTAAAAGCAGAAGAATTGAAAGATCTTGGACTGACGGCTATTGGTGTTGCCTTTGCAAAAACAGGAATCATTTCCTTTTCACCGATTCAGGCAGTCATGCAAGGGGTGGCCACAACCGCAACGTTTACATGGGAAGTGATAAAAGCTTTTGGAGGAATCATACAAAATATTGTTGGTGGTAAAGGTCCGGGAGTAGATCTTTCTGGTCCGGTTGGTATTGCTGTTCTTACGGGGAAGGTTGCAGCCATGGGAATTATTTACTTGGTCCAATTTGCCGCGCTCTTATCAATCAACCTCGCTGTCATCAACATCTTGCCGTTTCCAGCACTCGATGGCGGACGTGTCTTGTTCCTCATCATCGAAAAAGTTCGAGGAGGAAAACCTGTGAGTGCAAAGTTCGAAGCTGTGATGCATAATGCTGGTTTTGCTTTGCTCATGCTCCTGGTCGTCATTGTTACTTATCGAGATATTGTTAATTTGTAATTTCAATTAAAGCAAAGAGACATAACAGATCTCTCGACTTCGCTCGAGATGACACAGTGGAAGTATGAAAAAGGATTTAGAGAAACTCAAACAAGAATTCGAGGAGTTGATTCATAAAGTTACAGATCGTGACAATCTGGAGAATTTGAAAACGGAATTTTTGGGTCGCAAAGGAAAGTTGAAGAACTTGTTGCAACATGTTGCTACACTTGCGGACGAAGAACGAAAAGTTGTTGGAAAGATTGCTAATGAAGTAAAGGAAGCAATTGAAGTTGCTTACGGAAACAAAGAACAAGAAATCGTTGGGTCTGAATCTTCTGTTCATGCACAGCGTGAGTGGATTGATATTACCGAGCCGGGTCACTTCAACGAAGAAGGACACTTGCACCCAACCAGTCAGGCCATTGCCGAGATCTCAGATATCTTTGGTCGGATTGGATTTTCTGCGGTTCGCGCTCCAGAAATTGATTGGGATTATTATGTGTTTGAATCCTTGAACATGCCAAAAGATCACCCAGCGCGCGATGACTGGGAGACCTTCTTTATGGATATTCCAGAAGCTAAGAAAGGCAAACTTGTTCTTACTCCACATACGTCCAATTCGCAGGTTCGACACATGGAAGAAGTGAAACCACCGATTCGCATGATTAACATCAATCGAACGTATCGACGACAAATCGACATCACCCACATTCCGATGTTTCACCAGTTTGAAGGACTCATGATCGACAAAGATATTTCTGTAACACATCTCAAAGGTGTGCTTGATTATTTTGCAAAAGCATTCTTTGGACCAAATCGTAAAACACGTTTGCGCCCACACCACTTCCGTTTTACAGAGCCAAGTTTCGAAGTCGATATCAGTTGTGAAGTCTGTGGAGGTGATGATTCTGGTGCATGTCGATTGTGTAAAGGTGGTTGGGTGGAGCTTGGTGGAGCCGGTATGGTTCATCCAAATGTGCTCAAAGCAGGAGGGCTCGATCCAAACGTTTACTCAGGATTTGCCTTTGGTTGGGGAGTGGAACGTACGTTTATGATGCGCGAAGGCATTAAGATCGATGACCTGCGTATCTTGTATAAGAACGATCTACGATTTGTAAAACAGTTTTAGTATGAATATCCTCGCATCCTACAATTGGATTAAAGAACACCTTGATACCAATCTTTCCGCGGAAGAGTTTGCAAAACTCACGACAGCCTCAGGGAATTCTGTTGAACGATCTGACAAACTTGCTGAGCGTTTCAACAAGATAGTTGTTGGTATTGTTAAAAAGGTTGAGACACATCCAAACGCAGATAAATTAAAAATTGCAAAGACAGACATTGGCACAGAGGTGGTTGATATTGTTTGTGGGGGAGAAAATTTGGTAGAGGGTCAACGTGTTGTTGTTGGTTTGCCTGGAGCCAAAGTGCGATGGCATGGCGAAGGGGATTTAATCGAACTGACACTGACAAAAATTCGTGGCGTAGAAAGTCATGGCATGATTTGTGCCGTGGAAGAAATTGGGTTTGATAAACTCGCCACTGGAAAAAAAGATATTTGGGATCTGACGAATTTGATTGATGCAAAAGCTGGAACACCGCTTGCTGAAGCGCTTGATTTGGACGATGTTATTTTTGATATTGAAGTGACGTCGAATCGACCAGATTGTTATTCGATCATTGGTCAGGCACGCGAAGGTGCGGCTGTAACAAAGGATAAATTTACATGGACGGCAGGTGAAGTAAAAGGAATAAAAGAAGGAAATTCTGTTTTTTCCGTTTCTGTTGAAGAATCTGACCTCTGTCCAAAGTATTCTGCGATCGTGATGGAAAACGTGAAGGTGGGTCCGTCACCTTGGTGGGTGCAAAAGAAATTACTTCTTGCTGGACATCGACCAATTAATAATGTTGTTGATATTACGAACTTAGTTTTGCATGAATACGGTCAGCCGTTGCACGCGTTTGATGCAGACAAGTTAGAAGGGGAGAAGATTGTTGTTCGTAAGGCTAAAAAAGATGAAGCGTTTGTTGCCCTTGATGGAAAGACTTACAAACTTTCTGCCGATCAACTTGTGATTGCGGACGCAAAGAAAGCGGTTGCTGTTGCGGGAGTGATGGGTGGTCAAGAAACAGGAACAACGGAGCAGACAACACGTGTTGTGATCGAATCCGCAAGTTTCGATTCGGTTTCTATTCGACGAACAGCACGTGCACTCAACCTCTATTCAGATTCACAGTTGTTGTTTGAAAAAGGATTATCTGTTGAAGCAACAGGTCCAGCTCTTGCCCGAGCGGTTGAACTTATTCAAGAACTCGCAGGTGGAGTCGTGGCTTCAGGGGTGATGGTGGAAGAAGCAAAGCCGTATGAACCGCTTGTCTTAGATTTCGATCCCGATCAAGCCAATCGTTTGATGGGAATTGAGATGGAGAAAAAGGACATGGTTGGCATTTTGGAACGACTTGGATTTGAGGTACATG
>CALRGL010000067.1 GCA_943357275.1 Candidatus Uhrbacteria bacterium RIFOXYB12_FULL_58_10 | reverse complement strand
TGACTTGAAAACAGCGAAAGACGTTTTAAGCACACGTATTTCGAAACAACATACAGAAACAATCGCGCGTATTCAAAAACCAGGTGAACTGATGGCCCTTGCGTTTGAAGAACTTGTTGAAGAACAACTGATTCAACCAACCATTATTTTTGATTATCCTATTGAAGTCTCACCCCTTGCCAAGAAATCGGCAGATCCTCGGTTTGTTGAGCGATTTGAAGTCTTTGCCATGGGAAGTGAAATTGGAAACAATTATTCCGAACTCAATGATCCGGAAGATTTGGAAAAGCGTTTTATTGAAGAAAAAGAACGAGAACAAGCCGGATTTGATGAGGCACATCAAACAGATACAGACTATCTAGAAGCAATTAAGCACGGAATGCCACCTGCTTGCGGACTTGGAATTGGCGTTGATCGAATGGTGATGTTGATCACAGGTGCAAGCAATATTAAAGAAGTCATTGCTTTTCCAACCTTACGACCACAATCATCCACAACACATGAATCCTAAACGCGTCCTTGTCTTTGGTACGTTTGACGGACTCCATACAGGTCATCATTTTATTTTGCGTCAAGCAAAAGTGCGTGGTACAGAACTTGTCGTTGCTGTTGCCAGAGACAAACATGTTCAAGAACTTAAAAACAAAACACCTCAGCACAGAGAGCGTGTTCGTCTTGAGGCCATTCAAAAACTTCCGTTCGTTGACGAAGCTCTTTTGAGTGATGAAACGCTTGGATCATTTGAGATTATTAATACAGTTCACCCAGATTTAATTGTTCTTGGACACGACCAAATTGCTTTAGAAGAAAGTTTACGAGCTTGGATGGCCAAGCAAAATAGATATCTTCCTATTCAGCGCATGAAAAAGATTGAGAAAAAGTCGTAACCTACTTGTTTGTGCGAAAAGAACGAACGTGGATCGAAATTAGTGAGCGAGCACTCACTTCAAATATTCAACAATTGCGTTCCATTTCACATGGAGCGCGATTTTGTGCGATTGTAAAAGCAAATGCGTATGGTCACGGGTTGAACGAACTTTCACATATTGCCGGAAGGGCAGGGGTTGATGCGTTTGGCGTAGATTCAATTGATGATGCCCTTTTTTTGCGTGAACGCTTTCCAAGTGCGTTACTCATTGTGCTTGGTTTTACATTACCTTCACGTTTTGACGATGCGATTCGTCATCAAATTCATCTAACAATGTACGATCGAGAGGGAATTGATGAACTACAAACGATTGCTGCTAAGTCAGCGTCTGTTGCGTTTGTACATTTAAAATTGGAAACAGGAACTTCGCGACAAGGAGTCATGGAAGATGATATTCCAATGATGATGGATGTGTTTAAGATAAGTAAACATCTCGTTCTTGCTGGACTCTCAACCCATTTTGCAAATATTGAAGATGTTGACCTCCCTCAATACGCATCCATGCAGTTTGAGCGTTTTGCAAAAGCAGTTCATCAGATTCAATCCTTGGGATTTTCACCTGAATATATTCACTGTGCCTGTTCTGCGGCCATTATTTTTTATCCAGACACACACGGAACGCTTGTACGCGCTGGAATTTCTCTTTATGGCATTTGGCCCTCTGAACAGTCTCAATCAGCCTCTAGGAAGCGAGAATTGGCCGTTGAGCTTCAACCAGTGCTTCAGTGGAAGACGCGTATCGCACAAATTAAATCATTACCTGCCGGAACACCTGTTGGGTATGGAATGACAGAGATTTTGCCACGAAGAAGTCGCATCGCTGTTTTACCTGTCGGTTATTTTGATGGGTATGATCGACGATTTTCCTCAAAAGGCGAAGTCCTTGTAGGTGGTTATCGTTGTCGTGTTGTTGGAAGAGTTTGTATGAATATGATGATGGTAGATGTATCTGCTGTCCCAAACCCTGAAAAAGAACAGGAAGTTATTTTGATTGGAAGAGATGGACGTCACGAACTGTTGGCAAATCAAATGGCACATCAAATTGGCACAATCGGGTATGAACTTTTGAGTCGTATCAACCCAACGTTACCAAGGGTTGTTGTCTAACGCGTATGGCTAAACGCAATCATTTTAGAAGCGAACAACAAAAAACGTATCGCACACAACGTTTTAAAAATCCTTATTTTCAGGTAAAGAAAATGAGTGTTAAGTTGATTATTCTTCTTAGTTCTGTTGGTTTTATTTTGCTTATCGTCTGCCTCTTTCTCCTTTTTACCAATAAGCGATTTTCTGTTTCCTCGGTTGAAGTACGTGGAACACGTTATTTTTCAGAAGAGTCCTTTAAACAAGTTGTCCTTTCTTATTTCTTGAATTCTCCGTTGCCGTTTGTAAACCACCGAAATATCTTTCTTTTTCGTTCCGATGATCTTCGAGCTCAACTTGAGAAAACTTTTAGTTTTGAGTCAATTCAAATAAACCGAGATGGTCAATCGGTTCGAATTACGATTGAAGAAAAACAATCTCAGATTATCTGGCTCACGCAGAAGAAACGTTACCTAGCCGATTTAGAAGGCACGATTATTCGCGAACTTTCCATTGAGGAACAAGCATTGATTGATGGACCGCCCGCAATCATGATTGATCCCTCTATTGAGTTATTGCGTGAACTGCCGATTTATCTTAATCGCAACAACACACCTGTTACCGTAGGGGGGAGAGTACTCACAAAAGAGGAGATTCAAAACATCTCTCTCTTTACAGATCGATTGATTCAAATGCAGATCGGTGTACAGAGAATTGAAATTGATCGCTTAGCAGGGAAGTGGATGGGGGTTCGGACAACAGATGAGTATGATATTCTTTTTGACGCAACAGGGGACATTGAAGGGCAGGTGGTTCGATTACAGACATTGTTAAAAGAAAAGATTACCGAGCCAGCGAAGCTTGAATATATCGATCTTCGATTCGGTGATCATGTTTATTTTCAATAGAGATCACTCATCCCTATCGCTTTTTATCTCTAGTGTCGTAAAATGAATGACACTCATTCTAGTAAGTAAGAGAGGATAGTGATAAGACCTGATTGTAGAGATATCATCACTCTCTGGTTCATAGAGAGTGAACCGGATTATTGTCGTCTACGTTTACCAACTAAATCGTTTTGCAGATTTCATTTTAAAATAGATTCAGGATCTACCATACCTTAGTAAATTTCTACGAGGCTCAGAAGAGGGTTATTTAGGCCTATTTAAGCGGAATTTCTTCTATCTAACGAAGGTCAAAAGCGGTAGAAGAGGTACCTACATACCTGTATTTTCGCTCAAGCGATTCTGTGACCTCGTTCCATTTGTATTCAAAGGTCTCTCAGTACCTTGTGTTTAAATAGGGCTCGTGTCGTATAAGGTTTATTGTGCGACACATAATTTAGCTAAAGAAATAAGGGGTTTGACCCCCTTATAACCCTAAATTTTCTGTTAGAATCTCCTCATTTGTCACAGGTACTGGCCCACTCTTATCTACTAGATCGGTAAAACGGATGGTTGCAAGCATGATGAGTCCAGTTATAAAGATACCGATACCGAGTGTTACCAGAGATCGAATGAAATCGTCCTCTGCCATGACTCCTTTAATCATGTTGACGCTAATGGTCACAAACACAATCACCGGTGTAACCGCGAACACCCAGCCGATGATTGTGATGACTTGTGCGAGGTCCATACTTAACGCGGAATAAGATAAGTTAATGGATTCGTAGGAACTCCATTTTTTCTTACTTCAAAATGAAGGTGAGGACCCGTTGAAAGCCCTGTACTACCCACGGCACCGATCGTATCCCCTCTTTTGAGGTATTGGTCTGGTTCTACGTCGACACGTGACATGTGGGCATAAAGCGTGGCAATGCCGTTTGCGTGGATGACCATCACATAATTGCCATAAAGTTGGCCTTTTTTGACCCAAGCAACATATCCAGGAGCGGCTGATTTGATGAGTGTGCCTTTTGGAGCTGGTAAATCAAGTCCTGAGTGTTCAAACATGTAACGAAATGGGTATGTTGGGTCGTGAAACAGCACACTTATGCCCTTTGGTGGGTTAAATGGCCAAGAAAGACCACTTGTATCCCCTGCTGAATCTGATTGTGAAAGCTTTCCTTCTAGCTCTTCTTGTAGTCTTGCGATTTCTTGATCAATCGCTTGTTGTTCCTGCTTCATTTGTTTAAGCATTTTTTGGAAACCTGCTTCTGTTTGCTCCGTTTCAACAATAAGGGTTTCTTGTGCGCCAACAGACTCATTTAACGTATTTTTTTCTTGTTGCAGGTTGTTTTGAAGATCAGAAAGCATCTCTTTTTTAGAGAGTTGGGCTGCTTTTTTCTCTTCAAGAAGGGACTTTGAAAATTTTGTTTCTTCTATTGCTTGTTCAAGATCAGATCCTACGGTTTCTAGTTGATTCACTTGATCAAACAAGTCGGAGAATGAACTTGAGCCAAAAAAGACTTGCAACGGAAGGGTGTGATCATTTTTTTGCATTTCTTGCAAAATACTTTGGATCAACATCCGGTCATGTTCGAGCTTTTCTTCTAGTTTCAATTGCTCTTTCGCAATAAAAGCAATTTCTGCGTTAACAAGATCGATTTCTGTATTGGTTTCTTCAATTTCAAGCTCTGTCTTAGCAATACGATTTTCTAAAAGCTCAAGTTCTACACGTAAACTCACTGTCTCAGCTTCTTTTTGCTTGATTTTCTTTTCGTATTCTTTGATCTGACGGCTGATTTGATCAATCGTATTTTTCTTCTCGGCGACCGTCTGATTGATGGCAGAGACTTCATCAGAAACGGACTCAGCAAGAGCAATGTTAAATGGAACACTTGAATCAACAAGTGTCACAATAACGAGTATGAGCGCAACGGAAACATGATTGAATCGTTGTGACTTCATGGTTCTAAACGAGCTAAGGCTTGAGTTATGCGTGACACTGATTCTGACTTTCCTAAAATCCAAAGCAGTTCAAATGGATTGGCTGATTGTTGTGATCCACTCAGTGATACACGTAGTGGCCACAAGACATTTCCATTTTGTAATTCCTTACTTACAATATACTCCTTAACCGCCTTCTCAATCAACTCAACGGAGGAGAGTGTTTCCTCAGAAAGTGTTTCTATCAGTTCGCGCATGTTTTGTAACTGTTGTTTTGCGTCCGTTGCGTCTGATTTCTTCCAAATGAGCAACGAGGCGTCGTAGTCTGGAAGCTTAAGATGAGGTGTAACTTTTTCTGTGATATCGCTTAAGACAACAAGACGTTCTTTTTCAATATGAACAATACGTTCCAAGAGTGCTGAATCAATCTCAGGAAGCGTTGAAAGATAAGGTTCACACTTGCTGATCAATTCCTGATCAGAATAGGTGCGA
>CALRGL010000066.1 GCA_943357275.1 Candidatus Uhrbacteria bacterium RIFOXYB12_FULL_58_10 | reverse complement strand
CGTTTCCCCGCCGATGGCGGGGTCACGATTGAATTTCATTCCGAAGCACATTCATCGTTTGAACGATCTTCGCTAAATGGAAACAAGGAGTGTCATACATCCCTTGTTGCAAACCAACTGTTTCACTCCATGCAAAATTGTTTTGTATGGACTCTGACCAATTGAGATGATGAAATTTCGGAGACGACAGACCATGATCCGACGTACATGACCCTACTTTCAAAAATATTATAACACAAAAATTTCTCTATATTTCAACAAAGCTGAAAAGAAAAAACCAGTGTTTGTAGAAAACAAACACTGGGCTAGAGACATAAGTGAAAAGGTAAAAGGAACAAAAGTAAGATCAAAAAACTAAGGGCTTAGGACTTCACTCCGGGAGCAAGGCCGAGGCAGAACCGTAGCACGGAAACGCATCGCCGACGCGGAACGCGCGGAACTTGAGATAGTCGTCATTGAAGTAGAAGTACGGAGAGGACACGAACCGGCCACCAGCCCCAGGAGCGAACTCGTCACCCGAACAGTCGATCCACAGATCGTCGAGCTGAGCAAGGCGGTTCGAATGCGTGAGGAACATGCAACCGATCGCAAATGCACCGAGTCCACACTCGTTGCTTTGGAAAACAACACGTGCACGACGGATGGACTTTCCGCGATGAAGGATACCAAACTGAGCAGGGACGATCAGAATATCCGGATTGCCTTGGGCATCCGAGAGCTTCTGAAAGTACGCGACAGTCCGTGCCGACTGGCGCAAATGCACTTCGTCGATCTCGCCTTCGCGATAATTGCAGAAGTTGCCATTACGAGCCTTCTTCAGCACCTCGAAGATCTTCTTCACTGCCGACGAGTAGGTTCCGCCAAACAGCGTCGGATTCTTGATCCAGTTTGGAATACAGAACCAACCCTCGGCAAACTTCGGCAGTTCGATCTCGCCCTTTTCGATCTTGGCCTGGTAATCCAGGTTCACATAACCGAGGCCGGGAAACACATCACGAAGCTGATTCGCCTGCTCAGTGATCCCGCTTGGCTTTGTGTAGCCCGAAAGGTAACCGTAGGTCGAAGCAACTTCTTCGTCAGCATAATCCGCAGGCGCACGCAGACGCTGGATAGTCTGCTCACACGCGGTTCGCACAGCTCCTGTGAACTCATCACCGTTCTCAATGACACGCTGAGCCTCCTCTTTGGAAAGCCCAAGCCCCTCAAGAACCTTCTCGATGGCGACCGTGCCAAAAGCACAAATCTGCCGCACCTGACCGGACGTGATCGGTTGTGCCGTCATCGTCGTTCTCCTTCCAAAACAATCACACAGATTCCGCTGTGCACGGATTTCCAGACGTTTGGGACACTCCCAAATCCATCTGACAACACTTCAGAATAGCAAAATTTGGCTAAAATGTCAATGTTTCTTATCCTTGTCCACAATCGCTTGCCAAACACACAAAAATCGTGTAAGTTTGCTTTATAAGGCCTCGCAAAGGGCCTTTTAAAATAACCTTTATGCAGACATCCACTTCAAAGAAAGTAAATCCGGTTCAATGGGTTGTTCGTTATCTTCGTGAAGCATTTGAGGAACTAAAGAAAGTCACGTGGCCTTCAAAGAACATGACCGTGAAATACTCCGTTCTTGTTGTTGGAATCAGTTTGTTTCTTGCTGTTTTTCTTAGTTTTTTTGACTTTATTTTCAATCTTGGGCTTGAACAGCTCATCAAACTAACTTCCTAATCGCCCTTTTCTATGGCAAAACAAACCGCCAATTTAGGCCGTCGATGGTACGCCATTCATACGTATTCCGGGTATGAAGAAAACGTTTCTCAAAACTTGATGCAACGTATCGAAACCATGGACATGGGAGACAAAATCTTCGATGTTCTCGTTGCAAAAGAGAAAAAAGTCAAAATCAAGAACGGAAAGCGCAAAACCACCGAAGAAAAGATCTTCCCTGGTTACGTGCTTGTTGAAATGATTGTGACCGATGACTCTTGGTACGTTGTTCGAAACACGCCAAACGTCACAGGTTTTATTGGTACCGGAACCACTCCTACCCCGATTGCTAAGGAAGAAATCGAAGCGCTTCAAAAGCGAATGGGCGTTTCTGAGCCAGAATTTAAGGTCGATATTGAAAAAAACTCGCTTGTTACCATTACCGACGGTCCATTCAAAGGACAAGAAGGAAAAGTCAGCGAAATCGACGAGGAGCGTGGAAAAATCAAAGTTTTGGTCTCCATGTTTGGTCGAGAAACCCCAATCGAGCTCGATTTCTTGCAAGTTCAGAAAGTTTAGGCTATTATTTCGCCACTTATTCATAATCTAGTTGCTTTCCGCCAAGGCGGGAGGAATCTAGTAAAAACCTTATTATGGCAAAGAAACTTGTTACCCAGGTGAAACTTCAAATCCCTGGAGGTGCGGCGACTCCAGCTCCACCAGTTGGTCCAGCTCTTGGACAGCACGGACTCCCAATCGGTGAATTCGTGTCTCAATTTAACGCAAAGACCCAAGATCGACGTGGCGAAATCGTTCCAATCATCATCAACGTGTATGATGACCGAACCTTTGACTTCATCACAAAGACGGCTCCTGCGTCTGACATGATCAAAAAAGCAGCCAAGATTCCAAAAGGATCTGGCAAACCTCTCACAGAAAAAGTTGGAAGCATTACAAAGGCACAACTTCGAGAGATCGCTGAAAAGAAACTCCCAGATTTGAACACAAAGGATATCGAAGCGGCGATGAAGATTGTTGCAGGGACATGTCGTCAAATGGGTGTTGATATCAAATAAAAAATAATTATTCGTGGGAGCTCATTTGGGCGCCTGAACCACACGCTATTATGCACAGCAAACGTTTTGAAGGAGTAAAGCAACTCGTTGATAAGTCAAAGAAATATTCTATTGACGAAGCGATCGAGCTTGTTAAAAAGACAGCAACGGCTAAGTACGACGAATCCATTGAACTTCACGTTCGACTCGGAGTCGACGCCACAAAATCTGACCAACAAGTCCGTGGAACAATCTCGTTTCCACACGGAGTTGGTAAGACCAAGCGTGTTGCCGCGTTCGTGGAAGCTGAAAAAGAAGCCGATGCAAAAGAAGCAGGAGCAGATTTGATTGGTAACCAAGAAATGATCGACAAAATTGCGTCTACGGGTGTGATTGACTTCGATGTTGCTGTTGCAACTCCAGCCATGATGCCTAAGCTCGCAAAACTCGCTCGTATCTTGGGACCACGCGGAATCATGCCTAACCCTAAGACAGATACCGTGAGCCCGAACGTAAAGAAAATGGTTGAAGAACAAAAAGCTGGTAAACAAAGCTTTAAGAACGACAAAGATGGAAATCTTCACCAAGTCTTCGGCCGAAAGTCATTTTCAAACGAACAATTGAAGGACAACCTCGTTACGATCATCGATGCGATCCGACGACTCAAACCTTCTTCCTCAAAAGGAATCTTCCTCAAATCCATCACCATCGCTTCAAGCGTTGGTCCTGGAATCAAAGTAGAAGGTTAAACCAAATGCACCTGCCTTGCGCAGGTGTTTTTGTTATGGCACTCTGAAGGCACTATGTCCGTTCTCACACGCAAAGAATTGTTAGAATCTTTAACTTCTGGCGACATTCGTTTCACTCCAGAGATCGATAAATTCCAGCTTCAACCTCATGCGATCGACCTTCGTCTTGGATACAAATTTTTGATTCCAAGAAACTGGGTTTTGGACGATCAAGGACGAAGAGCCATCAAAGTTTCCATCGATGAAATCGATACGCATCACGGTCAGTTTGATGAAATCGAACTCAAACCCGGCCAATACTTTGATCTTCTTCCAAATGAATTTGTGATCGGCACTTCATTGGAACGCATCGAAATGAACGCACATGACCTCATGGCGATTCTCTTTCCAAGAACCTCCACCAATCGCCGAGGCATCGACCTTTCCCTTTCTGGCATCATCGACACAGGCTACAACGGCCACCTCATCTTCCCCATGAAAAACGAGGCTGGAAACCAAGTCATCCGTATCTACCCAGGCGAACGCATCTGCCAAGTCCTCTTCCAAAAACTCACTTCCCCACTTACAACCGAGGAAGCTAACTTGCACGGAATGAACGCGGCAAAATACACGGACTCGCAGTCACAGAATTTCGTGCTGGATAAAGATGAGGAAAGACAGATGTTGGTCGCGGGAAAACTGGGAGAACTCAAAAATCAATATAAAGTCTAAAAAGCCTTAAAAACAGGGCTTTTTTGCTACTCAAAGGTTGACAAAAGGGTATTTTTGTGGTATTTTTGAACGTCGTCGAATTTCCCCAACCTCTCCCGAAAGGAGCTTCCATGCCTATCGACGTCAGAAGTCTTCCGTCTCGAACCTACGCCCATCCGTTCGATTTCCCCGTAAAGGAGTCCTCTGGAACACACGGGGTCGAACCCGACAGCAATGCCATCGGTGGCTACCGCGGAATCGGCTGGTATTCGGTATTCCGTGATGGCAAAACCGGCGAGATCTTCCACATCCGTTGCTCGGATGGTGTGGATGGAGGAAAGAGTACACATTGTCGGACCGATGAAGCCTGGATGCAGCAACAGTACTACGCGATCACAAAGCGAACCAAAGAAGAAGCTGGTCGCAATTCTCAGATCAAACTCTCGCCCCAGGAATGGGCCGTGACGCTGAACTACATCTTCTACGGCTGGCTCGACAAAGTCGAAGGTGACAACAAGTATGCCACGATCGGCGACAACAATCGCCACCTCACCTCCGGCCAGATCGGAACAATCAACAACATTCCTGTGATCGTCGATCCAAACCAACAGAACCCCATGGGCCCACCACCGAGTCAGGTTTACTCGGATACCCATGAGAATCCTGATTTGTTGGACCACTTCGAAGATCTCGTTGATTGAATCGACCCATGTTCCACCCTGTCCGCCAAGCTTCCCAAGAAAGCCCGGCGGATTTTTTATTACACTATTTAAGACAGGACCCCTCCCACCCCCCCCCTTGAACAAGGGGAGGAGCCGGAAAGAAAAAAGAAGAGAAGAGAAGAGAAGAGAAGAGAAAAAAAAGTCATTCCTCGCGAATACCAAGCTTTCAAAGAAAGCACGGCTACTGTCTTTGTCTTTGCCCGAAAACGAAAATAGAGGGGCTCGATACCCCTCTATTTTCGCCCACCCCACCCATCCCACCGGCCACCAAACCCACCCCTATCACCAACCACTCAAGGGAAGTGCGGATACAATTTTTCTCGGTCGCCCCGAGAAAAATTCGTATACGCAATTCCCTCTCACCAAAGGTTGGTCTGCCTGTTCGTTAAAGTTGTCGAATGATATTTTTTATTTTCCGTGCA
>CALRGL010000065.1 GCA_943357275.1 Candidatus Uhrbacteria bacterium RIFOXYB12_FULL_58_10 | reverse complement strand
TCGATCCCCCACTTGTTTATCTCCGAACCTCGTCAATTTCAAGGTTTCGGGAATAAACCAGACTTGAAATGTTCCCTCTTCTTTTTTTGCGTTTACAATGGTGAGACTGGCGCCGTCGAGTCCGACAAAGCCTTTTGAAAACAGAAATCGCATCCAGATTGGATCAACCTTAAACGTCATGGATTTGTTATTTTCAGATTCATCGATCGCGACAATTTCTCCCATCGTAGAAACGTGACCGCTCATGAGATGACCTCCGATTTCGTCTCCCGTGCGAGCTGATCGCTCGACGTTCACAAGATCACCCATTTGGATCTCACCAATCGTTGTGAGGCGAAGTGTTTCTTCCATGGCGTCGAAATGGACTTGATTACCATCGATAGAAACTACAGTGAGGCAGACGCCGTTGATGGCGATGCTGGCGCCGGAGTTTAAGCTTTCAGCGTAAGACGGCAACCCCCCTTGATCCCCCCCTGCCTGCCGGCAGGCAAGGCTTGGGAAGGGGGGAGTTTTATAAGAAAGATCAACAACAAAAGATTTCAAACCTGGCTTGTTTTCTACGGCTACAACGGGAAAGGTTCCTTTGATAATGCCTGTGAACATATGTTCTTAGCTTGCCTCAGTGTGGCAATAAGTCAAGCGATCTTTTATAATGGAATCGATACAAACCATATGCCTGCATTTCTTTTTACATCGCTTGTTCTGTTTCTTGTTTGGCTCTTATTCTTATTATTTTCCGACAAAACACGCAGAGAACAAATCATCATGAGCATTGTGGGACTTATTCTTTGCCCGGGTATCTTACTGATTGTTGCCAATGACGTTCGTTCCACTCTTTCTGACGGAAGTCTCGCCATCGGCATCGAGGATCTCATCTTTGCGTTTTCCTTGTTTGGAATCTCGGCCGTTCTTTATCAAGTTGTTCTGGGCCAACATACACACAAACTCAAAGGCAAACGTCTTCAAATGGGTCATCCGGTCATGCACTGGTTCATCCACCTCGTCCTCATTCTTGGCATCTGGGCGTTTCTCTCGTTGCTCTTCATTGATATCTTTGAACTCGCTGCGATCCGTGCACTCATCATGGGTGGTTTACTTGTGGGAACCTATATCATTGCTGATCGTCATGACTTACTGTTTGATGCTCTTGTGACTGGCTTACTTGTCGCTATTCTCGTCTTTGTTTCAGAACAAATTTTCTTTGTTCGACTTTTCCCTGACGCTGTTGCCGGTTTCTGGCAGTTCGGTGCGATTCGATCGTTTATGATCGGAGGCATTCCGCTGGAAGAAATTCTCTGGTCTGCCGTAGTCGGATTCACCATCGGTCCTATGTACGAATACCTCAAACGTTACGAACTCAAATAACAAAACAACAGGCTTCGGCCTGTTTTTTGGAAACAAAAAACCGAGATTGAGTCTCGGCAGATAAACCTGTTATGGGAGCTGAACCTGACAAACACCGACTGGAACATCCTTTTGGAGATGGTTACCGGAAATAAAGAGAATGGGTTCTGACTTTCTTCCAAGAGGAATTACGACCTGACTCCCGTCTGGAATCTTACCAATGAGTTCGTTGCGAACAAACGTTACAATCTCTGTAAAACTGTCGATGTCTTTTGCATTTGGCACAGTCAGTTGTTTTCCAGGAAGTGCCCGTCGTTTGTGTTCGCCAATCTTCATTTTGTTGGCAGCAAACCAGTCGGGTCGGTGGAACATCATCATCTTAGTCTTAGGATCATAAACAACAATCCATGATGCTTTGATGATTTTGCTTCCATCGTTACTCACAGCAACGGACGCATCGAAGTCATCTCCGGCTCGCCCACGTTCCTGACAAACCTGAATTTGAATCGAACTCACAAGAATCGAACGCGCCAGAGCTGATTGGCCAGTCTTTCGCATCCACTCGGCCATGAGCAAGTCTGCTATCGCCAAGGCTGTGTACCCAAACTCAGCCCCAAAGGGCCGACAAAGAAACTCTGTTTTGTTTGGATGATCGGGATTTTCTCTCATCTCAAAGACCGATGTCTTATCTTGACCTACCATGACAATAAACCGATCTCGACCCACATAGAATTTCGCTGACTCAGCGTTTTCAAGCAGTGCTCGATACGGATTTAAGTCGCAGAGTCGGAGTTGACATGTTTTGACACAGACAGGAGTCAACGTTGTCTTGAAAAGATCCAAGACAGAAATGGTTTCTGGTAAACGAAAGACTTCTGAGTCTGTAAGCCAACACCAGAAACAGTCCGAGTCTTGATCATGATGCTCACAATCTGGAAGGTCAGCCTCGGCCTGTTCTTCCAAAAAGGACTCGATATCATAGCGACCAAATCGACTCACTTGTCGAAGCCGATGGAGAATAAACTTCTCCCTCAAGACTTCTACGTCCGAGACTTTCTCTAACATAACGACCTTCCCGTTCTAAATAACGACTCGTAAGTTGAATTGAAGTTAACGTAAGACTGATCAAGGATCAGCTCGCTAGTATAGGGAAACTTTGTCAAAAGTCAATGGAAAAAGAAAAACCCTGGCCGAAGCGCAGAGTTGAGAAAGACGAAAGACTAATGTGTAGGAGCCAGATAGGCCTCGTTTACATTGTCAAAACGCAGAACAAAGACTTCCACGGTATGCTCTTTGCAAAAGCGCTGAACACACTGTTTGAGAAGAGTGGCCAGACGTATACGATCATCGTGGGTCCGATCTTGTCGATCAAAGAACCCTTCCACCAAAATGACGATCTGCTGACGAGTCTCCTTGAGGACAGCGCCTTGATCAAACGAAACGGTTGTCTGTTCCAGTCGCTCAATTCCACGAATATGTGCGTCTAGAACGACTTGCCGAATCTTATCGGTCATCTGACGCTTGAACGTGCGATCGCAACACATCATTTCGATGAGCGTGTTGTGATCAGGACTACTCAGATCGTCAGAACCGATGAGAGCTGTTTTGCTCGGCCAATTCAACACGCGAATGACAGGCATCACTTCTCCTTGTGTAAGAACAGGAACAAACACTACCGTAATTTTGACACGGTGTCAATCAAAAACCCCTGAAATTCAGGGGCAAGAAGGACTCAACAGGAAAATGGAATATCATCGATCAACGCCCGCACAGCTTCGATAGCCTTGTAGTGATCAAAACCAATCATCCAAGACCTCAGAAACAAAAGGGGTACAACACGAAGTGCTTTGGCATCACTTGCTGCATGCGCTCCCAACTGTTGAATCGATGGGACTCGAAGCAAGAACGCCTGACTCTCACGACGAACTGGACGAGGATCTCGATCAGAAGCATTCAAGTAACAAAGCTCCTGAAGCTGATCCTCTGTCACAACAACACCAACCTCTTCCTTAAGCTCACGCACAGCAGCCTGACGAAGTGTTTCACCTGGTTCAACGTGACCACCAGGCATCACCCACTTGTCCATGAACGGCTCCTTGGCACGTTCAATGAGCAAGGTTTCTCCGAAACCGTCATAGATGAGAACGTCCACGGTCAGCTTGATCTCTTCCATCTCAGCTCCTTGTTGATGTGTCGGCAGACGCATAGTTCTATCGTAAAAATGGTTCTTTGTCAAGATCGTTTCCGCTTTCCGAATAAGGGATGATTTGGAGGCCAGCCGACAAAACCACCACTGGCATAAGCCTCGACAAACCAAGGGAGTTTGTCTGAGGGATACTCCCAAGATCGACAAACCGCACAGGAAACATGGGAGGTTGTTCCACATTTCTCCACGTCCTCAATCTTGATGAGCAACTTGGCTCCACACTTGGAGCACGTGTGCACCGCCGTCCAATTCATGTCGGGATATTCAAGAACTTCCATGAGAAACCTCCTCACACACTTATCCTTTCCCCTCCAACAGACTTGCTGAAGAGGACAGGTAAAGGGCGGGAAGTATTTTCCCGCCAAGAGAAGAAAGATCAGTCGTAACGACTAGACGAGCTAGAACCCCGCTTAGAGCGAAGAGTCTCCGAGTTAGGAACATGGCACGTGATGTCCGTTTCAACATTGCAACACCGGCAAGAAAACGTGATGAACGTTTCGGTCTCACCCATGCAAGAGTGATACGTCTTGTAGAGGTCACCGAATTCGACCAGAAGCAGAGCACCACACCCACCACCACCGTTTCCAGTACCTGTGCAGGTGAATTCCTTAGCCCAACCCTTCTGCGCACGACCAGGCTTCAAAACCTTCATGATCGACTCCTTTGGAAGAACGTTTAGTGTTATTGAGAGGAAGGTTTCCCTCACTCGCAAGACCATCATGCAGGAAAATTCTAATTACTTCGACAATATTCGTTCTAATTTCTGCGTGTTCAGGAGAATTTGGCTAAATTGATTGACAAGTTGCCCAAAATTTACTACGATATTCTTCGTAGATATGAAACTCACACAAACACAACGTAAAGAAATCACGGAAGTTCTTTCCGGATTTGGATTTAACACAAAAGACGAGCAGGTCTATCTTGCTCTCTTAGAAATGGGAACAGCTACTCTGACTCCTCTGTCTCGAAAACTCAGAATGCCTGTCACAACCGTTCAATCCGCCATGTCGCGTCTTCAGTCCAAAGGAGTCGTCATCACCACGAAACGTAAATCTCGTTCTGTGTTTGAAGCCCATGAACCAAGCGTGTTCAAAGACCTCTTAAAAGAACAAGCCACAGCCATCGCGAGCATTGTTCCCCTTCTGCAATCGCTCAAAGCAACGTCCGCAGAACAAACAAACGTACGAGTTCTAGAACGAGAACGTGTGACAGAAATTCTAAACGAGTCACTCAAGTGCAAAGATAAACTTGTTCTGGAAATTGTAAGTGCAAAGCCGTTTCAAGATCTGATCGGAGAAAAATATCACTACACGCGTCGGCGACTCATGGAAGGCATCTCCTTAAAAAGTCTTCGTGTTCGTTCTTTCGAAGTCAAAAAATACAATGAAGAAACGCACAAACAAGAAGAACGAGAAGCACGATTTCTTCCCGCAGAACTCACGTTTGCTTCGTCTGTTCTTATTTGGGACCAGACCGTCGCTCTATTATCCACCAAGTCTGAAGGCGCCCACATCCTGATCACAAGTCCAAGTATCGCCCTGATGTATCGACAACTCTTTGACCTGCTTTGGTCTGTGTCTGGAAAAATGGAAACGTTACAAAAAAACGTGTAAACTACAAAGGCATGCAAGAGACGCACAACGTCAACGATTATATTTCTTCCGGTTGGCTTTCAAACACAGAGGGCCAGCTTAGTGTTGACGTTATTGAAACGGAAAAAGAAGTGATCATTCGCAGTGCGATTGCAGGTGTTCGATCAGAAGATTTAGACATTACTCTGAACGATGACACACTGACGATTCGGGGAGAACGTCACGTAGAACAAGATCATCGCTCAGACCAACTGGTGATTCAAGAATGCCACTGGGGAACCTTT
>CALRGL010000064.1 GCA_943357275.1 Candidatus Uhrbacteria bacterium RIFOXYB12_FULL_58_10 | reverse complement strand
CAATCGCTGGAGTTGGATACACGGAGTTTCCAACGATAATTTCCATGGCGGTTGTAATGATCTCGTTTGCTTTGTTAAAGGCTTGAACATCAAAGACAAGCTCTCCGTTTACTTCTTTGCGGAACTTGAGCAAGTTGAGCGATGCCAAGTTACAAGCACTATCGTTCAAGAACATGTACTCACTGCAAGGATTGGATGCATAAATGCGATCCGTGTTCTTACTGGTGTGCCACTTGTTGATCACGGTGTCGTATTGCACGCCTGGGTCACCACACTGCCAAGCAGCGTCAGCCATCATGGTCATGAGCTCACGAGCCTTCCAAGTTTTAACAGGTTCGCCTGTAATCACAGCATGCGTTGTCCAATCTCCATCCGCTTCAACTGCTTTCATGAATTCATCTGTCACGCGAACAGAGTTGTTTGCATTTTGAAATGCAATAGATGCGTAAGCTGGGCCATCCATAGATCCGTCATAACCCGCATCCATGAGCGCCCAAGCTTTCTTTTCTTCTTCAACCTTGCAAGTAATAAAATCATCAACGTCCGGGTGATCGATATCCAAAATAACCATTTTTGCAGCACGACGTGTTTTTCCACCACTCTTAATCACACCAGCAAAGGCATCCAGTCCCTTCATGAAAGAAACAGGACCAGAGGCTTTTCCATTTGATCCACCCAAAAATTCGTGGCGAGATCGGAGTTTGGATAAGTTGGAACCTGCACCTGATCCACCCTTAAACAACATGCCTTCTGTGACGCACAAGTTCAAAATGGAACGCATGTCGTCTTCAACAGAGTTGATAAAACACGCACTACACTGTTGAGGACGTGGTGTTCCAACGTTAAACCAAACCGGCGAGTTAAACGCAGCCATTTGGTTTACCAAAATGTGATGCAACTCATCATCAAATGCTTGAGCATCTTGAGCTGTCTGGAAATATCCATCCTTGCGTCCCCAATTAGCAATCGTTTTTGCTACACGACCAACGAGTTGCTTAACGGAATATTCTCGATCATCTTTCCCAATCGTTCCGTAAAAATATTTTGAAACAACAATATTCGTTGCTGTCTGAGACCAAGTCTTTGGCAATTCAACGCCTTTTTGTTCAAAAACGACTTTTCCTTTTGAATCTGTGATGGCAGCATCTCGTGTCTCCCATTCAATCAAATCATAAGGATGAACGTCCGCTCGCGTAAAATAACGAGGAACAATAATTCCCTTTCCGTAAACTTCTGTTTCTTGACCAACAGCTTTATAGTCTGCATAGGAAAGATATTTCTTTGCAACATGAACCAAGTTGTGATCAATAAGCGTAAGGTTCACGATTTCACGAACGTCCGCATAGGACGGAACCGTATGACCATCAAATCGTCTTGTGAGACGTGTGATGACGTTTGAAGTAATCACGTCAACTAATTTTGGTTTTTGCATTCCAGCAGACTCAAGAGCAACACGAATAGAAGCGTGTAACTTTTTTGAATCAAATGCTACTTCTTCTCCAGAGCGCTTCTTAAACGATTTCACGGATGTCATATATTCCCAGACAACATCAGAAACCGAAGACGAAGTTTTTGTAGAAACAGTTGTTTCCTCAGACATAGACATAGGCGAGTATGGTCTAAATAGGGAGTAAAATTTTGGCCGATTTAAAAGACGATCTGTTTAGGATCATCTTCTCTAAATAAGTTTGAGATGAGAAAAAATCCTTCCCCATCGCCACAAGATGTTGTGGTACCAAGCTATTTTATTCCACTAGATATGGTGTGTCAAAGAATAATTATCCACACGCTAAAACCCCATGGTTAAGTTAATTTTTGGCTGTTCAACCTGCTTACGCGTGAAGTCAACCGGAATGGCTTTTCTTCCACTGAGACGATCTTCATAGGCGAGCGCGCCGTACTTGATCCCGTATTCGTAGACTTCCTTGGTTACTTTGACATCTTGCAAACAATAATCCTTGATTTTCTGAATTTCTCCTTGTTTCCACCATTCTACGGCCTGAAGTCCGTGGCCAGATTTTCTGTGACCAACCGTCGCTGCTGCTACATCGTCTAATTTCAAACGAAACCCTAAGGCTTTTTGAATTTCGACAAGAAGATCCAATCTTGGAAACTTCAAAAAGTCTCCACTGTAATAGTTATTCATGATCGGCAAATCAAACCCATCCGAGTTATACCCAATGAGTCGATCGGCTTTTTCTAACCGTTGCCAAAGCTGAGGAAGCTCATGCTCTTCAAAGGCTTCGTAAGAATTGGTTTCATAAAAATAACAACCAATCACGGAAATCTTCAATTTATCGACGAAATACCCCCCAACCTCTTCAAAGGTATTCTGGGTTTCAATATCAAAAACAACTTCTTTAGACATAGCGGATAAGAGTATAACACATCACTCTTTGGTGATGTTTGATGCGGCCGAAACAACGGCTTCTGAATAGGTAGGAAATGCATGAATCATCTCAGCGAGTTTATCAACCGTTGCGTTTAAATGCATCGCAAGGGCAACCTCGTGAATGACCTCTCCAGCTCGTTCCCCAATCATATGTCCTCCTAGGATTTTGCGTGTCTTTGGATGGATGACAAGTTTCATCAAACCAAATCGCTGGTGATCTGTTACAGCTCGACCAAGACCCGCTAACAAACAACGTCCAACAAGAATCTGTTTGAATTCTTTTTTAGCAATTTCTGAGGTCATTCCAACAGAGGCAACTTCTGAGGCAAGAAACGTCACACGTGGGACTACACGTTCGTTCATCGTCAACAAAGGCAGGCGTTTCTTCTTGGCAGCAATGGCTGCATTTGTTCCAGCAATCGTTCCTTGACGATAAGCAACGTGTGTAAACATCATTCCTCCGTTTACATCTCCGGCCGAAAAAATATGCGAAACCGTTGTTCGAAGATCTTTTGTTGTTTTGAGAGAACCGTTCTGTTCAAGAACAATAGAAGTAGCATCAAGATTCAGTCCTTCTACATTTGCTCGCTTGCCTGCAGCAAGCACAATCTGGTCAACAGCAATCATCTCAAGTCCATGTTCTTGTCGCAGTCGAACACCATAGACACCTCCTCGAGAATCAATCACGGAATCGATCTGTGCATTGAGTCGAACATCAACACCATTCCGTTTTAGACATTCAAGCGCTAACGCGGAAATTTCTTGGTCTTCTCGATTCAAAACACAAGACGATTGTTGAAGCAGAACAACACGTGTTCCAAAAGATGCATAAAACGTCGCAAGCTCACAGCCAACCGGTCCACCACCAATAATCGCCATCGATTTTGGTTGACGCTTTTGGTTCAATGCGTCAGACCAACGTTTATACGGAACACGATCGATGTCTTGAATCGAAGGGACAACGTCAACGGTCCCAGTAGCAATCACGATTGTTTTTCCATAGAGATTTTCCCCATTAATCTCGATCATGTGTTCATCAATGAAACGAGCTTTCCCGTAACGAACATCCACTCCAAGTTCAGAAAAAATCTGTTTGTAACGATCTCCCTTTTCTCCCCCGCCTGTGATCGCGTGCACAGCAGAATCCCGATAACTCATAAGCTTTCCAAAATCAAAAGAAGGCGCACTGACCTGAATTCCAAACGCTCGAGCCTGTTGAAGAGTTCGATAAACGCTTGCTGTTTTTAACAGTGACTTGGATGGAATACAAGCGAAATTCGCACACTCTCCTCCAATAACACCTTGTTCAATAGCACAAACCGATACACCTTGTTTGACAGCGGCTTCAATCGCAGAAAATCCAGCAGAGCCTGTTCCGATGACAATGACATCAAATGATGCTTTCGTATTCATAAAGAAGATACATTAAAGACACTTCGAGCCGTTTCCCAAAGTCGATCCTCTCCGTGAGTTTTGAGGTAGTACCACCATTCGGCTCCCCAAAGATAGGCTTCAGAAACACCAGACTCACGAACGAAAACTAGATTGGAAGAGAAATGCTCACTCGTAAATAAGTTATAAGCATCTTGGACGGTGTAGCTATCAACCGGTTCTGAAAACCAAGGTTCAGCCTGCAATTCTGAAACAATCAACTGAGGAACAACCTCTTTCACAACTTGCGCACGTAATTGATAATATTCGGGACCAAGCGGATACACAAAGTAACCAAACGCCTCATTCCACGTTTTGCGATACATTGAAAGACCAAGAATATCAGACATCTTAGCAAGTTGCTTCCATGGACCCAACTCTCCACTCACGGTTAATTGAATGGGACGTGGATCTAATGATCGAACCAGAGTGACTTGTCGCTCTAATTCTTCAAGAGAGATTTGATTTGTACAGTTACCAAAGGGAAACAACGGTTCGTTTTCAACCTGCCAACGTTCAATCGTCGAAAACGATCGATACCGTTCAACGACTGACTTCATGAACGATAAGACGAATTCATCTTTTTGTGGAATAGCAAATCCTTCTGCCCAATCAGGAATATAACATTCTGGCCAACGTGGAACTTTTTCTCCGATCGCAATCGTGAGCAAGACATCGTGTTCTTGCGAGTACTGAATCAACCAATCGTAGACGTTCCAATCGAGTGTTCCTTGTGTTCGCTCAACGTCTGACCAAGGAATAGGTAAACGTACGGCACGGACTCCAAGTTCATCAACAAGTGCACGATAGGTTTCTTTAACATCAAGCCCGAGTTGGTTTGTATACGTAGCCGAAAACGTGATGCCATAGCGTGCAACGGATTGTTTTGGCATCGTTGAAAACCAATACTGCGCGGAGGCAAAAATCAGGATAGCCACAAAAAAGAGGACGAGAAGAATCCACGTGAACAAGCTTGTTTTGTTGCCGTGTTGCGTTATTATATTTCTTCGCGTTTCTCTTTGAGAAAACCAAGCCAATTTTCAATCACATCAATCGCAGCCTTAAATGGAGCTTCGATAATGAAGTCAAAAAAGAACAAAAAGATATTCACTTTTGGAGCGCGCATGGCAATCCATCGACCCACACGCACCAGTGGCAAAAACAGAACGTCACCTAAAAATCCAATGAATCCACCTGATGGATCAATCACAAGCAAGTCACGACGTGTGTTTCTGATACGAAGTCCGAAGTAAGCCACAAGCGACAAGAAGAACAAGAAGAACAAAATCGAGAACACGTTAAATTTAAAAAAGTGCAAAATAGAAACGATCAGAAAAATGGAAATGCTAAAGACGATGAAATAGAGCGCATTGAAAATGGTAAAGAGAGCTCCCTTTCCCCAAGTCTGTTGTCGTCTAAACGTAAGCGTAAAATCGTCGGCCACACCCATGAGAGAATGAATCTCTCCAAGCACACGTTCGGTGTTTTTCTTTTTTGGAATACGAACAGACACGCCGATGATTGCAAGCAGAAACGGCGGAAACAAAATATTAAACATGAGCGGAAAATAATCCGTTGTATGAAGAACGAAAAACTCGTAAGGATATTCAATCAGGATTGCCAAGATAGACTTGGTAAGCAGCAAGAAAAAGGTTGTACGAATGACCGTGCGATTCAAACGACTTCGAAATTTCGAGTACCGTTCTTGCATGGCTCCCTTGATAGCCGCGTCCATGACCGCGACGTTATTGGTTTGAACGGCTGAGTAAAATGCCTCTGGATTATCTTTTGCAATATCTGC
>CALRGL010000063.1 GCA_943357275.1 Candidatus Uhrbacteria bacterium RIFOXYB12_FULL_58_10 | reverse complement strand
ATGAAAAACGTTTTGAAAGATCTTGAGGCTCAACGTCAAACACTTATTTCCGACAAGCTGCAAAGCGAGGCATTGTTTGCAAACATTGGTGACGGAATCATTTCAACAAACAAAGACGGAGTGATCGAAATGGTAAACGGTTCCGCACTGAACATGCTTGGTCTGCATCGAGATGTGGTTATCAACCAGCCTCTTGTAAGCATTTTCAACCTTGTTGATGGAAAGGATCAGCCACTCTCAGTCAGCGAATCTCCTATTGAACTAGCACGTTCTACGGGGACAAGAACAACCGTTCCGCTTGGAAAAACCTATTATTATAAGAGACCAGACGGCAAGAAGTTTCCTGTGAACATGACGGTTACTCCTTATATTTTGGACGGAAGCGTCCGAGGGATTGTTCAAGTTTTTCGTGATGTGACCTTGGAAAAAGATGTTGATCGAATGAAGACAGAATTTGTTTCGCTTGCTTCTCACCAGCTTCGCACACCACTGTCATCGATTAATTGGTATGCAGAAATGCTTTTATCAGGAGATGCTGGAGTGCTTTCAGAGAGTCAAACAAAATTTGTTCAAGAGATTTATAAAGGCAATCAACGCATGGTGAATTTGGTTAACTCATTGTTAAATGTTTCACGTATCGAACTTGGAACGTTCGCGGTTGATCCGGAGCGTGTTGATGTGCACGAGCTTGTACAAACCGTGATCGATGAAATGAAACCGGTTATAGAGAAAAATAACGTTGTATTGACTACGGTCTTTGATCCAAATGTGAACTATCTTACGTTGGATTCAAAATTATTCAGCATCGTATTACAGAATTTGTTGACCAACGCTATTAAATACACACAAGAAAAAGGAAAAATTGTCTTATCTGTCAAAAAACAAAAAGACAACGTCCTGTTTTCAATTTCAGATACAGGGTTTGGGATCCCACAAAAGGATCAAGGAAAAATCTTCACAAAAATGTTTCGAGCGGATAATGCTAAAGTGAGAGATACTGGAGGAACAGGGCTTGGTCTGTATCTCATTAAATCGATTGTTGAACAAACGGCTAATGGCAAGATTTGGTTTGAATCCGTAGAAAATGAGGGAACAACATTTTATGTTTCCATTCCAAGTAAAGGAATGACTAAGAAAGGAGGATAACTATGCGTGTACAAAAAAAGACTATTCTCATTGTTGAAGATGAGGTTAGTCTTAGGGAGGCGTTAAAATTGAAATTAGAAAAAGAAGCGTACCTTGTTTTAGAAGCAGAGAATGGAAAAGAAGGTCTTGATCTTGCACTGACAACGCATCCAGATCTGATTTTGCTTGATATAATCATGCCTGTCATGGATGGAATTTCTCTGTTTCATGAACTGCGTAAAGACGACTGGGGAAAATCAGCAAACGTTCTTATTCTGACAAACTTGAGTGATCTTGAAAAAATGGCCATTGCAACAGAACAAAATTCTTCCGGGTATTTGATTAAGTCAGACTGGAAGATCAATGATCTCATGATAAAAGTTCGAGAGTTACTTGAAGTGAATAACGTGTGATGTTGTCTGTGTTATAATACAACTTATTCCATTAATCTTTCTCTATGGCCAAAGGAATGAATTCACGCAAAAACGTGAAGAAACCAAAAAAGGACGCGAAGAAGAAATAACAATAGAAAAACACCGGTTTGTGCCGGTGTTTTGAGTTATGGAAGAGATTCTGATTGTTTCAAGAAAAATTCTGCTATACTTCCTTTACTATGGCGCATCCACTTGTTGAAGGCAGAAATCTTC
Organism: Candidatus Uhrbacteria bacterium RIFOXYB12_FULL_58_10; assembly: GCA_943357275.1. Taxonomy (GTDB): domain Bacteria; phylum Patescibacteriota; class Patescibacteriia; order UBA9934; family GWF2-40-263; genus CALRGL01. The sequence continues at coordinate 4,105 of CALRGL010000063.1, read as the reverse complement.
GAAAATCCTATGGTTTGCAGGTTGTTTTGGACGATCTGTCTTTTTTGATTACGGAAAAGCAGAAGATTGCTCTCATTGGGAGAAACGGGGCAGGAAAGTCGACGCTTCTTAAAATTTTGATGGGAGATGAACAGGCGGATGGTGGAACAGCCATGTTTTATCCGCTGGCTCGCGTGGGAGTGGTTCAACAACATGAAATACTTCCGCTTGATGAATCAACGTTGATCTATCTTGAAAACAAGAGTGAAAAACCAGAATGGGTTGTGCGTAAACAAGCATCGCTCTTTGGTCTCAAGGCAGATCATCTAGAAAAGCCTCCTGGACATCTTTCTGGTGGATATCAGATGCGTGTGAAGCTGGTTGCCATGCTTTTGAATGAACCAAACCTTCTGTTTTTGGATGAACCTGTAAACTATCTGGATCTTCAGACGTTGTTGTTTTTGGAACGTTTTTTGCAAAGTTACAATGGAGCGTTTGTTCTTGCAGCACACGACCGGACGTTTTTACAAAATACTTGTACGCACACCTACGAAATTGAACGCGGGAAACTAGCGTCTTATAAAGGGACGATTCAGGAGTATTTTGCGTACAAAGAGAATCAGTTGGAATTGCAAATGAGTGCAAACAAAAAGCTGGCTCGTGACATTGCCCATCAACAAGAATTTGTTGATCGATTTCGTTATAAAGCAACAATGGCTACGCGAGCTCAAAGCAAAATCAAGCACATTGAAAAACTTAGATCGAAAATTTCACACATCAACTCAGCACTAGCGACAACGCGCATTTCCATTCCTTCGCCATCGTTTGTTGCTGGGACAGCTGTCAGAGCGCAACATCTTTCCATAGGATATGGTGAGGTTGTTGTGGCCGATCGGATTGAGTTTGAACTACAGCGTGGTCAAAAAGCGGTTATTGCAGGAGAGAATGGTCGAGGAAAGTCTACGCTGTTAAAAACGCTCGCTGGACGTATAGAACCGCTCACAGGGACGGTCAAATGGTGGCATAAGGCGGATATCGGGTATTACGATCAAAAAACCGAGACATCCCTTATCCCAGGAGAAACGGTGATTCGTTATCTGACACGTATGGCTCCAAGCAATGCCTCAGGGGAACGCATTCTTATGATGGCAGGCAACTTTTTGTTTAGAAATGACGATCTTGATAAACCAACAAGCGTCCTAAGTGGGGGAGAGCGTGCTCGATTGTGTTTGGCTGGGGTTTTGCTTCATGAACACAACGTTCTTTTGTTGGATGAACCAACAAACCATTTAGACGTAGAAACGACAGAAGCTCTAGCTATGGCTCTCAAACAGTATGAAGGAACCGTTCTTGTGATTTCCCACTCTCGAACCTTCGTAGATACGCTCGTGGACACGGTTTTTGAAATTCGCAATGGAACGTTGAGAAAATTCCTAGGTTCGTATCAAGATTATGTGGATGATCTTGCGGATCTCACAGAGTCATCGCTTGAAGAGAGAGATGTACTGCAAGAACAAGCGGGACTTTCTTCAGAAGTCCGTGCAGAGATGCATACACGCATTAAAGAGCATCAGCGTTCTCAAGATCGTCTTGATAAACAACTCAAAGAGTTAGATCGAGAAAAAAGTTCGATCCTTGCCTATTTCTTTGAGAATCCAACAGATTACTCGCCTGTAAAATCTCAACGTTTAGATGAGCTTACGCAAGAGTTGTCTCAACTAGAAAAACGTTGGCTTCACGATCAAGAACAAATTGATGGACTGCGATTAAAACTTGAGCAAAATTCGTCCTCATAAAAAAGCAGTCGCTTAGGCGGCTTCTTTTAGTTCTTTGTCTTCTTCTTTTTGAAGAGGTGCTTCTATTCCTTCGATATGAATGCGTCCTTTTGCTTCTGGAATTTCGCGTTCAATGCGCTCATAAGCTTTTGCTAGTTCCTGTTTCAATTTCGCTTCATGTTCAAAGGTATTTTCTGAGGGTTTTGAAATGTAGATAACCGAAAGGGGATCTTGCTCTGAAAAAGCATTAGAACCGTAGCCGTGCGAGCCAAAGGCGATTTTGACTGCCAAAACAAGAGCGTCTTCGGCTTCTTGTTCGTTTAGAATGTTTCGACTGACAGAAAATCCTGTTGGCATTTTTTCTTGCCAGGCATTTGACCCTCGATCGATTTGTCCCGTTGTATCGTAGTAAACAGCACGTCCTGGGTGAATTCCAGAGGATTTTATATGTCCTTTATAGGCAACACCTAATTTTTCAGCGAGATCCTTTGAATAAGCAACTGCTGCAGCGTTATCGTCTTCAATGCCATGTTCTTTTGCGTAAATTTTGGCTGCTCCACATTCATTGTGACTGTACACTCCGTCAACGCCAGCTTCTTTGAGCCGTTCAATATAGGCTTGTTGCGCCTGGTCGCCTTCAATGAGAATTCCTGATCCTGGTGTGCTTAATGCGCCTTTTGCTGTACGTTCGTCCATACAACAAAGATCGTGGTTTTTATTATTGAACGCATCTTTTAGTTCAGGTACTGATTGAACATAGGTTTCCAGTCCACCCATCTCTTTAATTTTTTTGAGTAAGGTTCGGTCAAGCTCGTTTAAAATATCTCGAGATCGTTCCGTAGCTGGTCCAAACGGTGCAGCTGCTCCAAATTGTTCTTCATGCATATGTAGGTGTGAAAATTATAACAAAAGTTACACACATCATCCAGTTGTATTAGTTGATGCGAGTTCTATAGTAAATTCACTATGTCGCACACAAAAGAATCTCAAAAGCGTGTTTTAATTGTCGAAGATGACCCGTTGTTGCTTCGTGTTCTTTCAGAATCGTTTGCAGAACAAGGTTATCACATTTCTACGGTGGAAAACGGTCTTGAGGTGATGAAAGCTGTGAAGGAATTTAATCCAGATCTTATTCTTCTCGATTTGATTCTTCCTGGAATGGATGGGTTCAGTCTTTTAAAACAATTGAAAGACGATTCACCGATTGATGAACGCGCATTGTTACTTCAGCGATTAAAAAAATTAGGAGTGAAGATTTGTACGGAAACAATGGCTGTGTCCATAGGTAAAAAGAGTATTTTGGTAGAGAAACACCAAAAAAGAAAATCGATTCCAATGAAGACCGTTGTCTTATGTTTAGGTTCGTTTCCAAATAATGGTCTGTTTCATGAATTGAAAAAAGTCGTTCAACAAGTCTTTGTTGTAGGAGATGCTCTTGAACCTCGTCGTGTAACCGATGCAATGTCTGAAGGAGCCCTGGCAGTTCTCTCTATTTAACGGAAAAAGAAAAAACTCACCGAAGGGTGAGTTTTGAGATTACGTGCGGATTGTTTGTGTCAGAACTTTGATGAACCTGTCGTGTTCTCGAACAGCGTCTCGAGTGTATCGATTGATAAGGCTCGTGACGCGAACGTCGATCGAAGTTTTCCAATCGGTTTCTAGGAAGATGTTCGGGTCAGGAAACGGAACAAATTCGTCAATGACGTCGACTTGAAAGTTTCTTACAACGTATTGACGATCAAGCGATGCGTCTTTGGATAGTTCAGAGCAGTGAATGACTTGCTGACGATTTTGTTCGGGTTCCGGAGGATGATTGAACTCAAATCCGATATCGTCCGTGACTACACGTACAGCCGTTTCCCAAGGAGTTTCATCCGTTTGGACGACTCCCACGGGGTTGGACCACGTATTTGCAAAGATATTCGATTCAACCGGTTTGACTTGGAGATACCGACCCGTTGTCGCACACCGGATCGTCACGGTTACAAGCTCAGTCAGATCGGACGGCTTTGGCGACTCAAGGATGGTTACGCCGTTATTGCGTCGCTCCCGAACCTTGAATCCGTGATTTCGGTAGAAGAGTTCCACTTTGCAGTCGTTGTGAACAGCAACTCGCAGTTCACGTTCGATGATGAGCTTGATGAGTTCGTTTCCGTAGTACTTATGACGATGTACCTCATCCACAAAGAACTGATACCACCCTTCCATTCTATGTCGTGAAGCAATGCCGATAATTGTGCCGTTTTTGCCAAAGATCGGTGTCATCTCAAGGTCAGCAAGAATCTCACCCATGCCAATTTCTTTGAGATGGCGAGAAAAGTTTTCTTCCATGTCAGAGACAGCATTCTCAA
>CALRGL010000062.1 GCA_943357275.1 Candidatus Uhrbacteria bacterium RIFOXYB12_FULL_58_10 | reverse complement strand
AATTTTTTTGTTTGTGAGCTTTGTAAACGTCCTTAGAAATTCCCTTACGGGGATTCTTTCTAAATTTGAATCTAACATATACAACAAGTGTAACAAAAATAATGCCAGTGTCAAGCATTTGTCAGACAATTTGTGGACAACTTATTTTTTGTGATCCAAAATCACACGTCGATACACCGTGGCTTTTTCGCTATAACGTTTGGCTGCTTCAATAGAAATCGTATTCATTCCACGTTCGAGTGAAACTTCTTGTTCAAACACACCTTCTGTTGAAAGCAATACGGACGTGCCGTTTATGGAGACGTGTGAACCCGCATCGGTTTTTCCTGTAATCAGAATCATGGCGTCTTGTGTGACGAGTCCGTCTTCTGGAGATAAAACAATGAGTGAGGGGGCTTTGGTAATGTAGCGAATTTGTATTCCAAGATACACGAGAACAGCAATGGCAATCAGAGCGATGCCACAGATCTTGATGAGTCGGCTTGCAACGAAAAAATTGGATGCCCGAGCCCGTTGTCTTGGAAGGTGAGCAGTCCCAGTGTAGTTACAACTTCCACATTCATGTTCGTAGAGATCAAGAAAATACGTTTCATCCACTTGAAGCGTTCGGGCGATAATCTTCAAAAAGTTTCGAGTGTACATGGGCTCTGGAAGTTTCGGATAGTCTCCAGCCTCAAACGCCTTCAAAATCGTCTTACTAATCTTCGTCTTTTCCTCCATTTCCCCAATCGTAATATTGGCCGCCTTGCGTTGCGCCTTCATTTTCTCACCGAGCGTGAGTGTTTGTTCAAATTTGCGGATGCTAAATGCCATGCCGAGATTATACAGGAATGGTTGACAAAATGACTATTTTCTGACAGTTTAATTGGGCTACTGAGCCCGGCGCGGCGGAACCGTGCATTTCCAAAGAAGCGTCTAAACGTGTTGACCTTGGTTGTACATCGTTACAAACAAGCGAGCGTTGCATGGACGCGGGGGAGAATGCGTGTGAGCAAGAAGGTTTTGCTGACGGTTGATCTGCAATGTTTGCGGATTCGACGTATGGCTGATGCATTGGTCGAACGGTTCGAGAATGAGGAGGTCGTCTTTGACTGGCTTCGTCCTCGTTTGCAGGCACTCATCGAAGGAAAAGAGTGGACGGCAACGGACAATGTCACGCCAAAGAAACGTGATCTTGCTCACGAGCGGTACGAGCAAGTCATTCAGTTTTGGACAGATCTCACAAAAGAGGAACCTGATCAGCGGGGGATGGTCGATGATTGGAAACATTTCATCTCACTGCCTCGTGAACAGGGTAAACTTCTTTCGAATCGAATCATTCGAGAGAAGCGTCAGACGGGATGGGAACTGTTCTATCTGCCTGGCAAGCCTTTTATGATGTTTGAGATTTTGGATCACTTCGTTTGTAACAAGATGTGGAGTGAAATTCTGCCTGCTTATCCCAAACTGAGTAATGGTCCTGGGTACTGGTATTGGGCGAAAATTTCCCCCACAGCTCATTTGGGTCAGTCTGGTCCCGAGCGTGTTCCGGTGATGAATGTTCTCGAATATCTGGTTTGTTTTGAGATGATCAAGAGAGAGGGATTGTGTGAGTGGGATCGGCAAACCACAACGGTTGTAGAAATCTCAAAAGATGACCTCCGCATCGTTGGAGTCCCAGCAACCTCTCAGAGGATTCGACAGTTCGGTCAGATCACTTCGAGTTCTGTTGATAGTTCTGTCGGTTGTCGTGAAGTCTGGCGTCTTAATCATTGATACAAAAAGACGAGCTCTTCGCTCGTCATCTTGCGACTCTTGGTTTAACTGAACTAGGAGTCGTTTTTATTTTTGTCTTTGTCTGAATCCGTAAACCATCCATCATCGATGTCGTCTTCTTCAACGTGTGTATCGAGTTTCACGGTTGGTTCAAAGGACTCGTCATCGTCCTGAGGAAGTGTTTCCTCTTCCTCTTCGATGAACATCTCTTCTTCACGCCCAGCTTCGTTGTAATCATCTTGAGCTGTAGGAATTCCTTCTGTGGAACTTCCTCTTGGTGGCCATTCTGTGACGAGAATCTCACGAGGTTTGGCACCTGACCCAGGTCCGATCACGCCAATTTCTTCCATAAGATCCATGATGCGAGCGGCTCTGGCATAGCCAAGTCGTAGACGACGTTGCAAGTAAGATGTCGAAGCTTTCTCACCCTCTAAAACAACTTGGATAGCTTCTTCTAACATGTCGTCTCCACCATCGCTTCCTCCATCAAACACGGTTCCAGCCTTGGTGATTTCTGTAATCGCCATGTTGTAATCTGGTGCACCTTGTTTCTTCAAGTAAGCAACCACTTCCTCAACTTCCTCGGTTGAAATATAGGCGCCCTGAAGTCGTTTTGGTTTGGCGAGTTCTGCGTAAGTGAAGAGCATATCTCCGCGTCCAAGCAATTTTTCTGCCCCAGCTTGGTCAAGAATCGTACGTGAGTCTGTTTGAGAAGCCACGGCAAACGCGATACGTCCCGGAATGTTGGCTTTGATAATACCAGTGATTACGTCTACACTTGGTCGCTGAGTTGCAAGCACGAGGTAGATTCCAACCGCACGAGACATCTGCGCGATACGAACGATGTTTGCTTCCACCTCTCGTCCGTTTGTGGACATGAGATCAGCAAGTTCATCGATCACCAGCACCAGCTTTGGCATGCGTTCCTCAACCTTCTCATTGTATTGTTCAATGTTGCGAGCACCGAGTTTACTGAGCATGTCCAGACGTCGTTCCATTTCGCGAACCGTCCATTTAAGAGCGTTCACCGTGTCGTCCACGTTGATAATCGGTGGAACAAGCAAGTGAGGGATGCCAGCGTAACTGGTAAGTTCCACGCGTTTAGGGTCAACCAAGATGAGCTTGAGTTCATCTGGTCCGTTTTGATACAGCCAGCTCACGATCATGGTATTAAGCGCAACAGATTTACCGGATCCCGTAGCACCGGCAACAAGCATATGAGGCATTTTCTCAAGTGGGATACACCACGAAGATCCCGTAACATCTTTTCCAAGCGGAATCGTAAGTGGACTTTTTCGATCTTCATACGAAGGAGATTCCATCACGTCGCGAAGGGAAACCGTGGCGACTTTTGCGTTTGGAACCTCGATTCCTACGAGAGCCTTTCCAGGAATCGGCGCTTCAAGACGAATTGGATGAGCAGCAAGAGCAAGAGCCAAATCGTTTTGTAAACCAACGATGCGTGAGAGCTTGATGCCTTGGGCTGGGCGCATCGTAAACTGCGTAACGGTTGGTCCAACAGAGGTCAGACCCATTTCCACATCGATCCCAAATTCTTTGAACGTCTTTTCGATGATCTCTCGGTTGAGATCGATATCGGTTGCCGTAGCTTTCATTCCCGAGCGTTTCAAAAGCTTGATTGGAATTTCCATGACACGACGTTCGCGGGTTGCAAGCAGGTGTTCTTCTACAACCGGCATAGGTACAAGTCGGCGTGAAGGCTTGGATTGTTGAAGTTCTGGTTCTTCGTCATCTTCAAGTTCTTCTTCCTCATCTTCCTCTTCGCGCAGAGTGATTGTTTCTTCCTCATCTTCCTCTTCATCCAAATCTTCAAACATCTGTTCGCGTTCAAGTTTATCTTTTTTGCGTAGATGCAGAAGCTCGCCAATCCATCCCGTGAAATGCGAGTGCACGCCAGCAAGATGTCGAAGCGAGGTGTTAAAGGTGAGCATGATGGCGACAAACAAAAGAGCGATCACAACCACAATCGATCCCCAATAACCCACAAGATTTGGAAGAAGCGTTCCAAGGAACTGGCCAAGATATCCGCCCGCGGTGGAAAGATCCTCGGTGAGGGGAGTTTCGCCGTTTAAAAGGAACAAGTTGAGCAAGGCATTAAAAGAAAGGAAGAAAAAAAGCATTCCAACATAATTAAAGGCAGAAAAGGTTCCGCGATCTGGATAGGCAAAAGTGGCGCCAATCAAGATAAAGATCACGGGGACAAGAAAGCGATCAAACCCGAAAAATGCAGAAAGGGCATGATTGAGGATGTTGCCAAGCGTGCCAGCAACCCCGAAAAAGGCCAGAAACATCAGTGCAGAAAGGGCAAAAATAAACACAATGCCAATTCCTCGCTTTGTTTCTGGGTTGAGGCCGATTCCTGAGAATGAGCCTTTATCTCGTCGTTTAGAAGACGATGATTTTTTTGTTCTAGACATGGGGCTATTTTAGCACTAATTTTGGGCGTTCCATAGGTCCAACTGTTGACAAAATCGCCAATTTGTGATATCTTTATCAGTCCTTTACATGAGAACCTAGCTCTGAATTGTCAGTTCGAGGAGAGTTCTGACAAACAAGCCACGGTCGTTCTCGAACGACGTGGTGAAGAAAAACCTGTATTTGTAGATATTTTGGGAAGAACCGTCCCAAACTTTGAAATCTCTCCAGATATGGGTTTTTCTTTTTGTCTTCACTTTTTTGAGAAAGGACGATCATGAACGCGATTCGACGGACGTTCGCCGAGATGCGCGAGGATCTGGTTGCACAGAAAGCGGGGAAGGAGATGACGCGTCAGGACGAGATGGACGCGTTCTATCGCCGTTTCTGTGCGGATCGCAACGAGGAACTTCAGTATCAGTTGCGTTCTCTCGAGCGGAGCGGATACGGTCAGCGGGTGCGCCAGCAGAAGAAGAATCTGGCGCGTCGGCGGGCTGCCGAGTCGACGGGGTATCTCGTGGACCAGGTCGTCGAGAGCGATCTCGACGAACTCCGGTCCTCCGAGGTTCCGTTCACTTCCGCGTTCGATAGCGAGCCGGAGGATGACTCGGACTTCGATTCGGAACTGTGTTCCGATCGTCGTGTGCAACGGAAGCGTCGCAACGATCCTGACTCGAGCTGGAAGTACTACACCCGCGAGCGCAAGCAGTGGGCCCGGCACGAGAGCCGACTTCCGACGCACATTCAGAAGGTTGCGATGGAGCGGAAGACTGTCGAAAAGCGGACCCGTCGCTTCGGGCATTGGGAGACTTACCTGACGACCGATCTGGTCGAGTGTCGCTGGGATGTGCTCCTGGAGACCCGCTCGATTCCGGACGGCCACGTGTTCTCGAAGACTCACTCGTATGTCGGTCCTGCGATCGACAAGGTCGAGAGGGCGTTCCAGTATCACGCTGAGTCGCTTGCGATTTTGTGTGAGTATGATGAGAACGATCGACAGTATGCCCAAGCGATGGCAGAGGAGTGGGACGAGAATACCGAAGAGGAACTCTCGTTCAACGATCACTGCAACGTCTGGGAAGATCTGCTCTCGGCCGAGTTCCTGTTCTTCTACGACGACCATGAGTTGTCGACGGAAGCACAGGCCTGGATGTGTCTCAACTGTGACCTGGGTGAGCTCTCGGAGCTGATCCACGAGTACCGGTTGGACGTCGACGAGGTCTACGAGCCCCGCGCGGATGAGGATGAAACCTCGTCCATGATGGACCACGAGAGCTATGTCGACATCTTCGACGACTATGACTATGGGTTCGACGATTATGGGTATGAGCCGGCCGACGACGAGATCGACGACGACCCTCAGTTCTACTCGAACTCGAGCATGGATCGTGATTTCGACGACGATTTCGGCGATTCGGAGTTCTGTGACTGTGTGTCGTGTGTCGAGGCTCGTCAGCTCGAAGCCTTGCAGGTTCAGGATGAGATCGAGTCCGAGTGTCGATGTGAGGAGGAGCTGAACAGGTTCATCCCCGACTGTCTTTACTCGGATCGATTCATGCTCAACGGCATGGTTCTCAGTCTCTCGGACTTCGATGCTCGGGGTTATCTCAACCAAACCGAAGATGAGAAGCGGTTCTTCCGGAACATGATCGACCTCGATGGAGGAAACCTCATCGACGGTCGCGAACCCAAGGACTTCGGGTTCGGTCCGGTGAAGATCGAAACTTGGAAGAGGAGCCGTCATGGATGGATCAGGTCGCCGGCGTGG
>CALRGL010000061.1 GCA_943357275.1 Candidatus Uhrbacteria bacterium RIFOXYB12_FULL_58_10 | reverse complement strand
CTCCAAATTCTTGGATACAAAACAGCCAATGAATTCTCGAGAGAATTCATTGGCTAGTCAAAACGAGGAGGAGTGGTGCATTGAGGGGTTGAGTATTTCTCAAAACAAAAATACTCGCCAAATCCATAGATTTTAGCGAATATCCTTTGTTTTTCTTCCATTTCTATTCTTCTCTCACCTGTATCTTTTTTGCTTCTTTATACTTCTCCATCGTCTTTTTCAAACTCTCTTGCACGGCAGGCATCTGAATGCCATATTCTGCCAAACGATCATTTCGTAAAAAATTGTTTGATCGTCCTTTTTTTGCAAGCCCTTGCTGAACAAGATCATCGTTTGAAATCCACTGGCAAGAATGCGTTGGGTCAACCATCTCTTTATAAAGTCCGAGCAGCTCTTTGTGTTTCATTGTGCCGGGATTGGTCACGTGAAAAATCCCCTCGGCTTTCTTTTCCATCATCTGATAAAACACGTCGATCATATCGTCCACGATCGTCACCGAGTTTTCCACGTCGATCACTTTTGGAAACGCCGCAAGTTTATCGATCAAATTTCCAGCCGATGGCTTCCAATCGATCGGCATGCGAATACGTCCAATGCCGATGTTTGGCAAGGTTGAAAGCGCAAGGTCAGCTGCCCACTTGGTACGCGAATACACAGGTCGAGGATTTCCGAAATCATCTTCTTTCCAGGCGTTATCTTCATGTGGAGATTCTCCATAGAAAATACATCCAGAACCCATGTGAAGCATGTAAACTCCCGCTTCCTGACAAGCTTGAGCAAGTAGAAGTGGCATCACCGTATTACCTTGGATCGTTTGCAGTTGGTGCTCTTCACACCAATCAACGTTTGGAACACCTCGCACTCCAGCTGCATTCAACACGGCATCTGGTTGGTGCTTACGGATTTCGTCCAGCGCGTCATGCTTTGTTTCCACATGACAGTCCGAAAAAATGGCCTCATCTCCCCAAGCTTCCTTACAACGATTGCCGATATACCCTTTTCCAATAATCAAAATTTTCATACTAGCGATTCGAGTACTGTTTATCGTAATAATCTTGGTAAGCTCCGCTTCGACAACGACCAATCCAAACTTCGTTTGCCTTAAACCACTCAACGGTTCGTTCAAGACCCTCGTCAAAATTCACAAGTGGCTTCCAACCGAGTTCGTTTCGAAGTTTTTGACTACTGAGTGCATAGCGTCGATCATGCCCTGCTCGGTCTTTCACATATTCAATCAGCGACTCATCACGAGAAGTTAACGCAAGTAACTTTTTTGTGATCTCCATGTTTGGCACACGATATCCCGTTCCAATATTATAGGCTTCTCCGATATTTCCCTTTTGTGCAATCACATCAATGGCTCGACAATGATCTTCTGTAAAAATCCATTCACGAATCTGTTGTCCATCTCCATACACAGGAACAGACTTTCCTTCCATGAGATTGCACAAAAAAAGCGGAATCATTTTTTCAGGAAATTGATGTGGACCGTAAAAATTGCACGAATGTGTGACAACGACTGGTGTTCCAAAGGTAATGGCATAACTATGACAAAGAAGATCTGCACTTGCTTTTGAAGCCGCATAAGGACTACGAGGTTCAAACGGATCGCGCTCTTCTGATTCACCTTCCAAAACCGCACCGTAGACTTCATCTGTTGAAATCTGAACCATCTTTGGAATGTTAAATTTTCGAACGGCTTCGAGCAGCGTAAATACACCAATAATGTTCGTATCAACAAACGAACGCGGATTCATAATCGAACGATCTACGTGCGTCTCTGCGGCATAATTGATGATAAGATCAACGCCCTGCACCGCGCGTTCCACATCTTGTGCGTTTGCAATATCTCCCTTAATAAACGAATAACGCGGATCCGATTCAACGTCACGCAAGTTCTCCAAATTTCCGGCATACGTTAAGTTGTCAAAGTTCACCACTTCAACATCAGCGTACGTCTTCAATAAATAATGGATCATGTTGGATCCCATGAATCCAGCCCCTCCGGTCAATAAGATTTTCATACAGTCAGTTCGTTCGTGATTGCTTGTTGGACTTCAAGAAATTGTGATTCCGTTTGAGGTGTGTGCTGCCAAGGTGCGTGTCCATCATTTGGATAGCGAGGAATAATATGAAAATGCGTGTGAGGCACACTTTGTCCAGAAGCTTCACCGGTATTTGTAGTGACATTGAATCCTGTTGCGTGAACGGCTTTTAGAATCACCGGAGCAAGTTTTCGAATCACAACGATGAGGCGATGCAAATCTTCCTCAGAAGATTCCAGGACGTTTTGCCGTTCTTCTTTTGGGACGACAAGTGTATGCCCGGGATTCACTGGATTGATATCTAAAAACGCAATCACATATTCATCCTCATAAACAATGTGCGCAGGAATTTCTCGGGCAATAATTTTTGAAAAGAGAGATGGCATATAACTAACGTGTCATCGATGACACAGGCGGAATCATTATTTATATTTCACTAATCGTAGGACTAAGAGTGGAATAAACAGACTCACGAGGCTTACGAGTATACGCAAACTACCAAATCCACCACCAGAAATCCAGACCACGACAGAGAAGAGGATTCCGAGCATGATCGCAAGCAAAACATGCCCTCTTGGATGGTCGACCCCATTGTCGCCTGTTTTCACCCACCAAACACCGAAACACAGGGCACTTAATAAAAACAAATGAACGGAAAGTGAGCGTGCGACAAATCCTGGTCGCAGGGCATCGAGTAACCAAAAACCAACGTAACTAGTGAGACTGACGAGATAACCTGTTTTTGCGATGGTTTCTTGCATAGAGATTTATGGGGAAAAAAGATAGCTCACCATATCTTTGATCGTAAACGTTTTTCCAGTGAGCTCTAAATCCATTGTTTTGATCTTAAGAGAGGCGTGACGTTCTTCTGCACCCGGTAACGAGAACACAAATTTCCAACTTCCTTCTCGGAAAAATCGCATCTCTGGTTTCTCTGTTTGAAACGTGAGTTTACTTAGATCTACTTCAAGATGCGCCACAAACCAATCTCCAACTCGCTCTGGTGATTGATAATCTGCAATTACAAAATCAATGTCTTGCGTGTTTGAATCTGTATAAAACTGAAGCCGATTTGGTTCAGGATTAAAAAAAGCTTCTGCTGAAAAAGCAACAGGCTGATCCACGAACAGTTCTACGTCTGGTTTGGGAACGTCCACGTCCACAAGCCCAGGACTGGATGAGGTATGCGTATAAAGCTGGTAGGGTTGTTTGATTTCAAACGTCTTTCCTCCCACTCGCAACGTCTGGACACCTTCGCTGTGCCGTGTTTGTGCTTGAATGCGTTTTGCTGTTGTAAAAATCCTAACAGCCTGAGGTTCTTCTCGATACCCAACATCATCCGCAAGAAAAATCGTATTTAAAACAATAAACTTTTGCTGAGATGTTTTGATGGATCGAACGAATAGATCTCGTGAACCGTCAACGACTATTTTATAAACACCTTCGGATAATCCAGTAAGAGAAAGAGTGCTTGATCGCAGTGGCGATGGACGTGCAACAGACGTCATGTCCCCATCATCCTCGACACGTGTTCCGCCAACAGGTTGTCCTTGTTCGTCAAACACCGTGATCGACAAAGGATCGGCTCCTTGATCACGATTCATATCCATAAACTCGAACTGAACAGAAAGAGGTTCGTCTTTGATATAGGTTTTAAATTCATGATGCCCACGAAGCGAAACGTTGATCACTTGTTGCGTCGTAGAAGCCTGGTATCCGGACAAACGAAACGGTGGCAATACATCTGAATGATACACAGCAATGGAATCCGGTGAAGGAAGATGATTCAAAAAAGCATCGATCGAATCAAACTGTTTTGTGCGTTGAAGCAAAACGGTTTTTCCATCATCCAACCGAAACCATTTGGACTGATCGATCAACAAGTTTTGCATGGGTTGAAGGTCATACACTTCTGGATTTGTCTGAGCCAAGCCACCAAACTCAACAATCGGCACATTGGTATTTTGAAACCATACGTCAAACGTGGCTGTACTGTATTGTCGTTGAGGATGGACAAAGAAAAAAACAGGGTCCGCGATCAGTTCTTGAATCATCTGCCCATCTTGAATCACAGGATCGTTCACACGCTGATCAGGAAGCAGTCGATCAATAAACGGGGAAGTTTCCGCAACGCCATGCTTGACCACAAACGTTCCATCAAAAACAAATTGTTGATTCACAAGATAGCCCAATAAAACTATTGGGGTACAGATGAGAATACATTGAATGAGACGTGTAAGAGCGTTCATGGTTTTGAAATTCGATACAAGGATTCAACGTCGAAGGTTTTGAGATGTTCGATTTTGAGTCCAAGCTCTTTGAGTTTCTGATTGTTTAAATAGGCAAGATCAACAGGTGGAAGTGTGATGCCGTAATAATAGAGTGGAACATTCTCAACCGCCCTTGGCATCAGTTGATAGGTTTGTTCTGATCGAAGCGGATACAAGACACGATGCGGGAAAAAGAGTTTATCGGCTCGATCAACAATAATCAGTGACTCTGATTCAACCAAGGACAACACTTCTTCGCGAATAGAAACCGATCGAACAAGGGTTTGTCCAACACTCATCAAACCATCTTGTCCCGAAAAAAATGTTGCAAAAATTCCTGAGCACGCAATCAATAGAAGCAGAACAGGCATCATCCAAATCTGCTTTGAACGTTTAGAAATACATTGAATGGCTTGTGCGATAAACGGTGTGGAAAGCACAAACACGGCAAGCCAGTAACGTACATAGGAATTCGCAATGGTCACCTGCGTTGGGTCTGGATTGTCGTGAATGACCCAACTTCCATACCAAACACCAAGCCAAACAGAAACGCCGACAAACACCCAAACATAAGCCAACAGGCTTGTTTTTTTGAACTGTTTTTCTGTGAATGAGGCAACCAGTCCGATGAGCGTGAGAATCGATAACCACCAGAACAGAAGAATTCCATAAGATAAGATGGTTTTCAAAAACGTGTTGGGATCCACTCCAAACGGAAACAGAAATAGGCTTGTTGTCGACGTTGTTGTAGAGACGACTGCTGTTTGAGTCACTTGTGCAGGCAATGTATATCCGGTCAACAGTGCGTTTCCATACGTCAACACATTCATGATAAAGAGCGGTGCAATTCCGATCAGCCCCCCAAGCACAAACCAATAAAGATCTTGCTTTGAGAGCGTTTTCCAAAACCCAACAATGAGTCCAAGACAAACAAACGCAATCCAATAGACTTCTGATGCGCGCACAAAAAGAGCAAGTCCGAGAAAACATCCTGACAAAATCACACTGATAAACGGTTGTTTGAAACGTCTAAACCAACAGAAGGCAGCAAACACCAAAAGTGAAACAAACAAGACGTTTGGCATGAGTGACCGCGCCGTGTAATACCACAACGCTGGATGAAACAATAAAACAACAGTTGTGATGTTTGCAATCTGTTCATCGAACCACTGTGCAATGAGTTTACGAAAGGCAAAAACGGCAAGCAGTGCGACAACGGGTGTGATCAGTGGAAGGATTCCTTTTCCCAAAACAGCAACAAGACTTCCGTAAAGTGTTGTGAGTCCCAAAAATCCAACGGGCATCATCCATCCATTTACGACAATCATGCTTCTTGGATGAATAGAATCGTGCAAGACCGTATTCAAGACATCAAACGAACGAACGGTTCCCTGCGAAGCAAATAACTGAATGAACCAAGCGTTCGCGGTTTCGTCAGGGGAAACAAATAATACTCCCCTTCCCTTCATCCACAAATACAACGAACCCACAAAAAACAAAACCGCACTCACGGTTAACACGATGTTCCAAAAACGTTTATCAAGATTAAAACCCATACGTAAACAAACTAATCACACCAAAAACAATTGCCATGGAAAGCGTTCCAGTTGAAATCGGAATGAAGAGATCGTGGCCAGCCCAAAGTGACAGAAGTAAAAACAACACACCAATCACTTGCAAGCACATCTTTGTTTTTCCAAAAATATTCGCCGAAGTTATTTTGCCATGTGATTTTCTGATCAATCCACCGACGACAATCAATACTTCAATCAACAAAATGATGAGAGCAAAAATAATGTTGATGTGTTTAGCAACAACAAGCATGACGACGGTGCTAATCAAAAGTTTATCCGCAACAGGATCGTAGAACGTTCCCCAATCTGTCACCTGATTTCT
>CALRGL010000060.1 GCA_943357275.1 Candidatus Uhrbacteria bacterium RIFOXYB12_FULL_58_10 | reverse complement strand
TTTGTTCGCCAAGTTGCGCTTACAACCAAAGGTCCAGAAATTCTCGTTTCTCGTACCGCTGATGAAATTGTTCGACGTCTCTTTGAAGTAGAAGTACCAGAAGTCGGAGACGGAATTGTAGAAATTAAATCCATTGCGCGTGAAGCTGGTTCACGTTCAAAAGTCGCTGTCGCTTGTTCTGACGAATCCATTGATCCGATCGGAGCTTGTATCGGACAACGTGGTGCACGTATCCAAACCATTATTGGTGAAATGGGTGGTGAGAAAATTGATATTGTGGAATGGAGCGAAGACCCAAAAACATTCATCGTGAACTCACTTTCCCCAGCATCTATTGTGGAAGTGACTATTTTTGAGGATGAACACGGCGCCATGGTGAAAGTAAAACCAGAACAACTTTCTTTGGCCATTGGAAAAGGTGGACAAAACGTTCGTTTGGCAGCACGTCTTACTGGTTGGAAAATCAATATTTCCGAAACCGAAGAACAAAAACCAACTTCTGATGAATCTCTCCCCCTTTCCAAGGGGGAGTCGGAGGGGGTCAGTGTTGAATCTATTTCCGAAGAAATCCTCCCCCTTCCCAAGGGGGAGTTAGAGGGGGTTGCCGAAGAACCATCCGTAGAATAATCTATGAACATCTTTCACACGTACCTTTATCAACCGATTTTTAACCTCTTGGTTTTTCTTTACAATGTCATTCCAGGAGCAGATGTCGGATTTGCGATCATTGCGCTCACCGTTATCATCAAGATGATTTTGTGGCCGTTCATGAACAAGTCGCTTCAATCGCAAAAGGCCTTACAGCAAATTCAACCAAAGATTGAAGAACTTAAAACAAAGCATAAAGACAACAAAGAAGCTCTTGCAAAAGAGATGATGGAGTTGTATCAACAAGAAAAGGTGAATCCACTTTCTTCTTGTTTACCGATTTTGCTTCAGTTACCAGTCTTGATTGCGTTGTACCAGGTTTTGTTGAATGGGTTTGGAGCGGAACAAATGTCCAATCTTTATCCGTTCATCCAAAATCCAGGAACCATGAACCATATCTTCCTTGGTCTCGTGGATCTTTCAAAAGTGAATATCGTCTTAGCTGTTCTTGCCGGAGGGTTCCAGTTCTGGCAGACCAAGATGATGATCGGTAAACAACCTCCAAAAGAAGTGAAGGGAACCAAGGGAGCAGAAGATGAATCCGTTCTCGCATCCATGAACAAGTCCATGATGTATTTCATGCCTGTTGTGACGGTGATGATCGGAGCTTCCTTGCCTGGAGGACTTACCCTGTATTGGGTAACCATTACCGTTGTATCGATTATTCAGCAGTTGATTGTGTTCAAAAAGAAAGAAAAGAAAGAACAGAAATAAAAGAAAAAAGCCAGGGAAACCTGGTTTTTTTTGTTTGTCCACAAGACGAATCTCACGTTGTTGATAAGATGCGGACATGCAAGAGCATCCAACCCAGCTTGAACATTCCATTGTACGAACCATTTGTTGGTTTGCCGTGTTTGAATATCCAGTGACCGGCTTTGAAATTTGGAAGTGGCTCTTGGAACCAGATCGACCGTATGATCTGACGCAAGTTTATTTGGTTCTTGAAACAAGCACTTGGTTGCACGAACGTATCGTTATGAAACAAGGGTTCTATGTGTTATCGCAACACGAGGATTCTGAGCGATGGCTTGTTCAGCGTCGGGATCGATTCTTGGACGCGACTCGCAAGTTCAAAAAATTACGTCGGGCGTGTTCGTATTTTTCGATGCTGCCTGGTGTACGAACTGTTTGTGCGGTAAATACGCTTGCGTGGTGGCATACGTCCGCTTCAAGTGACATTGATTTGTTCATTATTACTCGCCCCGGTCTTATTTGGACGTCACGTTTTTTTCTGGTTGCCCCGTTTGCTTTGCTTAATCGAAGACCTACAAAGCATCTATCTCAGCCAGTGAACGATCCATTTTGTTTTAGTTTTTTTGTGACACAAACCGACCTACAACTCGAGTCGCTTAAGTACAACACAAAAGATTATTATCTAGCGTTTTGGACAAAGTCTCTTGTGCCATTCTTTGATAAAGATCAGCATCTTGCGTCGTTTGAACAGTTAAACAAATGGGCCAGTGCGCTTTTGCCAAACGCTCGACTGCGCTCTCAACATCACACCCATAAAAGTAAACGACCCTTTCGTTTGTCTGTTCAACCAAGAATGCTCGAAGGTGTGTATCGATCGATTCAAAAACGTCGCATGCCTTCTGAGTTGGTTGAGCTGGCCAATAGAGACACACGTGTAGTGGTAAGCGATACGATGTTGAAGTTTCACGAAAACGATCGTCGAGAGTTATTTACTCAAAAATTTGAAGCACTGGTCCGTGAGACAGTATGAGTATCTGGACGGAAGAACAACGAAAACAGATCGCACAGTGGTGTTTATCAGCCGTGCTTTTTTTATTACCTTGGCAAACCCAATGGATTAGTTCTTGGATCACCATTCAAGATGTACCGATTCCCTTTGGAAAAATTTCGCTTTATTTGGTTGAACTTATTGTGCTTTTGCTTCTTTTTTTGCGTGGGCAACCACAGCTTTCTATTCGTGGAGATAAGGCTGCAAGAGCCTTATATGTGTTATTTGCGGCTGGGTTTCTTTCGCTCACATTTGCAGATCAGTATCAGTTAGGACTTTTTCAACTCTTGCATCTGGTCACAGCGGGAGGATTGTTTGTGACGCTTATTGATAAACGCACAAACACGCATCTTGTGATGACTTGGTTTCTTGCAGGACTGTTTATTCCAATTCTGCTTGGTTGGTTTCAAATCACAACCGCGACAAGCCCAGCATCAAGTTGGTTTGGATTGTCGTCGCAAGATGCGAGTCTTCCTGGTGTTTCCGTGATCGAAACCGCGCAAGGTCGATCACTTCGAGCCTATGGAAGTTTCCCGCACCCAAATATCTTCGGAGGCTATCTTGCTGTTGCGATTGTTTGTCTTGCTTGGTTAATCAAATTCACAGACAAGAAATACGAACGATTTCTCTGGATCCCAACTGTTTTGCTTACTTCTACACTGCTCATTACATTTTCACGCGGAGCCTGGCTTGGACTGACTGTGAGTTTCTTATTGCTGGCAAGTCTGATGTGGAAACGAAAACGTGTTCCACCAAAACATGCTAAAACACTGTTGATAGTGGCAGCGGTAACCGTGTTTGGAACAGTCCTTCTTTTCCAAGATCAGTTCTTTGCACGATTCAATCCAAGTTTACGTGTTGAATCCATTTCGATTGAAGAGCGAACAAGTCAATATGGAATGTTTAAGACCACCTTTTTATCTCGACCCATCGTCGGGGTAGGGCCTGGTGGGTATGTCTTTGCTTCAGACAAGCTTTTTCCAGATCAACCTGTTTGGTCGATTCAACCTGTTCATAACACACCTCTTTTGATTCTTGCGGAACTTGGTTTGCTTGGTTTTGCTGCGTTCTTTTTCTTTTTAGTTCGTATCGATCAAATCAATTCGGCCGTTTCCAAAACTCCAGGTGGAATGTTTGGACTCATGTTAGGTGTCTGTCTGCTTGTTATTTCTTTATTCGATCATTATCTTTGGTCCTTTTGGCCAGGTCTTGCTTTGGCAGCGATTTCGCTAGGGTTTATTGTGAAGTGGTCAGAAGAATAGGTTTTTCTCAATATTGACCTTTCCCTGACATTCCCATATACTTTGGGCGTTTGTTGATCTTCTTATGACCACATCAAGCGATCGTGCCTACCAACGTCTCGCATTCAAGATTCTCGCTGAGTTTGGCGGGATCATTGCGGTACCAGCCGTTCTTGCGGCCCTTGCTGGAAAATGGCTGGACGTAAAATATCAAACGGCACCACGTTACTTGATTATTCTGCTTGTGCTCGCTTTTGCACTTACGGCCTACTCGATCAAGAAGAAATCTGCACATTACGGCCGTTTGTACGAATCCATTACTCAAGAACCCAAAGATTTTCCACGCACCTAACGTATGAGTTTCTCGATTCCAACCGTTGCTGCAGAACCTCTTTTTCACTTCGGATCACTCGTGATTACAAACGCGATGATCAATGGATGGATTGCTGTCCTGTTCTTTGTCATTATTGGATATCTGGTGAAATCACGTCAGTCACTTGTTCCAAAAGGTCTTCAAAATGCCGTCGAAGGAGTTGTTGAATTTTTGTTGAACGAAGTAGAAAAAGTCACAGGGGATAAGAAGAAAGCTCGTACGTTTTTGCCGATTGTCGGCACGATCTTCCTTTTCATCCTCTTTTCTAATTGGCTTGGACTCATGCCAGGCACCGGTTCCATCGGCATTTGGGAGATGGTTCATGGGGAAAAGGAGTTGATTCCACTTCTACGTCCTGCGGGAAGTGATATTAACCTGACGCTTGCTATTGCCTTGTTTGCGGTGATCGCTTCACACATCATGGCACTTGTAACGGTCGGTCCACTCAATCACATCAGTAAATTCGTGAACATCCGCGGAATTTTCAAAGCGATTCCAAAAGGTCCGATGGCGATTATTGTAGCGGTGATTGAATTTGGTGTTGGACTGCTTGAAATCGTCAGTGAAATCGCCAAAGTTGCATCACTTTCCCTCCGTTTGTTTGGAAACGTGTTTGCAGGCGAAGTGCTGATGACCGTGATGCTTGGCTTGGTTTCCTTGTTCGTTCCAATTCCATTTATCTTCCTAGAGATCTTGGTTGGAGCAGTACAGGCAACCGTATTTGCCATGCTCACGCTCGCGTATCTCGTTGTTGCTACAGATGAACATGGACATGGGGAAGAGGAACATGTCGCACATGAACCGGCTGCGAGTCATTAATCTTATTTAATAACAATTAACAATAAAACTATGTCACCAGAAGTAGTAATTACCTTGAGCAAAGCTCTTGTTATGGCAATCGGAGGAATTGGACCAGCTCTTGGAATCGGACTTATTGGGATGAAAGCCATGGAAGCCATTGGACGAAATCCAGAAGCATCAGGAAAGTTGTTTGTTCCAATGCTTCTTGGTATGGCCTTTGCTGAGGCTATCGCGATCTACTCGCTCGTTATTGCTTTTACGCTTTAGAACAACACGTCTTATCCAGCCCCTCCGTGGGGTTGTCTTGAAATGTTGTTTATTTTAAGAGGGCACCCACAAGGGGCGCCCCTACACATCTTTATGTCATCACCAATCAATACAACCCAGGTCGTCGTGGAAGCTGCCAAAACCGTTGAAGCAACAGGAGGCATTGGCGTGCTTGGAATCAACTTGCAAATTTTTCTTGCTCAGTTGTTTAACTTTTCGCTCGTTTTGCTTGTGCTTTGGAAGTGGGTTTTTACTCCGCTTGTAAAGTTGCTTGATGAACGATCTGAGAAGATCGAAACTAGCATGAAGCATGCGGTTGAAATCGAGAACCGATTAAAAGAAGTGGAAGCTGAGCATCACAAAATTGTGACCGAGGCAAAAACAGAATCTGCTCTTATGCTTGAGCAAGCTCGAACAGATGCAGATCGACGCAAAAAGGAAATGCTTGAGCAGGCAAAGGAAGAAGTGATGAAGATTGTGAATCAGGGAAAGGAACAGCTCAAAACAGACAAAGCAAACATGCTTCGCGAAGTAAAAACAGAAATCGTAGACATTGCTGTTGCGGCTGCAACGAAGGTTTTGAAAGAATCTGTTTCAGAAAAAACTTCACAGAAATTGGCACAAGAGGTTGTTGAGAAGATGGTATGAACTACACACCAAAACAACTCGCGGGTGTAGTGATCGATCTGGTTGAAAAAGATAAACTTCCGCTTGAAGAAGTAACAAAGAGCTGTGTCAGATTGCTTTCTGAACAAAACGAACTTGGTCGCATGCATGACGTGGTTTCTGCGATCGAACAGCTTTGGAAAGAGCGAAACGGCGTGGCAACTCTGACGATTGAAACCGCTCATCCGATCAGTGCAACACTTAGAAAACAACTCGTTCACTTAGCAAAAGGCGCAGAAATGCGTGAAATCGTAAATGAATCCTTGATTGGTGGCGCACGGCTCACTGTTGATGATCGAGTCATTGACGGAACCGTGACGACCGCCCTCGAACAACTTAGACGAACCCTTTATGGCAACTAAAAAAGACATCATTGACGCACTTAAGAACTCACTTGAACAATTTCATGTTGAGGCAAAAGAAGAACAAGTTGGAACCGTTGTCTCAGTTTCCGACGGGACAGCTCGCATGACAGGACTCACACAAGCTCGAGCCTCTGAAATGCTTGAGTTTCCTGGTGGTGTGTACGGAGTCGCTTTGAACCTCGAAGAAAACGGCGTTGGAGCGATCATCTTGGGAGAATCCGCTGGGATCAAAGAAG
>CALRGL010000059.1 GCA_943357275.1 Candidatus Uhrbacteria bacterium RIFOXYB12_FULL_58_10 | reverse complement strand
TGAGTTGAATCAATTGGCTCATTGGATTGCTATTGTTATTTTTGGTCTCATTTTGAGTATTTTTTGTCTTGGTGTGTTGACGGGGCGTAGTCCAGTTGAGATGTTTCAGATGAGTATTGCTCTTGCGGTTGCGGCGATTCCTGAAGGATTGACGGTTTCCGTAACGATTATTTTAGCTATTGGGATGCAACGGATCTTGCATGAGAGAGCACTGGTTAGACGTCTTGTGGCAGCTGAAACGTTGGGAAGTGTTTCTGTGATTTGTACCGATAAAACAGGAACAATCACGCAAGGTGAAATGAGAGCCTCTCATTTGTTTGCAGCAGACAAACTCTATGATCTAGCTGATTCGTCCATCATTCTTTCAAAGCAGGCAAAAAAAGTTATTGAGCTTAGCGTTCTTTGTAATGATGCAATTTTAACGACAAACAAAGATGGACAACAAGCGCAAGGGAGTCCTACAGAACGAGCACTCCTTCTTCTTGCTTTAAAGGAACAACTTGATCCTTCCCGACTCCGAGAACGTTTTACAAGAAAAGCAGTTGTTCCGTTTGAAAGTAAGAATAAGTTCATGGGCACGGCTCATAAACTTGAACAGGGATCACGTGTTATTTTTAAAGGAGCTCCTGATCGTTTGATGCGGTTTTGTGATTTTTCTAAAAAGCAGCAAGATCATCTTGAAACAGTTGTCACAGATCTTGCTTCCAAAGGGATTCGTGTCTTAATGGTTATTTCTCGAGATTATAAAAAAGCGGTTTCGTTTATTGATGTTGAATCGTGTAAGGGATTTGTGTTTGAAGGATTCATTGGGCTACGAGACCCTCTTCGACCAGAAGCAAAACTTCAGATTGAACAGGCTCGCCAAGCAGGAGTTCGTACCATCATGATTACGGGCGATCATCCAAAAACAGCCATTGCGATTGCTGCTGAAGCCGGTATTGATGCTGGAATACATTCGGTTGTGACAGGGGTGGAATTAGACGCATGGACAGAAGTAGAATTACAAAAACGGATTGCACGGATTTCTATTTTTGCACGTGTTGAACCCCATCATAAACTTCGTATCGTCCAAGCCTTGCAATCTCGCGGGGACGTTGTGGCAATGACAGGAGACGGTGTCAATGATGCACCCGCACTCAAATTAGCGGACATTGGTGTTGCTGTTGGTTCTGGTACAGAAGTTGCCAAACAAGCGTCTGACATCGTGCTGCTTGATAGTAACTTAAAGACCATTACGAGTGCTATTCGAGAAGGGCGAGTCATCTTTGATAATATCCGCAAGTCCATTGTCTACTTGTTATCAGGAAGTTTTACAGAGATTATTTTAATTACTGGTTCGATTTTGCTCGGACTTCCCATGCCGCTCCTTCCTGCACAAATTCTTTGGATCAACCTGGTGGCAGATACGTTTCCAAACATTGGACTAACCTTGGAGCCAGGTGAGCAAGATGTGATGTCACTCAAACCTCATCGTCGCGATGAACCTGTGATTAATCGTCAGATGGTTGGGCTTATGCTCTTGACCGGTATTATCACAAATGGTGTTCTTTTTGGTCTGTACTATTGGCTGTTGAGTAAAGGGGAATCTATCATTTACATTCAATCAATGATGTTTGCAGCTGTTGGGATTGATTCGTTGTTCTTTGTCTTTGTTGTAAAAAGTTTTCGAAGATCCTTTATTCAGATCAATCCGTTTGCTAACAAAGCTTTGTTAATTGGGGTGGGGGTTGGTCTGTCTTTAATGATTTTAGGAATGGTTCATCCCTTTTTCCAAGCGATTTTCGAGGTTGTTCCTCTTTCCTTGTCTGATTGGTCTGTGTTGTTTATGATAGCCTTCGTCAAGCTCTTTAGTATTGAATTTTTCAAAAGTTGGTTTCTTATTCGCCAATCAACAGACAGATAAAACAGATGTATTATGAAAACACCGAGCATTCTTACAAAACTTCAAAAAGAGTACCAATCTCACGCAAAAGCACGTCGCGAAACCATCGGACGAGGGAATGAAGCTCTTGGGCTTTCTAAACGAGCTATTTTTGCGCTTCATCGCGACAGCAAAAAAGATGCAGAGGCCTTGCTTCAAAAAGCAAAAGAACTGTTTCAAGCAGAAGAACGGCTTTTTAAAAAACATCCAGAACTTCAGTATGAAGGTGCGTACCATGCTGCGTTGGAAGAATACGCGGAAGCCCTTATCTTCCAGCAGTTTTTAGAAAAAGGCACTGTTGGGGAAATTGATAAACGAGCCATGAATGCAAGTACTTACTTTGCAGGACTCTCAGACGCAACCGGAGAGATTGTTCGCTATGCCCTTCGACAAGTAACGCTTGGAAACGTGGAAGCATTGTCTCCAGCGCGCGAGACCGTTGAAATGATCATTGAGTATTTTTTAAGCTTGGATCTTACCGGGTATCTGAGAACCAAGTTTGATCAGGCAAAAAAGAATTTGAGTCGCCTAGAAGAAATGTCCTATGACATCAGCATTCGATCCTGATGATCATGCGTGGGTGTTTCAGCGTGATGAAATTGACGTACTTGAAGAAGATCTGGAACAAGTCTACGAGTTTGTCGAACATCTTCATCTTCCTCAGTCCGCTATGGAAATGCGGATCTTAAAAGAACAGATGGACACAGAAGATCGTGTCGAAGATGAATTTGTGTTGAATGTTGGTCCAGAGCTTCTCCATCAAGATCACGCGGACCATGACCATACGCTCGAAGTCGATACACGGACTTCTCTGTTAGAACAACTCAAAAATCAACTGGAACGTGATCCGCTGTATCTCCAAGCTTACGCATGGAGTGATGATTTATTTGTCTTTGCAAAGAATCAGTATCAAACAGGAGAAAACACATCAAAAGACATGTTTCGTGTGTATCTCAATGCAAAGATGGTGCCAATCAAGTTGTCGATTGGCAGGATGCAAGATCCCTCAGAGGATCCCTTTTTGTTTCAGTTGATTCAAAAAGAATATGATTTAGCCCTTATTTATCTCGATCGCACGATCGAATCATTAAACCAACTTGTGGTATCGGGGTATCAAATTCTCATTCCGTTTGTAAAGCGAGGTGAACAACTTCGAGTCCTGCTTGAAAAAGCGATCCGTCAATTTGGAACAACCAAAGGTACATCTCCTCTCTTATGAATCAACGAGTGTGTGCGATTATTTTTGCTCACAATGAAGAAAAAACAATCACGGACGTTGTAAACGTTGTTCAATCTTTTGATTTGGTCCAAGAGGTCATGGTGATCTCTGACGGATCAACAGATGAAACGGTTGTGCGTGCACGACAAACGGGTGTGACTCTTTTTGAACGCAAACGACAACTTGGAAAAGGACAAGCACTTTTATACGCACTGACCAAAACAGATGCAGACGTTCTGCTTATCCTGGACGCAAATCTGGTTGGGCTCACAACAGAACATCTTGAACAAATTGTCTCTCCCGTTTTAAGCGGAGCCAGAGTGATGAATGTGGGCGTTCGATCTTGTGGTCCAATGCAGAAAAACGTCAGACGTTATTTACCACTTGTGAGTGGACAACGAGCCTTGCAACGAGAAGTGATCGAAGCCATTGCCCCAGAATATTTACAGGGACGTATGGTTGAAGTTGCGTTGAATTATTGTTGTCGATTAAACAAGTTGCCCTACGGATCTGTTGTTTTAACGAATCTAAACAGCGTATCCAACGTTCAAAAAATGGGCTTATTTAAAGGTGTGATACAATACATCCGCATGGCGACTGAAATTCTTCAATCGCATTTTGCGATACGAATCGCTAATTTGTTAGGGAAATTTTAATATGGCAATCGATCTTACTTCAATTGAGAGCTTCCAAGATGCAGCAGTCACGGTCATGGGGCTTGGTCGTTTTAAACAGGGAAGTGGTGTTGGAGCGGCAAAATGGCTGATGCGACATGGAGCTCAGATTGTGATTACAGACTTGAAAAGCAAAGAAGAACTCAAAGAATCCGTTGAAGAAATTACCAAGTGGTATACCCAGTACAAGGCCGAGTATAAAGATCGAGATATTTATCAGCCGGTGTTTGTGCTTGGAGAACATCAAGCCGACGATTTCACCAACGTGGATCTTGTGATGCAAAACCCTGGGGTTGCACGAGAATCGCAGTTTATTTTGCTTGCAAAAGAAGCGAACGTTCCTATTGAAAGTGACATTTCTCTTTTTTTCCGTTTTTGTCCGTTTCCTATTTATTCGATCACGGGTACTCGTGGAAAATCTACAACAACGGCTCTTCTTGGTGAGATGCTAAAGACCGTTCATCCAAAAGCGGTTGTCGCGGGAAATATTACTCGTTCACCTTTGGAAGATTTAGATTGGTTACTCGAGGAAACCGCCCCTGTTCCGATTGTTCTTGAGCTTTCTTCTTGGCTCTTGGAAAGTCTTGAAGGTTTAGAGATTGGACCAGAAATTGCCATTTTGACAAATGCCTATGAAGATCACTTGGATCGATACGCATCATTCGATCATTATGTAAAAGCAAAGGAGCTTATTTTTCAACAACAAAAGCCTGGACAAATTGCCATTTTGAATGCGGATCAAGCAATCATGGAAGATATTGTAACGCGTGTAAAATCTGAACATATTTATTGGTTTTCTTCAAAACCTCTTTCAGAAGGAAAAGAGGGAATGTATGCCAATGACGACAAGTTGATACGTGTCATCAATGGAAAAACAGTTGAGGTTGCCCATGTCCATGATATTAGAATTGAAGGTGAACACAACGTGATGAATGCCCTTTCTGCATCTCTTGCCGCACATTTTGCAGGTGTCTCAGATGAGCAGATTCACGAGGCACTCAAGTCATTCGCTGGACTTCCTGGTCGACAAGAAGTTTTGGCAGAAATCGACGGAGTCATTTATGTAAACGATACAACCGCAACGTCCCCAGAGGGACTTATGGCTGCTTTGGATCGATTCAGCAAAGGTGGAAACGTTGTGCTAATGGGTGGAGGATCATCCAAAGGTCTTAGTTTTACAGAAGTAGGAAAAAAGATTGGAGAGAAATGTAAGTTTGTTGTTGTGTTTGACGGAACAGCGGCAGATGATTTTGAACGAGCAATTGGATCTGGTGCACCGTCAGTTCGCGTAAATTCTATGAAAGAGGCGTTTGATTCCATCAAGAATATTGTCTCGTTGGGAGATGTTGTTCTTTTGTCTCCAGGAACCTCTAGTTTTGGTATTTTCAAAAATGAATTTGATCGAGGAGATCAATTTAAAGCAGGTGTCGAAGCATTAAAACAACAGAAGTAATGGTTTGTATGCTTAAACAACGGATTCGGAAGATGCTTCCGGAATCACTGCTTAATCAGTATCACTTGGCACTGGCACACGTG
This sequence comes from Candidatus Uhrbacteria bacterium RIFOXYB12_FULL_58_10, assembly GCA_943357275.1. Classification (GTDB taxonomy): domain Bacteria; phylum Patescibacteriota; class Patescibacteriia; order UBA9934; family GWF2-40-263; genus CALRGL01. Next base: position 1,070 of record CALRGL010000059.1, on the reverse strand, counting down.
TCTGCCAAGATTTATCACAACCCTTCCAAGCGAATGGTTGTGATTGGTGTTACAGGCACCAATGGAAAATCTTCAACAGTTCAGTTTCTTGGAAGAATTTTAGAAGGCTGTGGAGCAACCGTTGGATGGACAACAACAGCTGGGTTTAAGATTGCGGACCGTGAATGGCAGAATGATCAAAAGATGACCATGCTCGGTCGTTTTCAAACACAAAAGATGTTAAAGCAGATGGCTGACGCAGGGTGTCAGTACGCTCTTGTCGAGGTTTCTTCACAAGGGATTGTACAGAATCGTCACGTGGGCATTCATTTTGATGTGGCCGTGTTTACCAATCTCACCCCAGAACACATCGAGGCACATGGCGGATTTGAAGCTTACAAACAAGCAAAAGGTGTGTTGTTTTCTACGCTTGCTGGATTGCCAACCAAAGTATTGAAGGGAAAACCCGTTGAGAAGTTGAGTGTCGTGAACGTTTTGGACGAACATTCGGCTTATTTTTTATCGTTCAACGCAGGAAAACAAATCGGATTTGGACACAACGCGGATCGCGTGACCATGACATCAGAAGGAACAACGTTTACAATCGACAAAACAGCGTTTACCTTTCATCCAATCGGTCGTTACAATTTTCACAATGTTCTTGGCGCTATCACAACGGCTCAAGCGCTTGGATTTGAATTGAATGCGATTGCAAAAACGGTTGCTGAACTCAAACCAGTTGCTGGCCGACTCGAACAAATCAGTGAAGGCCAGCCCTTTTCTGTCATTGTCGATTACGGACCTGAACCAATTGCCCTACAAGCAACGTACGACGCTCTGGCGTTGATGCATTCTAAGCGATTGATTCATGTTCTTGGTTCAACTGGCGGTGGTCGCGATCGCGCACGTCGTGCCATTCTCGGACAGATGTCTGCAAAACAAGCTGATGTTGTGATTGTGACAAACGAAGATCCTTATGATGATGACCCAATGACGATTATTAACGAGATCGCTGAGGCAGCTCTTCAAGAAGGGAAAGAAGACGAGATTAATTTATTTCGACGATTAGATCGACAAGAGGCGATCGATCT
>CALRGL010000058.1 GCA_943357275.1 Candidatus Uhrbacteria bacterium RIFOXYB12_FULL_58_10 | reverse complement strand
GGCCTGATCTTTCTCCTGATTTCTTGGAGGTATTCCATGGCACTTCGTCACTTGATCAGTGTTGATCAGTTGGATACAGAGGTTGTTTCCCAACTCTTTGGACGCATTCATGAAATGCGTTCGGTGGCTCGGCATCACGCCAGCCAGCTCTTGAGTGGGTACATCATGGCCTCGTATTTCTATGAACCTTCCACCCGAACACGATTCAGCCATGAAGCGGCCATGCTGCGACTGGGTGGAAACGTGATCGGGACGGAAAATGCCAAAGAATTTTCTTCTGCAGCCAAAGGCGAGACTCTGGAGGACTCGATTCGCATCGTGAGCGGTCTTGCAGACATTATCGTGCTTCGACACACAGAAGAAGGCGCAGCCAAACGTGCCGCGAGTGTCAGTCGCGTTCCAATCATCAATGGTGGCGACGGCCCCGGCGAACATCCAACCCAAGCGCTCATTGATCTGTATACGATCTACAATGAACTCGGCACCTTGGAAAATCTAACCATTGCGATAGTTGGTGATCTCAAGCATGGCAGAACCATTCATTCTCTTGCCAAACTTCTTTGTCACTACAAAGCGCGACTTATCCTCGTGTCTCCGCAGAATCTGCAAATTCCCAGTCGTATCAAAGCCGAACTCTCTCGTGCCGGCATCGAATTTGAAGAAGTGACTGATCTTACCTCGGCTGTTCCTCGAGCCGACGTGATCTATATGACACGTATTCAAAAGGAGCGGTTTACCAATCTGGAAGAATACGAACGCTGTCGCGGATGTTACGTTCTGCGTGCAAACATGCTTGAACAAGCCAAATCCAAAATGGCCATCTTGCATCCTTTGCCACGCATCGATGAAATTCACACGGATGTCGATTCTGATCCGCGTGCAGCTTATTTTCGACAAGCTGATAATGGACTTCTAGTCCGTATGACTTTGCTGGCAGAAATGCTTCGTCCAACCTTGAATGGTCGATAGACCAAACTCAAAACCGCCCTTTCGGACGGTTGTTTTTTTACCAACGTTTCGTACTCGCCGTAATCGCCATCGCAATCGCGTCCGCTGCGTCATCTGGCTTTGGTGGTTTAGGTAAGTGAAGCAATTCTTTCACCATCTTTTGCATGGCTTGTTTCCCCGCCTTTCCGTCCCCAGTCACAGCTTTTTTGACCTGAGCTGGTGTGTATTCAATCACGGTCGCTCCAGCTTGAGCTGCCATGAGTAACACAACTCCTCGAGCTTCAGCCACACGCATGGCTGTTGTAGAACTCTTTCCAAAAAACAATTTTTCAATCGCAACAACGTCAGGTTTGTGATGTTCAAAAAGTTCGTGCAGATCATTTCCGATGTGAAGCAGCCGCTGCTCAAATGCATCTCCACTGGTTGTCGTAATCACCCCGTAATCGACCAATTCCATTTTATTGCCATCGGAATAAAGAACGCCAAATCCCATTCTCCCAAACCCAGGATCTACACCCATGATTAATGTTCCCTCCTTCATATTATCGTTGGTTGGTATAAACCGTATCTACATCATCTAATGCTTCGAGCTTGCTTACAAGGGACTGCATAAGCTCTGCATCTCCATCGTTAATCTCAACAGATTCTTTTGCAAGATAAGCAAGTGATCCGGAATCAGGTTTGATTCCAAGTTTGTCGATCGCATCAAAAACGGCTTTGAATGTTGAGACAGGTGTCACGATTTGAATCATTCCCTCTCGTTCTTCGAAATCTTCTGCACCCGCATCAATGACAGCAAGTTCAAATCCATCTCGGTCCTTAATAAGAGTAGTATCTTCAATCACAATCACTCCTTTCTTCTCAAACATCCACGCAACGGATCCTTGCCCCGCAATGTTCCCACCATTTTTCTGAATGGTTGTACGAACTTCTGTGATAGATCGATTGCGATTATCCGTGAGACACACAACTAAAAACGCAATTCCACCAGGACCAAATCCTTCGTAGATCACTTCCACGATTTGCTCTCCCCCATCGGTATTCCCAATCCCACGAGCAATCGCACGGTCGATATTTTCCTTTGGCATGTTCGCTGATCGAGCCGCGTCCACCGCCACACGAAGTGATACATTAAACGCCGCGTCTCCTCCCCCCTCTTTAGCTGCCGCCGTAATAGATTTTACATGCTTCACAAACGTCTTAGCTCGTTTAGCATCGGCCTTGCCTTTGGTAAGTTGAATATTGTGAAAATGAGAATGTCTTGCCATAACTTGGTCTTAAATCGTTACGAGCGTATCAAAAATAGGAAGAGCTGACAAACAAAAAACCACCCTTCGCCTAAACGTCGGGTGGTTTTCTTTTTACAATTCTTTTTCCGCTTCCATTCCCGGTTCTACAACCGTGTTGTCTGCGAATGTTTTTGTAATTTCTGCGTCAATCACTTTTTCTTCTGATTGATCAAACTCTGGACGGCGATATTTGTGAACGATCTTACCGATCAATTCTTCTTGCATGTCACGGAATCCCGTACCAGCAGGAATGAGACGACCGATGATCACGTTTTCCTTCAACCCTTCAAGACGATCAATCTTTCCAGTTACAGCCGCGTTGATAAGCACCTTGGCAGTTTCTTGGAAGGAAGCGCTTGAGAGCCAGGAGTCCGTTGAGAGCGAGATCTTTGTGATACCTAGGAACAATGGTTCTGCTTCCGCTTTCTTTTCGTGTTCCATGACATCATCGTTTGCATCCAAATAGGTTGCTTTTTCGATGATTTCACCTGGCAACAAATCTGTGTCGCCTGGATCTGTAATGCGTACACGAGAGAACATTTGGCGAACAATGACTTCAATGTGTTTGTTGTTTACCTTCTGTCCTTGGCTTGAATAGATGAACTGAATTTCCTTTGAAAGGTATTTCTGCACAGCATCTTGTCCTTTGTATTTGAACAAGAGTTGCAAGTCCAAGTTTCCGTCTGTAAGAGCGTCTCCTGTTTGAACTTCGTCTCCATCTTTTACATAGAGCGTAAATCCAGGCGGGATAATATACTCACGAATTTTCTTTGCTTCGTGAACGACTGTTACAGATCCGTCTTTAACAACAGAAACGGTTCCGTCTACTTCTGATTCAATGATTGTTCCGTTGCCTTTCTTAGCCAAACCTTGGCCTTTGGCAACATGATCACCTTTCTTTACGGTGATTTCACCTGTTTTTCCACAAACGTAGATTTCTTCTTCGATGGAATCGTGGGTGATCTTCACCGTCTTTTGACCTGGGCGCATGTCGAGAATTTGTTTACCGGTTCCGGCTTGAACAATCTCGCGTTGAACCGTTTCCAAACTGACGGTTCCAGTCACCTCGGTCATGATCGCTTTTTGTTTTGGATTACGTGCTTCGAAGAGTTCTTCGACACGTGGCAATCCTTGGGTGATATCTTTTCCAGCGACTCCTCCGGTGTGGAAGGTACGCATGGTGAGCTGTGTTCCAGGCTCTCCGATTGATTGAGCCGCCATGATTCCAACAGCTGTACCAAGCTTCGCAAGTTTGTTGTAAGCAAGATCATATCCGTAACACTTCTGACAAACTCCTCGTCGGAGTCCACAAGTCATCACAGAGCGAATACGTGCTTGTTCAAGCGGTGTTTCCCAAGATTCGATTTCACGAATTGCAGGTTCCGTAATCAGTTCACCAGCCTTCACCACGACTTTCTTTGTGCCTGGTTTTTTGATGTCATCAAGTGTGAATCGTCCCAAGATACGAATGATCAGTGCTTCTCCGATTTCGTCAGATTCTTCTTTGGTAATCACGACACCGTTTTCATCACCACAATCTTCCTCGCGAACGATCACGTCTTGTGAAACGTCAACAAGTCGGCGTGTGAGATAACCAGCGTTCGCGGTACGAAGCGCGGTATCCGTCAATCCTTTTCGTACACCGTGGGAAGAGATAAAGAACTCGAGCACGTCATATCCTTCTTTATAGGAAGACGTAACAGGAAGTTCGATAACGTCTCCGGAAGGGTTTGCCACCAGTCCTTTCATACCAACCGTCTGTGTCATCTGACCCCAAGATCCTCGGGCACCAGATTCGATCATGGTGTAAGCAGAGTTGTCTTTTGGCAAAGCCTTTTTGGAAGCTTCAGAAATCCGATCTTTAATTTCGTTCCAAACTTTGATGATCGAGCTGTGTCGTTCTGATCCTGTGAGCAATCCTTGGATGAAATATTCTTCCACTTCTTGCACACGCTTATGACCTTCTGCGATCAGTTCTGGTTTGACTTCAACGTCTGGCAAGGTTGCCATCGCGTAGGAGTAACCAGACTGTGTGGAATATTCAAATCCGAGTTCCTTTAAGTCGTCCAAGAAGTGAGCGGTCTTTTCTGAACCATGAAGTTCCAAATAGTACTTCACAATGCTCGAGAGCTCTTTCTTTCCCATGATCTGGTTCATGAATGGAATCTCTTCTGGGAATTGTTTGTTCACAAGCACTCGACCTGGTGTGGTCAAAGTAATCTCACCATTGTCGAGTCGAACCATGACCCAGTCTCGCCATTTGAGACGACCACATTTCACCGCATAAACGGCATCTGTTTCAGAGGAGAACCATGGAATGGTTTTTGTGTCTTCTGGTTTTTCTACAAGTTCCATTGTGAGGTAGAAGATTCCCCAGGCAATATCTTTTCCAGGGGTTGCAACCGGTCCACCGTGCGCAGGCTTGAGCAAGTTCTTTGTTGCAAGCATGATTTCTCGTGCTTCGGCTCGTGCTTCTTGTGTGAGTGGAACGTGCACAGCCATTTGGTCACCGTCGAAGTCCGCGTTGTACGCGTCACAAACGAGCGGGTGAAGCTGGATGGCTTTTCCTTCGATCAAGGTTGGGCGGAAGGCTTGGATACCAAGACGGTGAAGGGTTGGTGCGCGGTTTAGGAGCACGAACGCATCCTTAATCACCTCTTCCAAAATATCCCAAGTTTCAGATCGGTCAGATTCGATAAATCGGTTCGCGCTTCGGATGTTGTGAACGTATTCGCGTTCGATCAACTTGGAAATCACGAATGGTTTAAAGAGCTCAAGGGCCATCTTTTTTGGAATACCACATTGATCAAGATGGAGGTGAGGTCCGACGATAATCACGGAACGTCCAGAATAGTCGATACGCTTACCAAGCAAGTTTTGTCGGAATCGACCTTGCTTTCCTTTCAACTGGTCTGCAAGAGACTTGAGTTGGCGTTTCTTTCCTGTAGCAGCGATAACCGTTTTTGAATGTCGAGCACTGTTGTCGATAAGCGAGTCAACAGCCTCTTGCAACATGCGTTTTTCGTTTCGTGCAATCACCTCTGGAGCGTTGAGCTCGAACAATCGTTTCAAACGGTTGTTTCGGTTAATGACACGTCGATACAAGTCGTTCAAGTCTGACGTAGCAAATCGTCCTCCGTCGAGTGGGACCATCGGACGCAAGTCTGGTGGGATCACTGGGAGGTTTTCAAGCACCATCCAACTTGGTTCAATACCGTTGATATGAAGGGACTTGAGCAGTTTGAGACGTCGAAGCAATCGATCACGCTTGGTCTTGGTTGCGTCTTGCAATTCTTCTTCAAGCTTCACCATGGTTTCAGCAACATTGATGCGCTTCAACATGTTCTTGATCGCACTTCCACCAATCTGTGCGTCAAAGATGTGACCGTACTTCATGGACCACTCGTGATAACGCTGTTCTGAAATGATGGAGAGAACTTTCAAATCTTTAAGTTCTTCCATGACCTCCAAATAGTCTTCTTCAAGTTCTTCCAACTTTGCATCACGAATTTCTTCGAGCCGTCGTGTTTCGTTTGTGATGGCTTTTTCATCCTCACCAAACTTTTGCGCAAGTCGTCCAATATCACGCTTGAATTCTCCCTCAATCATGTTGAGTTTGCTCTTGCGTTCTTGTTTCACTTGTTCAAGGGTCATTTCTTTTGCTTCCTCGTTCACATCTGTGATCATGAAGCTTGCAAAGTAAATAACTTTTTCCAAGTTTTGAATGGACAAGTCCAGCACAGTTCCGATCTTGGAAGGCACACCTCGCAAGAACCAGATGTGTGTGATCGGACACGCTAGCTCGATGTGAGCCATGCGTTCTCGTCGGACAATAGAGTGGGTCACTTCAACACCACACTTGTCACAGACGATTCCTTTATAACGAATTTTTTTGTATTTACCGCAGTAACATTCCCAGTCTTTGCTAGGTCCAAAGATTTCCTCAGCAAACAAACCGGTTTTTTCTGGCTTCTGCGTACGATAGTTAATCGTCTCAGGTTTTTGAACTTCTCCGTACGACCAGGATTTAATAACCTCTGGTGAAGCAAGGCGTAGACGGATGGAGTCAAAGTCAGTGGACTTAAGGGCGTCTTGTTTTTTAAACATAGATGTCTAGTTAGTGCTTGCTTGTTTTTCACCAGGAAGATCGACCTTCGTACCGTCTTTGAGAAGTTCGACATCGAGACAAAGTCCCTTCAACTCTCGGACGAGCACGTTAAATGATTCTGGAATGTTGACCTTCTTGATTGGCTCACCTTTGATAATGGATTCGTAAGCCTTTGAGCGTCCAGGAACGTCGTCGGA
>CALRGL010000057.1 GCA_943357275.1 Candidatus Uhrbacteria bacterium RIFOXYB12_FULL_58_10 | reverse complement strand
CGATTGATCAAGTCGACCTTGCATTTGATGTTGGTGGTTCACTTGCTGAGGTGCTTGTGAATGTGGGAGATATTGTCGAGAAGGGAGCTGTTCTTGCAAAGTTAGATACAAAAGAACTTGAGGCAGATGTACAAGCGGCGTATCAATCCGCACAATATGCGCAAGCGAATCTTGATAAAGTCAAAATTGGTCAAAAGCGTGAGACCGTCAACGTTTCTTCAGAGGCGGTAAGGGGATCAGAGGCATTGTTACATGTTGCAAAGATCGATCTAGAAAATGCAAAGTCCTATTTACAAGCCACAAAAGAGCGGTATGAAGCAGATGTTGTTTCTGCACAAACCACGGTTGAGTCGGCACAAGACGACGTAAAACAAGTTGAACGACTGAACGCACAAACACTTAGTGACGCGTATCGAGATTTGTATGTTGTTTCTTTGTCAGGGGTGATTAGCGTTCGGACGGCTCTTGTGGAATCAGATGATGTATTGGGAGTTCGAAATGGCTATGCAAATGATGATTTTGAAAAGGTTTTGAGTGCTCGCGATGAATCTGTTTTGACCATTGCAAAAGATCGCTACTTGGACGCGGAAGCGAGTCTGCACACGGCTGAAACGGCATTGTCTGCAACAACAATTAGTTCAAATCAGTCAACGATTTTACAGACAGGCCGATTGGTTGAAAAAGCTCTTGATGATGCTGGGAAATTGGCGCTTTATACAAAAAAAGTCGTTGACGCCACACTCACAACAACTAATTTCACGTTAGATGATTTGTCCGCGCTTAAAACAAACATAGATAGTGTCAGAAACGCGGTTCAAGCGGATCAGACCTCTGTGGAAAACGCTTTGCAAGGTGTGGAGTCAGTATTGAATTCAACAAGAAGTTCCCTTGAGGACGCACAAAATACACTCCGTGCAGCAAAGGCCAGTTTAAACCTTACACAAAAAGTTGCTTCACAGCAGATCGCTTCGTTAGCAAATGCTGTTTCCAGTTCAGAGGCAACGGTTCTTGTTCGTGAATCAGATCTAGCAAAATCACAAGCTAGTTTAACAGAACTTCAGTCTGCACCGCGTGCCATTGATCTTGCGTCTTATGAAGCCGACGTTGCTCGTACAATCGCCTCTTACCAATCCGCGAAAGCTCGCCTAGAAAAAGCCGTCATTGTTTCTCCAATCGCAGGAAACGTGACAAGGATTGATTCAGAAATTGGTGAGACAATCATGGCTTCCACACCTGTTGTAACGGTTCAAACAACCGAGCAACAATTTAAGATCCTTGCAAACGTTTCTGAGAGTGACGTCACAAAAGTGGCGATCAATGACTTGGTGAGTATCTCGTTTGATGCTTACACGGGCAAACCAGCTCTCATGGGTGTGGTTGCAGAAATCAATCCAGCTGAAAAGTTAATTGAAGGTGTTGTGTATTACGAAGCAACGATCTACTTGAATCAAGGAGAAGAAGCAACGTTGCGCCCTGGAATGTCTGCGGATCTTGTTATCGAAACAGAAAAACGTGAGGCTGTTCTCTCTGTGCCACAACGAACGGTTGTTCAGAAAAATGGAGGATTCATTGTACGAATTTTAGAAAAGAACAAGCCTGTTGATCGAGATATTACAACGGGTATTCGAGGAAATCTTGGTCGCATTGAAATTCTTTCTGGGCTTCAAGAGGGTGACTTGGTCATTGTAAAAGAAATTCATGAGTAATCCGCTCATCCACGTTCAAGATCTCACAAAACTCTATGTGAACGATGAGGTCACCACTCCTGCTCTCCAAGGAGTGAGTTTTGTTATTCATCCGGGGGAATTTGTTTCCATTATGGGACCAAGTGGATCTGGAAAATCAACGCTCATGCATATTCTGGGGTTTTTGGACACGTTTACGAGCGGATCTTACTCGTTCAATGGAACGGATGTGAAAGGGTTGGGTGATGTAGCGCTTGCAAAGATGCGTTTGAATGAAGTTGGATTTGTGTTCCAAGCGTTTAATCTTCTTCAAAAATCAACCGTGCTTGAAAATGTTTTACTTCCTACAACCTATACAGAACATACACAACAAGAGCGCTTAAGGTTGGCAAAGGATGCGATTGAATCTGTTTCCATGACCCACCGCATGAACCACTATTCTTCACAGCTTTCCGGTGGGGAAAAACAACGGGTTGCCATTGCCAGAGCTCTGGTGAATAACCCTTCGATTGTTTATGCCGATGAACCAACCGGAAACCTGGATTCTAAAACAGGGGAGAAAGTTCTAGAACTCCTCGCTGATCTCAACGATGCTGGTCACACGATTGTGATGGTAACCCATGAAGCTGAGGCAGCAGAGTATTCCAAGCGTATTTTGCGATTTAAAGATGGGTTTCTTCAATCTGATTCAAGCAATGGTCATCAGCGACGAGGAGGATATTCAAAATAAGTATGAAGATCAGCGATATCGTTTTTACAGCACTTAACTCGTTGAACCGGACACGATCTCGGTCGTTGTTGACGATCTTGGGTATTGTAATTGGAATAGGAGCGGTGATCGTCATGTTATCGATTGGTCAGGGGGCACAGGGTCTCATCTTGAATCAAGTCGCAGATCTTGGTTCAGATTTGATTTTCGTTGAGCCTTCAAGTGGTGAATCTGAAGGAGGACCGCCAAGTCCCTTTATTGAACAAACAGTTAATTTAGATGATGAAATCGCCATGGAGCGTTCAGGATTGTTCTCGTCGGTTAGCCCCTCGCTTTATACAACGGTTCCGGTTATTTTTCAGGAATCAAACAGTTTTATTCAAGTTGTGGGAACGGACGATGAACAAACAAGTATTTTTCCTGCGGACGTTGCTTTGGGAAGAAACTTAGAGAAAGAGGATGTGAGTGGGAACGCACGCGTCGTTGTTTTAGGAAAAGAAATTGCCGAAGACTTTTTTGGTGCTTCGGACCCGATTGGACAACGCATTAAGATTAAAGATTTATCTTTTCGAGTTGTTGGCGTCTTTGACGAACAGGGGACACGCTTTTTCCAAAACTTGGATAAGCAAGTGTTTATTCCAGTGACAACCATGCAAAACGATATCTTGGGAGTCGATTATGTGAATTATCTTTCCGCCATTTCACGTTCCGATATCGAGACCACCAAGGAAGATTTAGCTATTCTATTACGCGAAACACACGATATTGAAAATCCAAATGGGTTAGCTGAAAAGGATGACTTCCTCGTTAGTTCGCAGACGGATGCAACAAAAACCGTTGGAACAATTGGAAACGTGCTTACCATTTTGCTTTCATCGATTGCCGCTATTTCTCTGCTTGTAGGAGGAATAGGAATTATGAACATCATGCTCGTTTCTGTAACGGAGCGCACGCGAGAAATTGGACTCAGAAAAGCTGTAGGAGCAACAAATCAAGAAGTCTTGCGTCAGTTTTTGATCGAAGCGATTTTGTTAACGATGTTGGGAGGATTGATTGGTGTTATTGGTGGTGTACTCATTTCTTTGGCAATGGGATGGATTATTCAGAATTTTTTCCTAGATACCTGGTCTGTTATTATTCCTCCGAGTGCGATTGTCTTATCTGTTGTTGTTGCAACAGCCATTGGACTCATCTTTGGTTACTATCCCGCAAAAAGTGCCGCAAAATTAAACCCAATCGAAGCTCTTCGTTACGAGTAACTTCTGTTCGTTTGCTCACTGCAACGAATCTGTTACGCTGACGATATACCTGTGCAAGGTCGAACAATTAAACGCACATTATGATCGATAATGAAACGGAGGTGATTGCCAATGCAAAAAATGACCCAGAGGCTTTTGGGCGGTTGTACGACGAGTATTACCAGCCCATCTTTGGGTTCATGTACAGTCGGACACATAACGCAGAGGTTGCAAAAGACCTCACAAGTGAGACGTTTTTTCAGGCACTGAAGAATATTCAGAAGTATAAACCACAAAAAGGTGCTTCATTTAAGTCTTGGCTCTTTTCCATTTCTGTTGCCCAAGTCGGAAATTATTTCCGACGTCGAATGAAAATGTTCGAGGTGACAACAGAAGAAGCTCCGGAAATTGTGGCACATGAAGAGTTTCGTCCTGACATCGCTTATCGCATGGGCGAGGACGCGGAGGAACTCAAAACGCAGATTGAGCTTGTCACAAAGCTCATGAAACAACTAAATCAAAAACAACAAGACATTTTAACCCTTCGATTTTTCTCAAAACTTTCCGTTCCTGAAATTGCTCTTGCCTTGCGCATGAAAGAAGGAACCGTAAAGTCACACATCCATCGTGCATTGAAAAAACTTCAATCCTTGATGATCGAAGGACAAACAAAACAAGAAACCAATCAAACCTTTGCATTAACTTATGAACAACACGTCACTCAAAATTGAAGAACTTCTCAAGCAGGTTGGCGACACAGACGTGCCAGACGATGTTATGCATCGTTATCGTCTGCGAAGAAGTCTGCTTTGTTCAAGCTATTTTGATTCGACGTGTGAACGAAACGAAAAGAAAAACAGATTCATTGCGTATACAGCTCCTTTGTTTGCCGGAACTGTTCTAGTTGTCGTATTTGCTGTAACTGGTACGTCCATTTTAGACGGATCCGCAGTGTCAGATCCAAAACCAACGATTGATACCTCAAGGTTTGTCTCGGCAGATCATCTTTCAGCAATAACCTTTGTTCCAGCCAAAACAGCATCTTACGCAACAGCCGCGGAATTCATCGACACTTCGTATCCACCAATACCGCTCTCTGATTCATTGCGATTCGTTCCAATGAGTCCAACAGTTGTGTATTCGGTGCAGTAACATCCAGATAATTCTTAATAGAAAAATCACTCAATTGCTTGAGTGATTTTTGATTCCCCACACGTCTCTGTATTGGCGCGCGACAGTCGGGTACCTGCCCGGAGGCAAGGTCGACAGACACTCGTTCAGTCAAGCTGTGCCTGAGTGACGAGGTCTTCTGTTTGTTCACTTCGAACAAACCGCGGGGCTCTCACGTTTTTCCCACGGGAGAAACGAATCCAAGCCCATAAGCCAAGTTTTGCCCAAATAGAGTGACCCACGATCAGGTCTTGTGTGAGTAACAGTATTATAAATGAATTTTCTCTAAAGCAAAATAGTTCGTGCGTTTGTTTTCAAAAGCCCTTCGTTTTCAAGGCGTTTGATCATGGATTCAACCCACGCTTGATCAAGTTTACGATCAAAGGTTTTATCAACGAGTAGTCCAATGTCTTCAAAAGACGTTCCTGGAGTTGTCTTTGCAATGGCTAAGATTCTGCCTCGATAGATGCGATCAGGATGAGGCTTGGATCGATGTGTTTGTTCGCGAGTCTTTTTAATCATTTGTTTTGGGATAGAAACAGTTCCAGATAAAAAAGCTTGTGAAGCTAGACAACTGGTTTTCAGAGGACATTCAGAGCAAGTTGGAACCTTTGTGCAGGTCATTGTTGCCAAATCAAACAAAGCCTGCGGAACATCATAAAAGGCACCCGACTTTGGGAGGAAGGTTTCCATGGAAGATTGAATCTGTGAATCGATGTCAGGCTGAGGATAGGGAACCCCAAACAATAACCGTCCAAGCACACGTCGAATGTTCGTATCAATGGGCATGGTGCGTTTGAGTTGAGCAAAGGCACTGATAGCCGAGGCTGTATAAGGTCCAATGCCTTTAAGCTTTTGCCAGTCTTCTTCTGTTTGAGGAATTCCGTGTTCATTCACTTGCATGGCAATATCTCTCAAAGCCAAAGCTCGACGATTATATCCGAGTCCTGACCACTGTCTCACCACTTGTTCGTTCGAAGCTTCCGCAAGTCGCTTCCAGGTCGGGAAAACCTTCAACCAATCGCGATAAAACGTTTTGACGCGATCAACTTGTGTTTGCTGAAGCATGATCTCGCTGACCAAAATGTGATAGGGGTTGCGAGTTTTTCGCCAAGGAAGATCTCGTCCGTGTTCTTGATACCACTTTAAGAGCTTGAGCGCGGGTTTCATAGGAAGAAATCGTAACATAAGTCCGTCTGTTTCCCCAACTTGAATTTGAAGCCGTATTCCGCTAGGCTTCAAGCGAAGGAGGGTTTCCCATGAAGCCAATTCGTCGATTCCGTGCCTGGCTTCGTCGTGACCGATTTGAAGCGGTCCAACCGCTTTCCGTGCGCGTTGCCAGGTTTTTTGATCCTGTGTTTACAGCGAATCAGATGACCTTGGTTGGTTTGATCCTTTGTGTCCCAGCCTGGGCGTTCTATCACTATGACTCTGTCGTTGGTGGAACGATTTGTATGATCCTGAGTTTGTCTACGGACTGGTTCGATGGAGCCATTGGACGCTTTCAAGAGCAAAGGTATCGAGCAAGTCGAGGCCTTCAGCCCATGACTCTTGAAGAAGAACAACGTCTTTCCCTTGAACAGCGTCTCAGTTTCCGAGGGACAACCCATTTTGGTCGTTCCTTTGACCCGTTTGTCGACAAGATTCGTTTGCTCGTGTTTTTGCTGACGATCGGTCAAGAGGTGATCAGCACGCTTCTGATCTGGCTCATTGTTGGAACAGGCGTGTTGCTCACTGTCATTCGTCCGCTCAAAACGTGGCTCAAGATTGACCATGCTGGATCGAATCGCTTTGGCAAACTCAAGATCTTTGTTGAGATGGGTGGAATGTCCGCACTTGTGTTTCTTTCTCCATGGCCAG
>CALRGL010000056.1 GCA_943357275.1 Candidatus Uhrbacteria bacterium RIFOXYB12_FULL_58_10 | reverse complement strand
GCCATTTTTGGAACCAGTACGCTCTTTTATTTCAAAGACATTATCGTGCACGAGCAAGCAGAGTTTGCTCTTCGTTTATTGCAAGCTTGGTACATCATTGCTTTGCCGTTTCTTGCTATTGCCTTTGCCAAATGTGCACAATACAATCGGTTGCGTATAGGTATGCTTGTTTTGTGTTCTTTACTTGTCTTGCACGCTTGGTATTTCAGCTATCCTCAATACAATTTAAAATATCCGTTTTTTTCACCAAGCGTTAGTGCAGAAGATCTTGTAACCGTTCAAGCGATTGACGATCTCAGTCATGGAGAACCGTATCTTGTCTTATCCAATCAAATGACGAGTGCGGCAGCGCTCCAAGTTTTTGGATTCGCTCATTATCTTCCGCTTAAAAATGAACAAGTCCTTTGGTATCCTATCCCCACCGGTGGCTTGCTGTATAAATACTATGAGGATACAATCTTCCTAGGTCCAAATAGAGAACGGATCGACGAACTGTTTCGACAGACGGGTGCAAAACATATTTTCTTTGTCTTGCAGTCGTACTGGCCTTGGACAGAGAACTTTTTAACAAACATCCATGCTTCTGCAGATCAAGTGATTGATTTAGAGAATCTGGGAGTTCAACTTATTCATTATTATTTAAACTAGAACGGTTTATGGCAACGCAAACAAAGACTCAAACAAGCACGACCACAAAGATCGCAATTGCTGTGGCAGGTGTCGCAATTGTAGCAGCTGGGTTTATGGCAATTGGAAACTTGAAATCAAAGAAGTTAAATAATCTTTCTCCGGTCCTTCCTTATCAAACAAGTGGTTATGTCCCTGGTTATGTCCCTGGCTATGTTCCGGGTTACGTTCCTGGATACAGTCTCCCAGGGTACGTTCCTGGATATGGTGTGTTCCAACGCTTGAATGACATTGATTTCAAAAAGATGTTGAACGCTGGTTTACAAAAAGTAAAATAACAGAAAACCACCCCAAGCTTGCCTGCCTGACGGTAGACAGGTCGAAGGGTGGTTTTTTTGTTGGAAAAGAAAAAGAGCCCCGTATTGGGCTCAAGGATGTTTGGTGATGTGTTCCAGTGTAACGATGCCTGCGCTTCCAGCCTTGAATGGATGGTTGGTGCAGTCGATGTCAGGCTGAGCGAGGATACTCTTCGCGTTTTCCCGAAATTCTTTGACAACTTCGGAAGTTGCCAGAGCAAAGTATCGTTCAAACTGAACGGCACATCGATTTCGAAACGAATTGGTAAACGTTCCGTTCATTGATCGCTCAAACCAACTAGTGAGCTGGTGAAGACGCGTCTGGACGAGCATATACTTCTGGAGCGGTTCAAGCGGATATTCACCGATGTCGATGTGCAAGGTTTCGCAGTGACGCACATCGATCCAGGCATTCATGTTGAACGTGGTTGGAAGCGTGCGTGGACCTTCAACCTTATCGTCGTCTTTTACTTCCAGCAGATGAAACGTCTGTGGATCCAGTGAAACAATTGCGCGACCAGAGAATGGTTCAAAGAACGTCATGATTTTTGACATGATGTACCTCCTTCAAGGACACATCAACCTAACAAGAGCGAAGTGATCTGTCAAAGGATTGACAAAATCGTCTTTTTTGTTAGACTCTCGTTTCGTTCATGACAGACAGATTCCTGAAGGAGGAATGAATGAAGATCGAAGATCGTCGAGATGGGATTGAACGGTTGACGCGGTTTGTTTGTCTTTTGAGTGCCGACAACGTGACTTCGCGAGAAACGTTTCGTGCGTGGTGTGCGGTCCCTAAAAACCGTACGAAGATGGCTGAGTTGTTTGGATATGTTCAAAAGCCGGGGATGCCGGTGATCAGTTCGCTTGTCAATGCGGATTTCCATCCGACGCATCCTCTGATCATGTTCAACTACACACCCACGGCGCACAACACGCTTCACGCCTTTCCGGAAGGATGGACTTCCGCCCTTCGGATGTGTCGTGGAATCGTGTTCACGCTTCGTGCCGAGCTTCTCGCTCATCCCTTTCCGAAGTTCTTCAACTTGGGTGAGCATCCTGAGACGACTCTTTCTTCCGTGAAAGAGAATGGTCCCTGGGGGATCCTTCCAAAAGAAGACGGTCATCTGGGAATTGTCTTTCGTTATCGGAGTGAGCTTGTTCTGACCACACGTGGATCCTTTATGAGTCCAACCTCCAAGCTTGGGAAAGAAATGCTTGAGGGGTATCAACAGGCCTACGTGTGGAACCAACACATCCATCCAAAAACCACGTGTCTGTTTGAGGTCATTGATCCGTCCACAGAGGTTCATGTGAACTATGGTGGGCAACAGCATTTTGTCTTGTTGGCTGTTTACGACAACGTCACATTGCGTGAATGGTCGATGGATGAAAAGTTGGCGCTTGCCAAAAAGCTGTGTGTGAGTCCTGGGCACACCGATGCTCTGTATGAGGATCCAAAGCAACTGGAAGCGCTCATCGGAAGCATGAAAGATCGTTCTGTTCGAAACCGTGAAGGCCATGTCATCACGTGTGCAAACGGGGTGAAGGTCAAGATCAAATACGAGACCTATATTCAGATGATGGTGATGGCCAAGCTGTCGCCTACGTATCTGATGAATCGAATCTTGGCAGGCACCTTGGACAAGATGCTCTCCACGCTTGATGAAGAGGTGGTGGTTACCGCGAACGAACTGCTTGGTCGTATTCTGCGGGTTCTATTCATGAAAGAGCTCAAAGAAAAGCGTCGACATCTCTATGCCCTGGTTCCTGCAGAGCAGAACACGCCTTACTTCCGAGGCATCTGCAACAAGCTGATTCGACACCTGGACGAGAACTGGCATCCTGCTCCCTAACCCCTGTCTGCGAGACACGGGTTTTTTGTTTGCCTGTGAATAGTCCGCTTGTCACCCATTTTTATCTCACGTAAAGTGATCCCGCTATGATATTTCTACGACCTCGCGACGAGCGAAAAGAGCTTACCTACAATGATGTGTTTTTGATGCCGAGATATTCGGATGTTGTTTCACGTATGGATGTGGATTTGTCCACGCATGACGCTCTTCAACTTAATACACCCATCGTTGTTTCTAACATGACAGCGGTGGCTGGAAAGCGTATGGCTGAGACGGTAACACGTCGAGGAGGAATGGTTGTCTTTACGCAGGATATGTCTATGGAACGTATCGAGGACATTGTGCGTCAGGTGAAGAAATGTCATCACGTGTTTGAGACGCCTGTTGTACTTACACAAGAGGAAACCGTGCAGACGGCACTTAACTTGATTCACAAGCGTTCGCATGGGGCTGTGATTGTTGTTGATGAAGGAAATAAACCCGTAGGTATTTTTACGGAGAAAGATGGGTATCGACGCGATCGTTATAACCGTATCGGTGAGGTGATGACACGCCAGGTCATCAGTGTGCCAAGTACACTGTCACCGCGAGAAATTTTTGCGTTCTTGAATGATCGACGATTAAATATCGTTCCGGTTGTACACGAGGATGGAACGCTTGCTGGAGTGATGACCAAGAAAGGCTGTGTGCGCGCAACGATGTATCAACCAGCGATGAATACGCGAGGGGAATTGAAGACCTGTGTTGCTGTGCGTATTCGCGAGGGGTTGGAAGAAAACTTGGAACGACTTTTGGAAATGGGCGTGGATGCGTTTTGTTTGGATACAGCGCATGGTCATCAAGATCGAATGTTGAAAGCGATTCGCAATGCTCGAGCCATCATCGGTCCAGATCGAGCGCTCATAGCCGGGAATATTGTGACGTCTGTTGCAGCGGAAGACTTGATTGCCGCGGGAGCGAATGTTCTCAAGGTTGGTATTGGTCCAGGTGGTGCGTGCAAGACACGGATGACAACAGGTGTTGGTCGACCACAGTTTTCCGCGGTCCATCGCGTCGCACAAACCGCGCGTCGATTTGGCGTGGGAGTGATTGCAGACGGTGGGGTAAAACATCCGCGCGACGTGGCGCTTGCTCTTGCAGCGGGTGCAACGTCCGTGATGATCGGAACATGGTTTGCGGGAACGTATGAGAGTCCGGCGGATGTTCAATTTGATGAACAAGGAAAGATGTATAAAGAACAATTTGGGATGGCAAGTCAACGCGCGGTGATCAATCGCAACAGGGAAGTAGATGCGTTTGAAATGGCTCGTCGTGAATTTTTTGAAGAGGGTGTGAGTCAGTCGAAGATGTATTTGAAGTCAGGTCAGGAATCCGTGGAAGATATCATCGATCAGATCACAGCCGGACTCAGAAGTGCCTGTACCTACATGGGAGCAAGTAACTTAGAAGATTTTTATCAGAATGCTATTGTGGGAGTACAAACAGAGTCAGGCTATAATGAAGGAAAACCTGTAAGTCAAAGTTGGTAACTATATGACAGTTCTTATTACTGGTGCGTCAAGCGGAATTGGTCTTGAATTTGCAAAGATTTTTGCCCGAGAGGGAAATGATCTTGTTTTGGTTGCACGTCGAGGTGATCGACTAGAAGCGTTGAAAACAGAGATTGAATCAACAACACAAAGAAGCGTTCAACTCCTTATTGAAGATCTTTCTAAAGAGGGAGCTGCACAAAGAATTGTTTCTGCACTGAGTGGAAAACAAATTGACGTGCTTGTGAATAACGCTGGTTCAGGTGATGCGGGATTGTTCATTGAATCTTCTTTGGAAAAAACACAGGCCATGATGCAACTCAATATGATTGCACTCACCGAGTTGACACGACTTCTGCTTCCCTCGATGGTTAAGTGTGGCAAGGGAGGGATTTTAAATCTTGCTTCCATCGCAGCGTTTGTACCGGGTCCAACAATGTCTGTTTACTTTGCAAGTAAAGCGTTTGTTCTCTCGTTCTCCGAAGCGATCTCAAAAGAACTTGAAGGAACAGGTGTGAGTGTGACTGTCCTTTGCCCAGGAGCAACATCAACAGAGTTTGATATGGCTGCAGGTTCTGATTGGGGAGAGACCTATCGTAAACATCTTCCGACAGGAAAAGAGGTTGCACAATTTGGATATGAAGCTTTGATACGCGGAAAACAGATTGCCATTTATGGATGGAAGAATTGTCTCATGATATTTCTTGTTCGATTGTTACCGCGAAATGTTGTGACAAATTTTGTGAGAACACTGTTATAAAGAACGAACCATTGACGGGTTCGTTTTTCTTTTGTAGAGTTCGGCTTCGTTCTTTTCACAAAAACAAAGGAGGGTGCTCATGAAACGTTACATTAAGTGGTTACTGTACATTGCTCTGGTGAATTCTGTCCTGGGTTTTTTTCTTTATCGGTCGAATGCCTACGAGGCGGTTTCGTTTACGGACGGACGACAGTTGATCGAGGAAGGCAAAGTCGCCTCGATTGAAATCCAAGATGAAGTGCTCAAGCTGGTTCCTGTTTCTGGACAAACGGATTCAAACCCGCCAAAGGAAACCTGGCGCGTGAACTTTCGCGGAGACATGAAGTCTCTTG
Source organism: Candidatus Uhrbacteria bacterium RIFOXYB12_FULL_58_10 (assembly GCA_943357275.1). Lineage (GTDB taxonomy): Bacteria > Patescibacteriota > Patescibacteriia > UBA9934 > GWF2-40-263 > CALRGL01. The sequence goes on along the minus strand of CALRGL010000056.1, from coordinate 1,301 downwards.
AGGCTTATCTTCAAGAGAAGAAGATGAAGTATACGTTTGCAGACAAGTCATTCTTTTCTGCATCTCTACTCAGTCTGTTGTCGACGATCTTTTTTTGTGCCGTGATTTTGTTCATGCCAACCATTATGAAACGTATGGCAAAGAGTCAGCACAAGCAGATTGTCCATAGCGATTGTACGTTTGAGGATGTAGCTGGTTACGAGACCTGCAAAGAACAGCTTCAAGACATGATCGACTTTCTGCGAGACCCAAAGAAGTTCACACGACTGGGCGCAGAGGTTCCTTCCGGCGTCTTGCTTCACGGTCCTTCGGGAACAGGAAAGACACTGCTTGCAAAGGCTGTTGCCGGAGAAGTGGGTGTGCCGTTTCTTGCTATGAACGGATCAGACTTCAATGAGATGTTCATGGGTGTTGGAACGGGTCGTGTGCGAGACTTGTTCAAGCAAGCGAGAAAGTGTGCCCCGTGTGTCATTTTCATTGATGAGGTTGATGGGATCGGAGCGAAGCGTTCTGACAACCCGACCTCTGGTGGTGACCATGATCGTATCACGACACTGAATGCTCTTCTTGCAGAGATGGACGGATTCTCCGCAAACGAAGCCGTGCTCATCATCGCAGCGACCAATCGTCTGGCAAGTATGGATTCGGCCATGCTCCGACCTGGTCGATTCGATCGAAAGATTTACGTTGGGGCTCCGACCAAGAATGTGCGTGAAGCGATTTTGCGTTGTCATGCCAAACACATCAAGGTTTCTGACACCGCAGACTTGTCGATGATCGCGGGGATGACAGCCGGAATGGTTGGTGCGGATCTCGCGGCGATTGTGAACGAAGCGACTTTGCTTGCAACTAAGGCGGGAGCCGAGGCTGTAACCACGGATCATTTCCTTGAAGCTATTCGCAACATTGTTGTGGGGCATCGAGAAAAAGGAAATCGGCTCGGAGATCGGGAGCGAAAAATTGTTGCATTCCACGAGAGTGGACATGCGATTGCAAAGGCGGTGCTTGGGGAAGGGGCAGACATTGCCTCGATTTCCATCATGCCGACGTCAACGGGTGCCCTTGGTCACAACTTGAACATTCCAAATAGTGAAGAAAAAGTTCTGTTTTCCAAGTCTGCTCTTTTGAACCTCGTCTGTGTTCTGCTTGCTGGTCGTGCGGCTGAAGAGATTCAGTTTCAAGACGTGACCAGTGGCGCCGTGGACGATTTGAAAAAGGCGAATCGCATTCTGTTTGAAATGATCACGCGCATGGGGTTTGGCAAGTCCATGCCCAATCGCGTCTTGATTCAGGACGAAACA
>CALRGL010000055.1 GCA_943357275.1 Candidatus Uhrbacteria bacterium RIFOXYB12_FULL_58_10 | reverse complement strand
GTTTTGAGGGTGAATTTGTTGAAAAATGGGCATTTTTTGTCTGTTCAATCAAAAAACATGCCTCTGATTGAGAACATGTTTTTGAGTTATTTATCGTTTTAATAATGTATTTGAAAGTATTTATCTAGAATCATGGTGATTACATCTTCAGGATATCGACTATCCATTTTTCTGTGAACGATGTTTCTTGCCGTTATTTCACGTCCAGTTGCTTGTCCCATAATTGGAATGACGATTCCATAGGCTTCCGATTCCACTCCTTTAATTTCATCTTGTGTAGATCGAAGATCGTCGTCACTGATGGATCCAGGAACAAGTCCCAAATCTTCTTCAATAGCTCGAGCGGCTTGAAAGTGGTTTCCAAAATCAACCTCGTCTGATCTCCCTGCCCAGTATTTTAACAGTGCCTCGCGGGCTGGTTCTGGAAGTTTTTCTACTCCCATACGTTCTTCTAAAGCTTCCCGTCCTTTGTCCTCAGTTGGTTCTTCTGGTATTCCCACTTCTTTATTCCATTTTGCCCATTCCTCTGATGAAAGTGAATCTCCTCGTCCCATAAAAAAATGACCTACAAGTTATGCAAGTCATTATAGAGAGGCGATTGTGTCTTCGTCAATTTTACGGTCCGTTTCTTGGACCAGTTGAGGAAGGTTTGTAAGAGCAACGGAAACGGCAGAAACCAGCAGTCCAGCAACCGCCGAAACTTCCACTTCTGGAGGTAGTAGAGGTGCAAGAAGATTGTAGTCCACCAGTCCGCCAGAGTGACCTTCCACCTTCACGATCCAACCAATCGGTTGATGCGTTTCTCGTTTGTATCGCAGTCCGCAGTGCAGACAGGAAAACGAATCGAGAAGAGCAACGGGTTCAGAGAATAGATGATGACCACAAAGGATACATTGATTCACGAGTCGGAAGGCCATTTTTTGACCTCTTTATGGGTCGGGCCGTGGAAATCATACGGACTCGGGTTTGCTTTTGGCACGTCTGCGTCAAAGTATTCATCTACGGAGAGTTCACGTTCAGAATCGGGAGCTTTGAACCGGGAATGTCGTCGTGCAGGGGTCTTTTCAGAATGAGGCATGGGGTTCTCCTTTTTGTCTGAGTGACTGAGGAGTATACGGTTTATTTCGATTTCGTCAAGCCTCTGTTGACCCTTATACGTCGTCGTGATAGGTTCGAACTAGTTCTTTTCCCTCTAAAACTAGGAGGTTTTCATGTTCACGCCGTATGTTGGTGTCACGGGGTTTATGACTCGTGCAGAGGTCGAGACAGCCATTGCCAAGTTCGATACTCGGCAAGGGCTTCGGGCCAAGCGGTTGCTTATGGTTGGTGTCTTGGTCAGCAATAAAACGCTGTCTGGGGTGACCAACAAGTGGCCTCATCGGTATCCTCGTTATCAAGATCTCTCGGAGCTCATGCTTCCGCATCGTCGGGTTGTGAACTTGATTCACTTTGCCACGGATGACAAAGATCATCTGACCGATCATATGAATGCGCTCAGGACCCATGGTGGACCTGATCTCGACGGGTTTCAGCTCAACATCCCTTGGCCTGATCCAAAACGTATTGTGACAGGTTTCCCTCGGATGGTGCTTCAGATTGGAGCCCGTGCGATGGAAATGGAAGGGAATGATCCTGATCGTATTGCCGATCGTTTGAATGGGTATCGAGGTTGCATTACCGAAGTTCTCATCGATGCAAGTAGTGGTCACGGGATCCCGCTTGATCTTCAGAAAACCGAAGGGTATCTGCGGGCGATTGTGAAGAAGCATCCGACGCTTGGTATTGGGATCGCAGGCGGACTTCCTGGTGTTTCGCTCGATCGTCTAAAAGATCTTGTACGCGCGTTTCCGTTTGTCAGCATTGATGCAGAAAGCGGTCTACGCGACGCAAACGATCATCTTGAGATGAAGAGTGTCAACGACTACTTTGTACAGGCAGACAAACTCATGCCCTACGCACGCAAGGCGCCTTAACCGGCTCCTTTTTTATTTTGAGTAAAAGAAAAACAAGCGCTTTAGACGCTTGTTGAGTGCTTCGCCTCTTGAAGAAGACGTGCAAGTGGTTCCAGAGAATTGGAGTAAAGCACCATGGTCACGCGACGCAACATGGACTCAAATCGTGCTTCACGGAACTCTGCGATGCCTTCGACTTCTTCCGTGTGCGGAAGAATCCAGACGTTGAAACTATGCTCAGGCATCATCTCTACATCGATGTAGGAATCTCCGATGATGAGATGATTTTCCGCTTTCAGACCATTCAAACGCATGAATCGATTGAGTGCGACTTTTTTGGTCTTGCTCACTACGACGTTTGGATGATAGCCAACCAGTCGTCCGTCACATCCAAAATTCAGTCGCGTCGCTGCAATGGCCGAGCTTAGCAGATAACGATCGATACAAGCTCGAATAACCTGCTCAAGACCCATGCTAATGATCACTCGCAGTGGAATCTGACGAAACAGTTCAACAGCTCCTTTGCGGAGTTGAACCTTGTTTCCAGCTTCTTCGAAATTCGCTCGCGTCATTCCAGCGTCGATGAACCGTTGAATGGAGCGAGAGATCCATGCGCCTTCAATGGCCGCACCGTTCATGTGATCTCCATTGCCCATGAACCAGTTTCGATCGTCGAGCGAATCATGAACGACACGTTCTTCTTTGGCCCACTCAAGGTACCAGCGAAGATCTGCATTATCCTCGTCTCGGAGAGCTTCTGGAATCATTGCTTTCACGTGAGACCACTGACTTCCAACGGCAAGACTGCCGTCAAAATCAAATGCGCCTGCTTGAACCATGGCGGCTCGACGGCGAAGTGTACTCGGATTCAGTTGCGTGACAATGCGTTCTTTGCCATCACTCAGAAGCGCACGAGCTTCTTCAAGTGTATCGAACGTACAGATTTCGAGGGGCTTTCGTGACACGACCTCTCCTTTTGTTTGGACAGTAAAGAGCAGACGGGAAGATTATTGGGAAACAAAGAGTTTGTCAAACCATGTATAAAAGTCTACAGCCGTATTATTGAAACGTTCAAAAGAGATTGGTTCGTAGCTCACAGGAACTGTTTCTTGGACAGCAATGGCAATTGGAAGAATCAAGGAGTCCTTTGTGTCGACAAGAACGGTTTCAACGGAGTGATAAAGAGGGATGATATGAACCGTTTGAAGAAAATCAAAGTTGATGAATGTTGCTGTTGCGTCTGTAACGTTGTTTTGTGTTTTGAGTGTATCAATGTAAATGGATTGGTTTGTTGGATTGTGAACAATGATTCTTCCACGAGGGAATTTCAGAATGCGTGTATCATCGTACAGTCGAAATAGTTCAAGACTCGTACGCTCTGAAAGACCTACTCTGGCTTCCCCCAAACCAATCGCGACATATTCGTTTGCTCGAGTTTCAATTGTTTCACCCCGACGCAGATGTGTTCCAACAAGATAATGTGGACTTGTGGAAGCCAAAACAACCACGTCTGTACGAGGTCCCAGATCAAATCGTTGCCAAACAAGTAGGGCAAAGGAGATGAGGATAAGCGCGATTGGGATGAAGTATTTTTTCATGCTAGAATTGTAGCATATGCTATATTTTTTCTATGGAGACGGCTGTCCACATTGTCATACCGTGATGCCAACGGTCGATAAATTGATTGGTGAGGGAATCAAGATCGAAAAGCTCGAAACTTGGAATAATGATGAGAATGCAAAGCTTGCAGAAAAGAAAGATCACGGGCGATGCGGTGGTGTTCCATTCTTTTTGAACGAAGAAAGTAACCAATTTATTTGCGGTTCCTCTGACGAAGAGACCATTCGTACCTGGGCGTCTGGGGGAGAAGTTAAACAATAATATGTTATCACTAGTGAAACAACTTGGTCTTGCCTTTCTCACGATCGTTCTGATCGGTTCAGGGTGTGTCCAACCAGTTGCTTCAACAAATGACGATGAGAAAGCGGCACAGTCGCTTTCTTTTTCGTCTCAAGACCAGTTTGTCTTTCGTGAGACGGTGTTTGGTCTTGGGGGAAAGGTGGTTGATTTGCTTGGCGGAGTCTCTGCTGAGCGAACGGTTACGTTACAAACATTCGATTTGAATTCATCAATCATGGCAAACTGGTCTTTGATAACGGAGCGAGAAACAGATGCATCTAAACAAGCACAGGAAGCTTACAACAAAGCCTATACAAATGCACCGATTGGCACAATGATTCCAAAACGTCCAGACGTACAAACAGAACAGACAACAGAAACAGGAACGATGCATGCAACGGACGTTGGCAATGCTGACCATATTCAGTTGCCAACATTTTGGAGTGAGGGAACTCAAACACTTGAGAAGAACAGTTTAATTTGGCTTACAAAAACGCAATATCAAGAATTAGTACAAACGCGCAAGACTCGATTGAATCTTGGATTATTTGATAATTCAATTGCGTTTGCACAATCGCTTTCTGATCAAGCAAAACAAGTAGCCAACTGGATTACACAAAGTAAACAAACAGAAGAAAAGAAAGATGTTCTGCTTATTGAAGCAAATCAAGATTGGGGAACCTACTTACTCAACGTAAACGGAGAACAGAAAACCGTTCGAACCATTCAGGCGCAAAACGCGTTTGCTCGCTACACTATCCTTGCCAACGAAAACAACCCCCTAATTTTGGAGGTTGTGCTTTCACCGCTTTCGCAGGGTTCGTTTGATGTGTTCAATAAACAAGGTCTTCGTGAAGCGTTTATGGGATACGAGGTGACCTCGATTACTCAAAACGAGACATCCAGTGCGAGTCAACCTCAACCGTAAGATCGAGGAAAATTTTCTGATTCATAACGCCTTCTAGTTCGTTACGTGTGGACTGTCCGATTTCTTTGATCCCACGTCCACCTTGGCCAATGATCATGCGTTGGTAACGTTCTTCTGTGGTGTAGACAACGGCCTTGATATACATCATGCCATTTTGTCGTTCCTCGACTTCGGTAACTTCTACGTGTACGGAATAAGGAATTTCTTGTCGCAAACGGAGAAAGAGTTTTTCTCGAATGAGCTCTGCAAGCCAGACTTTGTTTGGCATGTTTGTGAGCTGGTAATCTGGATAAAAAGGTTCGCCTTCAGGAAGAGACTTGTAAACCATTTTTACGAGAGATTCAACGTGTGTTCCACGCAAAGCGGAGACTTCAATCATGTCGTCGAATTCTTTTGCAAGGTCCAGGTAGAAATCTTTGAACGCTGGATCTGGAAGATCACATTTGTTAATCACGAGGATTTTCTTTGCCGTGATATTTTTCATGATGCTCATCACAGCTCGTTCTTCATCTCCAATTTCACGAGACGGATCTGTCACGTAAAGAACAAGGTCAATATCGGTTAACGAGGATTCCACAGCTTCGTGGAGTTTTTTGGAAAGAATATCTTTGGCACCTTTTAAGATACCAGGAGTATCAACAAACACGATTTGTCCTTCTTCACGTGTAAGAACACCATGAATTGGCATGCGTGTTGTTTGTGGTTTTGGGGTTGTAATGGCGATCTTGGATCCAATAAGTGCGTTTAGCAAGGTTGACTTGCCCGCATTGGATCGACCGATCATGACAACGAATCCGGATTTTTTCATAATTTCTTTGTAAGTTTGGTAACAAGTTCAACGTGCGGAGTTTGAGGGAACATATCAATTGCACGCATTTGATCAATGGAATAATACTTCTGTAATTCTACCATTTCTCGTGCAAAGTTTTTTGGATTGCAAGAAACATAAATAATTTCTTTGGGGAGAATTCTGAGCACGTCTTTCAACGCTTTGTCATGCATGCCCGATCGAGGGGGATCAAGGATGACAATGTCGGCGTTATACTCAGCCCAGTCAAAGTCTTCCGTCTTAGCCGTGTGGAATGCTACGTTTGCGTTGTTGAGTTCTGCATTGATCTTTGCGTCTTTGATTGCGTCATCAACCATTTCAACACCGATCGTTCGTTTGGCATCCTGTGCAAGTGCAACAGCGAAGAAGCCAGTTCCGCAGTAGAGATCGAGAAGCGTTTTATTGGAAAGATCTCCCGCAAATTGTTTCACTGTTTTGAGAAGCAACGGTGCGGTAAATGAGTTGGTTTGGAAAAAGGCATTTGGACTGATGCGATAGTGAATACCCTCGATCGTTTCATTGATGACGCCAGGTCCGTAAATCACACGCACATCTTCTCCAACAGAGATATCGTTCCATGTGTCATTGATCGACCAGACGATTGTGGTACAAAAGGGAAGAAGAGATTGTGGAACGTGTTTATCGAGTTGTTCTTCATCCGTTTTTGGAGCACTTGTGACGAGGTTGATCATGGTCTCACCGAGCGTTGTCGAACGAATAACGGCGTAACGAAGGAATCCTTCGTGAGATTTGCGATCGTACATGGGGAGTCCCGAAGATTGGACCCACTCACGAACGTTCTTAAATGCTTCTTCGATCCGTTCATCTGCTAAAAAACACGTGTGGTTATCAATAACCTTCCACCACTTCTCTTTTTGGTGCATGCCAACACGACCTTGATAATCAATCACAAAATCCATCCGATTCCGATAATGCTCGGTTTTCACGGATGGAAGAATCTCCGAACATTCAAACGTAAGCTCCTTAAGCTTGAACGAACCGTTGATATCCGATACCTTTTGGATTAACTGCTTATCGTACGCAATATGCGACCAAGAGCAAGATCCACAAATTTCTTTGTTTGGACAGTGTGACATAGAATACAAGTGATCCTAAAGGAAAATAAGCATTTTGGCTAGTATGACCATCATCGCTCACAACATTCGATCCTTGCATAACGT
>CALRGL010000054.1 GCA_943357275.1 Candidatus Uhrbacteria bacterium RIFOXYB12_FULL_58_10 | reverse complement strand
TCTTCAGCTGAGGAAGTTAAAACTCGCATTGCTGAACGTTTGGCTTCAGACCAACGTCGATACCAGAAATACTACGGAATCGACTATTTAGACCGCTCAAACTACGATTTGGTCATCGATACCACAAACCAAACTCCAGAATCGATTGTTCAGGAGATTTTGAATGCTTTTTCTACCGCCTCTTGACGATTTCTCCCATTTTAGCTATTATTTTGGCGCATTTATTATTTCTCTCATACCCATGAACTCTGATCGATTCCTTTGAATCCGATGCGTTCCACTAGGATGCGAATAACTATCTCTATGTCAGACGAACAGACAACAGAACCAACCGTAGAAGTTGAGACAACTGAGGAAACAACTCCTGTTTCCGAAGAAATCGCTGTAGAAGCAACACCAGAAGAAGCGAAAGCTCCAGAGGTTGTAGCAGAAACAGTCAAACCAGAGCCTGCTTTCAAAGCAAAGCTCGTACACATGCACGAAATTAAACCAGGACAAACCGTAAAAGTTCACGAACGTCTCGTCGACATCTCCCCTAAAGGAGAAAAGCGAGAACGCGTTCAGATCTTTGAAGGAATCATTCTTGGACTCAGTGGCGCAGGCATTGGTCGCACGATGACCGTTCGTAAAATTACAGACGGATTCAGCGTAGAAAAAATCTACCCAATCAACTCCCCTGTTGTAGCAAAAATCGAACTCGTAAAAACAGCAAAGGTACGACGAGCAAAACTCCACTACCTCTTGAACTTAAAAGAACGATTCGGCCGAAAATTGAACGAAACTTACGTCAAAGGAAAGTAGAAAAAAACGCCTGCAAAGGCGTTTTTGATTTGCAAAGAAAAAACCGGATGGAGAGTTCCATACGGTTAGAGATGACTCAGGGTCCAAACCAACGATTCACAATGGTCGTTCCTCGACCGTCCTCGTAGATCTTGAGAATGGCGCGATCGATCGACGTCTTCATCGGCGTGGTTGTCGGCATGGCAACGGCGTAGTACTCGTGATTGAGTGTTCCGCGCAGAACCACATAAACGCCACCACTTCGCTTGGCAAACTGACGCAGAGAAGGCGCGTCGTAAACCACTGCGTCGACCTTGCCTTTTTCCAAAGACCGAAGTGCTTCTTCAAGCGAAGCAACCAGTGAGATATTTCCACCAAAGCTTCGGGTCAGTGTTTCGGAAGTCGTTCCAGAAACCGTGGCAATGCGTTTACCTTGCACGTCGTTGATCGTTGCCGTCTGGCTACTCAAATCATTGACCGTGAGCGATGAAGTGAGATCCGAGACCATCAAGTTGAGAACGATCGTACTGAAAAACACAGTGCGATCCATAACATCAGGAGGAAACTCATAACGAGACTGTTCACAGACGGGGTCTGGAACAAGCACAAGATCATAGAGACCAATATGCGACCGGTAGACCGGACTCCGTGAGGTCTCCTTGTTGGTATGACGACCCACAAAAACAGTCTGACGTGCAAACGGACGAAGGCCCGTAAACTCGCCATAACTACCTTGTGGCATCGTATCGAGAACAAGCAAATGCGGACGAATCGTGGCTACCAAGTTTGTAATGAAAAACTGGGTATGCGCACGAAACTCATGATTGGGAGTATCTGCATCATTCACCACCGTCTTGGACGGCAGTTTATATGTTGGAAAATCCCAGCCTTGTTCCGGTGCTTCCGAGGATGTGAGCAGATGAAAGTCCGCCCCCATTCCCATGGCATGCAACAACTCGCGAGTCGCTCGCGCGATGTTGAGCTGACGCGAGATGTGACCTGATCCTGTTCCGTTGATCGCGTAAAACAGAGCTCGAACTCGTCGCATAAAACCTCCTTAGGAAAAAGAGCGAAGGCCTAATTTACCAGAAAAATCGGTTTTTGTCAATCCATCCATCAAACAAAAAACCACCTTTTCAGGTGGCTTACTGTTGACCACGTCGTTCGCGAACGACGTGGTTAATCGTTTAGATCGTTTTGATTTCATTTGCAGAACCTACGTCTGTACCGATCTGGTAGTTCCAGATCACGTTTGGTTGCACGGTCATGATTCCTTGATTCCATCGGTTACCCCAAATGGAGTTTGCAACGGTTTCAGTTGTGACCCAGTGGAGCTGGCCATTTTGGCCAACCACGTACACTTTGTTACTTTCTGATGACTTCATGCGCGTACCTGGCGCGAAGTTTGCAGAACCTGCATCTTCATTGTTGGCTTTATAAGCCGCCATGGTTGCAGGTGAGACAACGGTTACCTCTTTAAAGGATTTAATCCATGTGTTGAGGGTAGCCATATCTCGAACCGTCCAAATTTTGTTGTTGGCGATCAAGTACACCGTACTTGCGTTTGATGCTTTTACCGCTTGGATTTGTTTAGGAAGAAGATCCAAAAGTGCCCCGAGGGTTACTTCGTAAACCTTTCCATCATTTCCACGGAACATCGCGTGTTCACGGTCAGTGAGCAATGGATTTGTACCAAACCCTACCGTAATCTCACGACCTGAGGTGCTGTTTTTGTACCAGATGTTCTTGGCACTATCCGTACCAATTTGAACATCACCATTTTGATCCTTCACCAAGAAGGATTCCTTTGTCCAAACCTTGGAATCAAAGTTGTATCCTTTGTATCCCTCTGTTCCATGGAAGTAAATTCCGTTTGATGTGAGGTTAAATTCTTGATTCAAGACGTTTCCGTAGTTTGAAACGCCATCCATATCACTCACATAAAGAATGTTATCTGGATTCAACCAGGCCATTCGGTTATGTGAAATCTGATAAGCGTCGTTTACATTCATGGACCAGTTGAGCAAGGCTCCACCTGGTTCAACAGAGTCTTTATCACCTACCGAGTACGTATACATACGGTAGTCTTTAAAGTATTCCACAACGCTGTTTGGCATAAGATGTGCTCCCACGAGTGTTTCGTGTGCTTCACCCCATGATCCAGGAACAGCCGTTACTTTTTGTGTCCGTTGGTCGATGACGATCAACTGCTTAGATCCATCGTTAAAATGGAATTCGGCAAGAATGTTATCTCCCTGAACGTCCAAAATGTTTTGGTAAGGCGCGGTAAGCATGAACGTAAGATCACGTCGTTCCGCATTGAGGGCTGAATCAAACACAGAAAGTTTTGATTCAACGGCCTTGGAATCTTTGTCTGTGTGCAACATCGCTGTGTACACACGAGCGTTATCTACTGCGAGGGTCATCACACTAAGCTCATCGGCATACTTTGATGGCTGAATGAGTTGTGTGGAAACCTTTGTTTCAGGATTAAATTCTGAAACCGTAAACCAATGATCTGCGTCCGCTGGTGTTCGATAAATAAATCGATCATCCAGTGCTAACGCTGCACCTTGTTTGGTGATGGAATCGTTTACATCTTTAATCAAAAGACGTTGATTGTTCTTCACAATCGTTACGTCGACCTTATCATAAACTCCCGTCTTAGCGTTTTGAACTGGTTGGGTGAAATAAACAACTCCGCCAAGTTCAAACGGACCTTGCATGGATGAAACCGATGCAAGACGTGAAACTTGATAAGAGCCGTAATCCCAAGATGCCTCAGAAGTGAGGTCAGTCCATGATCCCGCGTCCGCACGGACGGTTGGTAAGAGTGGACTCAAAGCCATCGCAATGAGAGCACCGAAAATGAGTGTTTTTTTCAACATAGTTGTTTGTTTGATTGAAGCGCTAGTATACCTGAAAAAGGGGGTTTTGTCAACGGTTGTATAGACAAAATGGCTGAAAAACAAGCAAAAATCGGGGTTTTTCCCCCGATTTTCTTGGTTTATGCTTTTGGTAAGAGAGCCTTCAAATACTGCCCAGTCAAACTTTCTTTTACTTTGGCAATATCCTTAGGAGTTCCTGTAGCAACCACTTTTCCTCCCTTAATTCCCCCTTCTGGACCCATATCAATGATCCAATCTGCTCCTTTAATCACATCCAAATTGTGTTCAATGATCACAACCGTGTTTCCTTTATCAACAAGTAGGTGCAAAACACCCAGAAGTCGCTTGATGTCATCAAAGTGTAAACCGGTTGTTGGCTCGTCCAAGATGTAAAGCGTGCGACCGGTGGCACGACGAGATAACTCGGTTGCCAGTTTCACACGTTGAGCTTCTCCTCCAGACAACGTAGTCGCTGGTTGACCAAGCTTGATATAGCCAAGCCCCACTTCATGCAAGATATTCAACTTGTCGAAGATACTCGACTGATCCGCAAAGAATCGTCGACCTTCTTCAACCGTCATCTCAAGTACATCAGAAATCGTTTTTTGTTTGTAATGAATTTCGAGAACCTCAGGGTTGTATCGCGTGCCGTGACACTCAGGACACTCGACGTACACGTCCGGCAAGAACTGCATTTCAATGCGACGCATTCCTTCTCCAGAACACGGCTCACAGCGTCCCCCACCTTTGACGTTGAAACTAAATTTCCCTGCATCAAAGTTTCGCATCTTGGCTTCTGGCACTTCCGTGAATAAATCACGTACAGCCGTGAACACACCTGTATAGGTTGCTGGGTTCGAACGTGGCGTGCGACCAATCGGTGACTGGTCAACCGCAACCACTTTATCAATATTCTCTGTTCCTTTAATCGCTTTGTGTTCACCTGGATAAACTTTTGCTCGATAGAAACTTCGAGAAAGTTCTTTGCCCAAGATGTCCAAGATCAACGTCGATTTTCCAGATCCTGAAACACCAGTGATACACACGAGTTCTCCAAGTGGAATATCGACGTCCACGTTTTTCAAGTTGAAGGCGTTTGCGCCTTGGATTTTGATAAACTTTCCATTTCCTTTACGAATTTTCTTTGGAACAGGAATGGTTTTCTTTCCGGTCATGTATTGACCGGTGAGCGAATCTTTATTCTTTTTGATTTGTGCCGCTGTTCCTTCCGCTACAATTTCTCCCCCATATTCCCCTGCTCCAGGCCCGACATCAAACACATAATCAGCAGCCTCAATCATGGCTTCATCGTGTTCAACAACGATAACGGAGTTTCCAAGGTCACGTAATTTTTTTATCGTCTCGATCAAGCGATCATTGTCACGAGGATGCAAACCAATGGAAGGCTCGTCGAGAATGTAGATCACGCCAGAGAGTTGTGTTCCAAGTTGTGTTGCAAGTCGAACACGTTGAGACTCTCCGCCAGACAAGGTCATGGCAGAGCGATCGAGTGTGAGATAGCCAAGTCCCACTTCAGACAACTGTCCAAGACGAATACGAACTTCTTTAGCAACACGTTCAACGACAAGTCGTTCATCGCTAGTCAATCCTGAAGTAAGAGGTTCTGACGAAGCTTTCGAAACCTTTGAAACTTTCACTCCCTTAGCTGGCTTCACTTCTTTTCCAATTAAGGAGTCAAAGAATCCAAACACGTCTTCAATCGGCATGTTCACCACGTCGGCAATCGACTTTTCAAAAATCGTCACAGCCAACACTTCTTTTTTCAAGCGCTTTCCTTCACACGAAGGACAAAGCATGCGACGCATGTACGTTTCAAGTTCACTCCGAACGTAGTCCGAGTCTGTGTCTTTATATTTTTGTTCAAGTTGGGCCAAGATTCCTGGGAACGTAACCGTTGCCCCATCGAAAAGATATTCTTCGTCACCGGTTCCATAAAGCAAAATATCAAGCTTGCTCTTTGTCATTTTTTCTACAGGTGTACTCAATGAAACATGATGTTTCTTTGCCACTTTTTCAAGCATGCGAACATAGCTTGTTTGATTTCCTGCGATTTTGGTCCATGGACGCACAGCCCCCTCTTCAAACGTAAGACGCTTGTTTGGAATCACAAGATCAGGTTCCAAAACCAACTTTTCTCCAAGCCCTGTACATTCTGGGCAGGCACCAAATGGTGAGTTGAAAGAGAACAGACGTGGTTCTGGTTTTGGAAGCGTGAGACCACAAACACCACACATAAAACTTTGTGAAAGCGAACGTTCGTCCCCTGTCTCATCGTTTACAAGCGTGATAAATCCATTTCCATAATCAAGGGCTTTCTTTGCAAGCTGTTCAATGTGCAATTTTGTGTATTGCTGTGCTGGGTCAAACGAGTAGATCACAACATCCACGTCGTGATTTTTCTTTTTATCAACACGAAGATTCGTTGCTTCACTCAAATCCATTACAAGCCCATCAAATCGTACACGCGTGAATCCTGCCATTTGTGCGGCTTGAAGCACATGTCGATGAAGTCCTTTGAGTTGCGAAACAACGGGTGCCAACAACAAAACCTGATCGCCTTTTGCGAGCATGGATTCGATGTAGACAACAATGTCAGAAAGTTTTTGTTCACTCACGGGACGATGACACTCAGGACAATGAGGGCGACCAGCGCGTGCAAACAAAACGCGTAAAAAATCATAAATCTCCGTCACAGTACCAACGGTTGAACGTGGGTTGTGTGACGAAGATTTTTGATCAATCGCAATGGTTGGAGAAAGACCGAGGATCTCATCAACGTCTGGCTTATCCTGAAGCTCAAGAAATTGACGAGCATAACTCGACAACGACTCCATGTAGCGTCGTTGTCCTTCGGCGTAAATGGTATCAAAGGCAAGCGAAGATTTTCCTGATCCAGAGAGCCCAGTAATCACCACAAGCTGGTTCTTTGGGATCTTAACATCAATGTTTTTCAAGTTATGAACACGAGCACCTCTAACGGTTATAAAATCTTGAGACATAAAAAGAGTGCAGGGTTTGAATACTTCAAAGCGCCCAGCACTCTATCATTTGAATGGGAGATTGGCAAGTGATCCTCACCACCCAATTTAATCTACTTTTGTGTAGCTCCAGGCGGCCTGTGTGTTTCATTATAAATCTCTGCCGTATCTTCTCCTTGATCTATCACACATCGTACGCCATTAATCCATCTGCATTTTTTTTCAAAATTACATGGATTTTCTCTACAAATCGTTTGATAAGAA
>CALRGL010000053.1 GCA_943357275.1 Candidatus Uhrbacteria bacterium RIFOXYB12_FULL_58_10 | reverse complement strand
AAAAACCGCAGCAGAGACAACTAAAATCACAAGCACTTTGAGTCCAAACGGAAGGGTTAACTCCCCACTTAGAAACGAGTTGAGAAGAGTGATGAGATCAATAATCATCGTAATAGCTGCCACGAAGATTGTGAGATAGGTTAACCATCGTCGTACCCAGATCTCGGCTTTCTCGTGATGTTTTGCAATGTCTTTATCGATAAAACGACTCATGATTAAAAACACTGGCCAAACAACGATAAGGGAAGCAATTGCATTTCGCATCGCATCGTATGAACCCTGGTAATAGAACTGTGCTGGATCTGGAAACTGCACGTTCACAATTTGCCATAGAAGCGTAATGAAACTCACAACTCCAATGTACAACATCACAAACGTAAGCAAATAGGCGAACACGTCTTTTGCTACAGAAGGTTTTTTCTCTGACATATGGATAAAGTATAACAATTATCGAGTGATTTGAATAAGAGGGGCAGGCTCATTCACCAGTACGGCATTAAAGCGAATCCTAGCCAAAACTTGTCCTCGAGGCGTCTCAACGCTTACACGCCACTTCCCTGCTTGAAGTCCTGACTTATAAGAATACCCTCGATATCCTTCGTTTCGTCCACCTGAAAGAGAGAAAGACAATTTGCTTTTCTCCACCCAACTTCGTGAGTCCGCATCGTAAAATTGCCAATGGTGAACGATTTTTGTGGAAAGATTTGTTGGGGCAAACACAGACGTAAAAACAAAGGTTTTCTCATTTGGACCAAGATGAATTGTTTGAACCGGGAACAATTGCTCCATCCAAGTTTTCTGTTCGTCCAAAATCAGATATCCACTCCCCGCACGCTTCACATCATGAAACACACCGGCCTCTCGAAGCGAAAGTGGAATAGGAGGGATGATATTAAACAGATAAAGCCCGTTCATAAACAAAGCAATCACGAACATCGAAATGGTGATCTGTGATCGATCCTTCGCAACAACAGGATTCCAATGTGAAAGCGCTAACGTAAAAAAGAGGGTCACAATGAAGCTAAGTAAACCACTGACCAAAAAAACCCAAGCGTCGATCGTATGAAAAAGATAGGGAAAAAACAGTGTTGAAACAGAGAAGACAGCAAAAAAGAACACACTTATTTGAGCAAGAGGACGAAGATAATATTGACGAAGTACCTCGTTTGAGGTCATCAGGACGGCCACGACAATCATGATGGGCCAGCTTGCGGAAAGGGCTCCGCTAAACCAATAAAAAACAAGAGAAGCACTCAAAAGCGCACCAAACACAAACTGCAAGACAAAAGGAGCAAATGCTTGCACCCAAAGAAGAAAATGGCTTTTTAAGTTCGTTGCATTCACAAGCACAATCGATGTGCCAGCAATCACAAGATACATCGCTAAAATCAAGAATGACCAATGAATTTGAATGGATCGAAACGTTACAAAATCAAGGATCACTCCCACAATGAGTGCAAGAGGAATCAAATAACGTTCGTGTCGATCAAGCCAGGTTGTAAGTGCACGAAGACGCATCCATTGTTTCACGCGATCAAACATACTTAGGGACCAAAAATGACTGGAACGGAATAAGAATCATCGTTTTGTGGTTCTCCTGATGGATTGTCTTTGTTCAAGATCAGTGTTCCTGTTGATCCACTTGGGGGTTGTGTAAACGTAAGTGTCACAACAAACGGAACAAAATCTTCTGTCATCCAATTCCCCTGTGCCTGCGCAATACCTTGTGCAATAACAGCATTGGTCGAATCTTTTAATACAACGGGGAAAGACGCTTCAAAATACCAATACCCGCGAGCTCTGCCTGTCACCGTTAGTGGTGAAATAACCGTACTGTTTGGTAACGGTTGATCAACCTCAATAAGCGGATGCAGTTGTTGTTGAATCTGTGGAGGTTCTGTTTTAAGTGATTCTTCAACCATGACGACAGACGGTGAATCAGAGCAATAGGATTTCAATAACATCCAATTTCCGAACTTGGTAGAACACACATTCATTCCCGCAAGAGTCAGACCTAACAAAATAAACAAAAAGATTTTTAGCGAAACAAACAATTTTTTATTCAATTTATCCATACAAGACTATCGTATCATTGAATTCTTAAAACAAAAACCACCCTTCGACCTTGCCCACCGGCAGGCAGGCAAACTCAGGGTGATTTGTCTTTACATCATTTTTTTACGAATAAACGCAGGTATTTCGATTTCATCTTCTTCTGCTTTTTGCGCACTCACAGATTGTTTCATTGGTGGTTTGTACTGTTGCATCGGCTGCTGCTGCTGTTGCTCTTGTTGTGGTGCCTGTGGTGCTGGAGCTGTATACACGGGTTCAGGACGAGGTTGAACAGGCATTGGTGCATAAACAGGCTCCTGACGCTGTTGAACAGGTGCTGGAGCCGTATAGATCGGTTCGGGACGAGCCTGTTGCGTTGGTTGAGAAACAGGGGCGGAATAGACAGGTTCTGGTCGAGGTTGAGACGATGGTTGAAAGTTCGTGGTCGGTCGTTGTTCTTCTCGTTCACGAACTTTGAGAACTGAACCCGGAGACCACGTCCCCTGCGCTTGTACTTCCACAGAACCTGGGGTTGTTGTACGACGTTCGCGTGAATCAAATCCTGTTGCAACAACCGTAATACGTACTTCGTCCCGTGGGTCTTGCTCGACGTTTGCACCAAAAATAACTTTTGCATCTTCGTCTGCTGAACTAGTAATGATCTTGGCCGCTTCTGCGACTTCGTGCATTCCAAGGTCAGATCCACCTGAGATGGTAAACAAGATGCCTTTTGCTCCGTCGATAGAAAGCTCAAGAAGTGGACTTGCAATGGCTTGTTTCGCTGCCTCAATTGCACGGTTTTCTCCACTTGCTCGTCCGATTCCCATCAGCGCGGATCCGGAAGATTCCATGATTGCTTTGACGTCGGCATAGTCTACGTTGATAAGCCCAGGAATGGTAATGAGTTCTGCGATTCCCTGAACACCTTGTCGAAGAACATCATCTACAACAGAAAACGCATCCATGAGCGATGTCTTTTTGTCGATAATTTGAAGCACACGATCGTTTGGAATGGTAATGATTGCGTCCACATGTTTGAGCAAACGATCAAATCCTTCTTCTGCAATGCGTCGACGTTGTGCACCTTCAAACGTAAACGGTTTGGTGACAACCGCAACCGTAAGCGCGCCAATTTCCTTTGCGAGTTTTGCGACTTCTGAGATAGCTCCTGTTCCGGTTCCACCACCAAGACCACAGGTTAAAAAAACCATGTCTGCTCCTTCAAGCATTTCGCGAATTTCTGTTTGGCTTTCTTCTGCCGCACGTGAACCAATCTCTGGATTCATTCCCGCACCAAGTCCGCGGGTCAGTGTAGTTCCGATCGGAATTTTTTGTGGAGAAAGATTTTGATTCAAGGCCTGAACATCTGTGTTAATCGCAATAAATTCAACACCTTTAATGTTGTCACTGATCATGCGATTTAAGGAGGCTCCACCGCCACCACCAATTCCAACAACTTTGATCTTTGCAAACGTTTCGATATCTGGTTTTACTTGCGCCATACAATTTGTGTTCAAAATGATAGTCGATCCGGACTGTTTGAACAAGATTGGTGTTCAAAATCTGCTTTATTGAGGACAAAAATCAATCACACTTTAACATTGATTGAACCCCTGTCAAGAAAAACAAAAAACGAAGGTGTGTACATCTTCGTTTTGTTGGAAAGGTCTATGGTTTCAACGATTTAAACAAATTTTTGAGTCCAGATGTAAGTTTATCTACGTTTCCAAACTTACCGATCAAGTTCCCAATACCTCCTTTTTTTCCAGATCCTCGAATATGATATCCCCAAAGAGCAAGCCCAATGGCTGTGGTCATAGAAGGATCGCCCGTGCGATCAATCACCGAGGTGATCCCGATAGCACTTCCAATGGAGACAGGCAATCGAAGAACACTTTTTGCGACGTCGAGTAGTCCAACCAATTTGGATCCACCACCTGTGAGAATCACTCCAGCAGGAAGCATCCCTGAACGATCGATCTTTTTGAGTTCTTTGTCTACATGTTCAAAGATTTCTTGGACACGAGCCTCGGTAATCTCTGCAACAAACTTTCTTCCGACGAGTTCATCTTCAGGAGCACCTAGTTCTGCAAGGTTGATTTCATCTTTTTTCTGAATTTCATCTGGATGACACGTTGCGTAATGGAGTTTGACCTGTTCGGCAACCTCGATAGAGGTTCGCAGTCCAAACACCAGATCCTTTGTCACATTATCTGAACCAAATGGCAAAACCGCGGTATGCATCACGTCCCCTTCTTCAAACACGACCATGCTGGTTGTGGACGCACCGATGTTCACCACACAAACTCCCAATTCTTTCTGTCGATCTGTGATAACCGCCTCGGCCGTTGCCAAAATAGAGTAAACAAGATCTTCAATATCAAGCCCCGTGCGATAAATAGCCTTGGTCAAGTTTTTGATTTGCGACCCAAGCCCTTGAATAATAAGGGCATCCACTTCCAAACGGATCCCGTTCATGCCAACCGGATCTTTAATGCCTCGTTGACCATCAACCGTGAAACTTTTTGGAATCACGTGAATAATTTCATAGTTTGTTGGTGTTGCTACCGTGCGAGCGGCTTCAATAGCACGCTCAACGTCCTCATCACGGATTTCTCCGTCACTGCGTCCAACCCCAATCACACCACGAGATTCTTGCGAGAGAATGTGGCCTCCACTAATTCCTGCCCAAGCATTGTTAATTGGCAAACCCGTAATACGTTCTGCTTGTTCAAGGGCACGTGAAATCGAAGAAACAGCGTCTTCAAGGTTCGTAACCGTCCCTTTATTAACACCAGCAGATGGTACTTCAACAGCACCAATAATATGCATTTGTTCGCGACCTTCGTTTGAAGGCACCAGTTTTCCTACGGCAACACGCACAGCATAGGAACCGATGTCTAGCCCAGTAAAGATTTCTTCAGACATAATCGTACAGCTCTAGTATAACGAAATTTTGATAAAAGACCAAAACAGATGTGGACCAAAAATCAAGATTCCTACACACAGAGCAATAAAGGAAGCCACAAAAACCGTTCCAGCCATGATATCCTTGATATCTTTCACAACAGGATGGATGCGTGGTTTAAAGGTATCCACAATCCGTTCAAAAACACTATTGATCATTTCCAACGTCAATACCGATCCAACAAGGAGTAAAACAACGGTTCGTTCAAACCCACTCAACGGATAAATCCAGGCAAGCGTAATGGCGATAAAAGAAAGCAACACTTGAATACGAAAACTTTGTTCTTGTTCCAAAACCACAAAAACCCCGTGAAGTGCATGTTTCAAACTAGATCCAAGTTGTTTGACGCTCATCATAAAGCTGGATTGATGTGAAGTTTGCGGAGTATGCGTTCTTGAAGAGGAAACATAAGATGTGCGTCCGCAGGCTTTTCATGATCGTATCCATGAAGATGAAGCAGGCCGTGCACAATCAAAAACGAGAGTTCATCACGCACAGAGTGCTTTTGCTCCCCTGCCTGAAGTTTGGCTTGATCATACGACAAAATAAGTTCTCCTAACATCTGTGGACTATTCAAGGTAAACGAGAGAACATCCGTTACAGTGTCTTTTCCACGATACGTCTTATTCAGTGATTTCATGGTTTTTTTATCCACAAAAGCGATTGAGACAAAAACAGAACCTCTGACACCAAGCTCTTTGGAAACAACTCTTAACACACGATTTAAGACAACACGAGGAAGTCTTTGGCCTCCTCGTAAACGTTGTTGATTCAATTCTGCTTGGATCATAACGGTGTTTGAACAAGCTCAACGCTGTTGATCATCATTTGAAATGTTTGAAGATATTCAACGGTTGTTTTTGTTCCGGGTTCGTAAACAACTCGTACAGCACGGTCCGAAAGAATTATGAAGGCTTGAAGATTGTCCTGAGACACAAACAAGGCATAACCAGCTTTTGATTTGGATTGAATCGCTCCTTCTTTAAGGGTTGTTCTCCAAGCAGCAAGTAAATCTTCTGGTTTGAGTCCAAAGGTAGAAATGGCTACACGGATCTGCTCGCCAGTGGTGCTCACAAACGAAAGTCCTTGCAAAAACTCAGGCTCTCCTTCATTGGTGCGTTGACCAACCGTCCAAAGACTTGGATAAACCAGTTGAATACCATCTTGACTAAGCACTTTTGCACGACCAGATTCAACAAGCGTACCAGGAGCTGTTCCACTTGGATTATAGCGATGGAACACTTCATTTCCATCCAAGAATCCATCCGCGTCTGTATCTGGCAAGTTTGGATTGGTTCCGTAAACAAGTTGCTCTTCTGTGTCACTCAACCCATCGGAATCTCGATCACGTCCAGGAACAACACTAACAACTTCCGGAACAGGCGGTGTTGGCTCCGCAACTGGAGGCGTCGGAACAACGATAGGTGGTTTTGGTGTAACAACAGGGGTCACAATCGGTTTGACCTCTGCTTGTTTTTGGATACTTCGTACAACTAAATACCCACCGATTCCAAGAGCAATAAGAACAATCACCCCAGCGGTCAGGAGTGCTTTTGTTGTTTTTGACATCCCGGGTTTTGGCTGTGCAAACGCAGGTTTACCTGCAACAGGTTGCGCAACAGGCACAGGTGGCGGAGGTGGTTGAACAACCAGTTTCTTCACCTCTTGTTTTGGTTCCACCATCACCGCTTCCTTTCCATGACGATACGCGTCAGGCATCACAAAAAACTGTGCGTGAATAGCTGGCGCGTTTTGCGTTGTTGATTCAGTTGGTTTTAATTCCTCCGTCATGATTATTGTGGAAGTTGTCGAAGTGACCCCGAACCGTTTGGATTGTATCCAGCCTTCACTTCTGCTCCGTCTAAATACGTATCTCCGTCGGTATCTGTACTCAGTGGATTTGTCTTGTAGACTTCGACTTCTTCTCGATCAAAGAGTCCGTCGCCATCTGTATCTGACTTGTTTGGATCCGTTCCGATGGTCACTTCTGCTGTATCGGTTAATCCATCTTTGTCTGTGTCGATTTCTACAACAGGTTCTGGTTCTGGAGTTGGTTCAGGTGC
>CALRGL010000052.1 GCA_943357275.1 Candidatus Uhrbacteria bacterium RIFOXYB12_FULL_58_10 | reverse complement strand
GGTTGGGAGGGGTCAGCGTTTCACTTAACCTCTCATGCAGCGTATCCCACGCCCCGATATCACTCCACCCAAAATCTCCTTTAATAATCAGAACATCCTCTGCATGCATCTTTTCTGTCACGGCATAATCAAACGAAATTTTTGGCAGTTGTCGGTACCAGTTCACAACGTCTTCACCCTGACTGCGTTGAATTTCTCTTAAACAACTTCCCATCTGCGGAACATACTGATCAAACGCCTCCATGAACTTTCGTGGAGTCCACATATAATAGTTCGCATGCCACAAATAGGAGCCATCCTCTAGATAAGCCTTTGCAATTTCATAAACTGGTTTTTCTGTATGACCGGCAAATTGATACACAGCGATTCCATCGATCGTTTCAACATTCGCGCCAATTTTTGTATATCCTAAAACAGTTGAAGGAAATGTTGGCGTAATCGCAATATCCAAAAGCTTACCCGTTTGGCGTATCAGTTGATCTCCAATCTCAAGACTTTTCAAAAAGACTTCTTCGTCTTGAATGTAATGATCCGACGGAATAAAAACAATTGGTTCATCAGGATCTTCCAGTTCAAGCAAGGCCGCCACGTATCCCATCGCTGGACCTGTGTCTCGTTTTTCAGGCTCGATAAAAATACGATGAGCTGGCACCTCTGGAAACAATGTATGAATAAAATGATCAAACGCTGGCGAGATCGAAAAATAAATTTGTTCAGCATCAAACAAGCGAAGTAATCTCCGATACGTATCTTGAATAAGCGGCTCTTCTCCAACCACGTCGTAAAATTGTTTTGGGCGAGACGATCGAGACATGGGCCACAATCGCGTTCCAACTCCACCAGCGAGAATCACAGCTTTCATACAAATCGTTGTTTGGTCATGGTTGTTATCAAACAAGTTCTCTCAATGTTTCAAGTAGACGTTCACGTTTGTTTATGTCATCGAGGATCTCTTCAGCGTTCGTTGGTGCACGAAGTTGTTTTGAGTTATAGGCACAAACATCTTTCAACGGACAAGCCCAACAACGAGGTTGAGCGATACAAAGATATCGACCGTGTTTTACAAAAACTCGATTCACTGTCGCTTTCCATTTATCCTGGACGATCTTCAACAAAGCGATTTCTGTTTTTTCTGGTGTTGTTGTCTTCACCCAACCCAACCGATTTGTGACACGATGCACATGTGTATCAACCGCAATTGCTGGCGTATGAAAGGAGGCAACCAGAACGACACTCGCTGTTTTACGCCCAACTCCAGCAAGAGTCACAAGTTCATCCATCGTCGAAGGAATCTCTCCTTCAAACTGCTCGACAACACGCAATGCCATCTTTTTTAAATTCTTCGCTTTCTGTCGAAACATTCCAATCGTGTTGATCCGACGTTCGATGGCGCTAACATCCGCAACAGCCAAACGCTGAATATCCGGAAACGCCATGAATAATTCAGGTAACAATTTTAGAACTTGTTCGTCTCGTGTCCGCGCTGACAACACTACTCCAACCAACGTCCGATAAGGTGTCCCAAGTTCCATCGCCCCAGGACTAGGCCAACGTTTTTTCAACAACCGCAACACATATTCAACCTGTCGTTCCATAACTAAAGAAGTGCCTCCCCTTCCATTTCTTCTGGTTTCTCAATTCCTATCACGGACAAAATTGTTGGTGCGACGTCAGCAAGCATGCCAATAGGAGGCATTAGTGATAAATCTCCGTCTGGAACTTCACCAGCAATGGAAGGCTGACCTTCCATTTCTTTTCCAATAAGAACAAATGGAACAGGATTGGTCGCATGTTCTTTTAAGAGTGCTCCTGTACGCAAGTTTTTCTTTTCTTCGGCGTTTCCGTGATCTGCTGTAATAAAGACATGGCCGTCACGCGCAAGGACTTCGTCAACAATCTTTCCTAAACATTCATCAACGACTTGGACGGCTTTCACTGTTGCTTCCAAGTTTCCTGTGTGACCAACCATGTCTGGATTCGCAAAATTCAATATATAAAAATCATACGCATTTGTCTGAAGCTCCTTCACAACACGATCCGTAATCAGTCGTGCACTCATCTCTGGTTTTTCGTCATACGAAGCTACTTTTGGCGAAGGAATAATCACACGATCTTCTCCGGCAAAGGCTTCCTCGCGTGTTCCATTCATAAAAAAAGTGACGTGCGCATATTTTTCTGTTTCTGCAATATGCAATTGTTTCATCCCTTTCTTTGACAAAACTTCTGCAAGACAATTTTCCACAACAGTTGGCGGATAGGCAATTTGAACAGGAAGTCCCTTTTCAAATTCCGCCATCGTCACAAGACACAAATCTGCCGGAAGGGTTCGCTCAAACGCAGAAAACGTTGGAAGAGCAAAAGCCTGAACAAGTTCACGCATCCGATCTGGACGAAAATTATAAAAAATAATGGCATCCTTTTCCGCAATAGAAGCAATCGGTTTTCCGTTTTTTGCCATGACTGTTGGAACAAATTGCTCATCGAATACTTCTTTTTTGTAAGATTCTTGCAGTGCTTTAATAGGATCCTCGGCTGTAGGACCCTTAGCAAGAACCATGGCGTTATATCCCTTTTCAATTCGATCCCAACGATTGTCACGATCCATGGAGAAATAACGTCCAGCCATGGTCGCGATCTGCCCCACACCAAGTTCAGTCATCACTGTTTGAAGTTTTCCAATAAAGTCAAGGGCTGAATTGAGCACCGTATCACGACCATCCAAGATGGCGTGCACAAACACATCGTTCAACCCTTGCTCTTTGGCAAGTTTGAGCAATTCAAAACAATGCTCATCCATGCCATGGATTTTCCCAGGACTCATAATACCAACCAGATGCAACCTGCTTTTATTTTTTTTGGCGTGTGCAATTGCATTCAAAAACGCTTCGTTTGTTTGGAACGATCCGTTTGCAATGGCTGTATTAATCCTTGAGAACATTTGGTAATACACACGTCCCGCACCAATAGCCAAGTGTCCCACTTCAGAGTTTCCCATCTCTCCCCAGGACAAACCAACCTCTTCCCCAGAGGCTCGTAAGGTCATCGTTGGAAACATGCGAATATAACGATCAAAATTCGGCTTCTTGGCCAACATCACCGCATTCCCTTCTCCAGGAGGTGCGACACCAAATCCGTCGATCACAATTAAGACAGTAGGATGTTTTACTTCGTCAGCCATACAAGTTGTTAAGCAAGTTCTTCTTCAATTTCAAGTAACCGATTATATTTCACAAGACGCTCTGAACGTGAAAGCGAACCAGATTTAATAAAGTCTGCATTCACCGCAACAGCAAGGTCAGCAATGGTTGTATCACACGTTTCTCCTGATCGATGCGAAACCGAAACTTTGTATTTGTTTTGTTGTGCAAGCAAAATGGCATCGATGGTCTCAGAGAGTGTTCCGATTTGATTGAGCTTAATCAAAATACCGTTTGCGGCTTTCATCTCAATTCCTTTTTGTAAACGCTGAGGATTGGTGACAAAAAAGTCATCTCCGATCAACGTTAACTTCTTTCCAAGGCGCTTGGTGAGTTCTACCCAACCATCCCAATCATCCTGTTCAAGTCCATCTTCGATCGATAAAATCGGGTACGTCTTTGCAAAGGTTTCCCACATCTCAATCATTTGCTCACGTGTCAATGTCTTTCCATCTGTTTTTAACAAATAGGTTTGCGTTGCTTCATCATAAAATTCTGAAACAGCCGGATCAATCGCAAGAAACACATCTTTCCCAGGTTTATATCCAGCCTTTTTGATTGCCAACATGAGCATTTTCAATGCTTCTTCGTTTTTCTTAAACGCAACCGCATATCCACCTTCATCACCTTTCAAGGTTGAATGACCCGCTGTCTCAAGGAGTTTTCCAAGCACATGAAAAATTTCAGACCCACAGCGATAACGATCTCGAAACTTTTTCTGAACCGGAACAATCATGAACTCTTGAAAATCAACAGCCCATCCAGCATGAGCACCACCGTTTAAGATGTTCATCGTTGGCACTGGAAGACGATAGGTTTTTTGTGGAAGCTCGTAGGTTTTACGCAAGTACGCATAAAGCGGTAATTTGCTTGCAATAGCTCCTGCGTGTGCACAAGCAAGCGAAACACCTAAAATAGCATTCGCTCCAAGTCGACTCTTGTTTACCGTTCGATCAAGGTCGATCATGATTGCATCAATCTGCCGTTGCTTAGTCACGTCCATACCAACAAGCGCTTTGAAAATCTTTGTGTTCACATTGTCCACTGCTTTCAAAACCCCTTTCCCGCCATAACGTTTCTCATCGTGATCACGCAATTCCAATGCCTCGTGGATCCCTGTTGAAGCTCCGCTTGGAACACTCGCAGAACCAATCACACCATTTTTTAACATGACCGAAACATGAACCGTTGGATTACCACGTGAGTCCAGCATTTCGTGAGCGTGAATGTGTTCGATTTTTTTTGAGGACATAGATTAGGAAAGAATTTCTATACAAGGCAATGTTTTATTGGCTAAATATTCAAGCATGGCACCTCCGCCTGTTGAGAGCAACGTGAATTGATCCGCAACATTCAACTGTTCCAAAATGGGCATCGTATCTCCTCCACCAACGATTGTAATAGCCGGACCTGTTCTCTGAGCAATCGCTTGAGCAACTTCTTTTGTTCCAACACGATACGCATCCATTTCACAATACCCAAGAGGTCCATTCCAAACGATGGTCTTGGCTGATCGAATCGTCTTTGTAAACTGTTCAATTGTTTTTGGACCTAAATCCAAAACCAAATCCTTTGGTCCAATCTCTTCAACCATTTTCACACTTACACGAGCATCAGCTCGAAGCGAAGACGCAACAACAACATCGAGTGGGAGCTGAATTTTTTCCAAAACTGATTTTGGAAGTTGAGCTAAAACAGCTTTTGCATTGTCGTCATGCACGGACTTTCCAACTTCATACCCTTGTGCGGCAAGAATGGTTGTCGCAAGAGCACCACCTAACAGAATATGATCTGCGTCCGTTGCAAAACGTTGAATCACAGGCAACTTCGTTTCAATTTTTACTCCCCCCATCACCAAGACGAATGGATGTTTTGTCTGTGTTTCCAACTTACTCAAAACAGAAACCTCATTAGAAAGCAGCGGCCCCGCGTAGGAAGGAAGATACTCAGAAAGAGCGTACGTACTTGCATGCGCACGATGACAGACACCAAATGCATCATTGATATAAAGATCTCCGAGTTCGGCTAACGCTTTTGCAAACGAAGCATCATTTGTTTCTTCGCGTTTTTCAAATCGAATATTTTCAAGAAGTAAAATATCGCCATTCTTCATATTCTGAACGGCCTTAAGTACAGGTGCCCCAACAATATCTTTTGAAAGCTTCACGGTTGTTCCAAGCAAACTGGAAAGACGTTTCGCCACTGGTTTGAGGGAATACGCGGGAACACGACGACCGTTTGGTCGACCAAGATGCGCAATCACAATCACCTTTGCTCCTCGATGAGCGAGATAGTTAATATCCAGAGCTGATCGTGCAATACGACCATGCGGACCATCAACCACTTTGCCTTTCACAATAGGAACATTCGCATCAATGCGAATTAAAATACGCTTGCCCTCAATATTTGTGTTTGTCGGAAACGTTCGAAGTTTCATATAAGTGAGATCAATAACGGATGGTGAGATTCACAAGTTCTGGCGGTGTGAGCAGTCGAGCGCGTGGGCCCGTCTCTGCTACTCCAGAGGTGACAAATAACTGTGTGTCTCCAATGGAATAAAGGCCTTTTGTATAACGTTTATCGATCTTTGTAGGAACAGGCATAAGCGGACCAATCCATGGCAATCGGATTTGCCCCCCGTGCGTATGTCCTGATAAGACCAAGTCGACTCGTCCAATCGTTGGATCAGCAACAATATCTGGGTTGTGTGCAAGAAGCAGAACAGGTCGCTCCTGTTCAGGGACGAACCGAAGTGTCTCTTCTAAGTTTCCGTCGTGCCAGTAGTCAGACATGCCTGCAAGGATGATTCCCTCTTCTTCAAGCAAGACACTGTCGTTATGAAGAACGTGTATCCCCAACTCTTGCAGACGTTTTGTTACATGCTCAGAAGCTCCATAACTAAAATCATGATTTCCCAGCACAGCAAAGACTCCCTTGTTTGCTTCTAGTTCCGCAAGCGGTGCTAAGTAATCAAGTTCTTTGACATGTGTTGCGATGAAATCTCCATCCAGAAATACATAGTCTGGATCTTGCTTATTAGTATTTTCAACAAGGTGTTGTACCCATCCCGCTTTTTTATAAGGACCGACGTGAATATCTGAAATAAGAACAGCATGAAGTTGTCTCCCTGAGGTTCCAATAGAAATTTCCTGATCAACAACAGCTAAAAAACGTGGTTCAATGAAACTTCCGTAAAAAATGACAAACCACCCAAGAGACAAAACAAACACAGCCGCGTGTAAGATCGGCTTTTGTTTGTGTTTGATCTTGCGCAGATGCACCCATTCCATCATGAGCACTCCAACCAAGATCAAGTACCCGTAAATCACGATTTCAAAGAAGAACCACGGCATAACGCCCTATTTGCGTTTTGAAGGAGCCTTTGTCACAACTTCAACCATCTCGATCAGTCGGTTTGCATAGCCCCATTCGTTGTCATACCACCCAACCACTTTAACTAAGTTCCCATCGACCACACGTGTAAGTTCCATATCGACGGTTGCGGAAAATTTGTTTCCAATATAATCGCTAGAAACAAGCGGAACCGAAGAAACAGCAAGCAAGTCTTTCAAATACGTTTTTGAAGCTTTGATGTAAGCTTTGTTGATTTGCTCTGGTGTGACTGACTTCTTAAGAAGAACCGTCAGATCTGTAAGGGAAACCGTAATGGTTGGGACACGAATCGAAAGACCGTCAAATTTTCCACTGAGCTCTGGAATGGTTCGTGTCACTGCAATTGCAGCACCGGTTTTTGTTGGAACCATGTTTTGTGCAGCCGCGCGTGCTTCGCGTAAATCTTTTGAAGGACCATCTTGTAACATTTGAGAAGCTGTATACGAGTGGACCGTTGTCAGCATGGCTTTTTCGATTCCAAATTCTTTTTCAAGCACAAGCATCATTGGTGCAGCACAATTAGTTGTACAGGAAGCATTGTCGATAATGTGCTCTCCAGCATATTCCATGTCATTCACTCCACGGACAAACGTTTTCAATTCCCCTTTGCCTGGAGCAGAAATAATCACTTTCTTTGCTCCTGCCTTAATATGAGCCATAGCAGCCTCCGCTTCTGTAAAACGACCGGTCGATTCAATCACCACATCTATTCCAAGTTTCTTCCAAGGCAGAACGCTTGGGTCTTTTTCCGCAAACACAGCAACTTTTTTACGACCAACGATGATATTCTTTTCATCATACGAAACAACGGGCTCAAATTCTGGATAAGCCGTGTCGTACTTAAGTAAATGTGCCAATGTTTTTGTGTCTGTTAAATCATTAACAGCAACAATCTCCATGTTTTTCTTCTTGGAAGCAACTTTAAAGGCATGTCGACCAATGCGACCAAACCCATTAATGGCAATACGAATCATAATTGGTGGATGAAATGATTATTTGAGACTATTCTATCACAAACATTCAGGAAAAGGGACGAGAAAAGATCTCCATTCATACACAGAACAAATAAAAACACCCGAGTTTACCTCGAGTGTTTCTTATTTACATAGAAAGGCGTGAAAAACGACGAATTTGCATGTTTTCTCCTAGGGAGGAGATTTTTTCTTTTAGTAATTCTTCGATCGTCTTGCTGTCATCTTTGA
>CALRGL010000051.1 GCA_943357275.1 Candidatus Uhrbacteria bacterium RIFOXYB12_FULL_58_10 | reverse complement strand
TGGAAAGAAAAAAGCTCCTGTTTACCGCATTGTTGTGATGCCAAAGCATCGCGATCCATGGGCAAACAACGTTGAAATCCTTGGTCACTACAACCCACGAACAACTCCAAAGGAATTCGTTGTGAAGGCTGACCGCGTAAAACACTGGATTTCTAACGGCGCACAACCAAGCGACAGCGTCTGGAACCTTCTTGTTGAATACAAGATCGTTGAAGGCGAAAAGCGCTCTGTTACGCACTTAACTGCCGCTCGAACCAAAAAACTCGGCGACAAAGTAAAGGCTGACGAAGAAGCAAAAGTAAAGGCTGCTGAGGCTGCAAAAGCAAAGGCAGAAGCTGAACTTGCTGAAAAAGAAGCTGCAAAAGAAGCTGCAAAGGCCGCCGCAGAAGCTGAAAAAGAAGCTGCAAAAGCTGCAGCAGAAGCTCCAGTTGTAGAAGAAGCTCCGGCAGAAGCAGTAGCAGAAGTTACAGAAACACCCGCTGAATAAGCATAAGAAAATCCGCAAACGCGGATTTTTTGTTTTGACACCCTCTGGAAATCTTGCTTAACTACGCATTGCCAAACAAAAGGAGGCGATCTTGAAAACAATTCTGTTGATTCTTGCCCTGTTGACGATTTCGAGCCAAGCATCTGCTCAATACAAAAAAGTGGATGCAGAAACACATCTTCCTTGGTCCATGAACGTGGGAGCTGTCGCAGTTATCGCCGTCTCTGTGCCCGAAGAAATCGATTGGCAACCATTCAATCAATACATCTACTTCGGACCAAGTCTCTCGATTCCACTGTCTGGCGTAGTTCTCATTCCAAATCTGACATTTGGAGCAGCTCCAGAAAACGGAAACTGGGGATTCACCTTGTCGCCGGTGATCGAGATTCCCTTCTGGACTTCCTGCGGATTCGATATCGTTTCCTCTGTCTCCCAAGACACCTTGGACAATTCCACCCAACTCTTTTGGGGAATTGGCCCAGGCCTCACAATCAATCACGAGACCTCGTTTGGCATCGCTACCCAGCTGACCAACTCCTTTGATACAAACGCTGGATGGGCACTGAACGTCATTGCTAACTTCGGTCTCCCAATCCCCTGACCCCATTTACTTGTGGGTCTTTTTATTTAAAAACCCCGATCATTCAGACCGAGGTTTTTTTGTTTGTTGTTCTTTTCTCCACTCAGCGATTTTTTTATGATCTCCAGAAAGCAAAACTTCCGGCACGCTCCATTTCTTATAAACTTCTGGTTTCGTATATTGCGGATATTCGAGAACTCCTTCTTCATCATGCGACTCCTGATCCAAAGATTCTTTTGATCCAAGAACCTCGGGAATCATCCGAGCAATGGCATCGATCATCGTCAACGCCGGGAGTTCTCCCCCCGTGAGCACATACTCCCCAATCGAGAGCGACTCATCGATCAAATGCTCTTCAACGCGAGCATCGATCCCCTCGTACCTCCCACAAATAAAGATCACCTGCTTATATTCCGCTAAACGTCGCGCATCTTTCTGCGTAAACATCTTTCCCGAAGCAGCCGTCATAATCACCCGCGTTCCACTTCGTTTCTTGATTTTCTTCAAAGCCTTCTCAATTGGTTCCACTTTCATGAGCATCCCAGGTCCCCCGCCGTACGGCGTGTCATCCACCTTATGATGTTTATCGGACGTATATTCCCGAAGGTCATGTGCCTTGATCGTAATCGTTCCCTTCTTTTGAGCACGCCCAAGAATAGATTCCTTGGCATAAGAATCGATCATCTGTGGAAAAATCGTGATTACGTCGAATTGATGCTTTGTTTGTTTTGGCATAATAAAAACCAGCTTTGCTTTAGCTTAGCTGGTTTTCACTTATTTATCTAGATTCCTAGATCGTCTACAGACGCATCGTCGTTTGATGCACTAAAACTAGAAGTAGAAGTATCTCGATCCTCACGTGGTGCTCGTTCTTCACGATCTGCACGAGGTGGTCGGCGTGATCCTTCTGGCTCATAGATCTTCAAGTTTACGCGAGCGTTTTCCTTCGCTCCAACGATCTTGAGGAGTGTGCGAACAGCACGAGCGGTCTGACCTTGTCGGCCAATGACGTAACCCATATCCTCTTGATTAATAAAGAGGGTGATGAGCACGCCACGTTCGTCTACAATACGCTCTGTACGAACGTCATCCGGATGGTTGACGATTGCACGAACAACGTATTCAACAAACTGTTGGTCGAATTGATTATCGGCCATAACGGTTTCAACAAAAATTATCATTTCTTAAAGCATTTTTTGAGGTTCTGTCGACCACGCATGGGAATGCCAGGCAAAGAATGCTTTCCCCTTTAGAATACTCATTAAACTAGCGAGCGTCAATCATCCACATTCTGCCCACAACTATCCCCAAAAAGCCCTTGACAGGTTTTGGGCGAGCTTATATGATGCCGACGTTGTTTGAGACACCTCAGACGCACCCAGCTCACAGATCCTTACAACTGAAGAAGTTTTTCCAAATTGTCCAAATATGTGCATCACAAATAGATGGTCTATTGTGTGATTGCAACGTTTATTCTGACAGAGTCTTCTATGTATGAGCTTCGGCTCACAGAAGATATTTTTCTAAGAGTTTGATCCTGGCTCAGGATTAACGCTGGCGGCATGTCTAAGGCATGCAAGTCGAACGAATTGCTTTTCTTCGGAAGATCAAATGAGTGGCAAACGGGAGCGGAACACATTGGTAACTTACCTCGAAGTCGTGAACAACCATTTGAAAAGATGGCTAATACACGATATTGATCTTAGGTCGTAAGACTCTAGATTGAAAGGTCCGCCGCTTCGAGAAAGGCCTATGTCCTATCAGCTAGTTGGTGAGGTAATGGCTCACCAAGGCTACGACGGGTACCGGGCGTGAGAGCGTGGCCCGGCTCACTGGGACTGAGATACTGCCCAGACACCTACGGGTGGCTGCAGTCAAGAATCTTCCACAATGGACGAAAGTCTGATGGAGCAATGCCGCGTGGTGGAGGAAGGCCTTCGGGTCGTAAACACCTTTTATAAGGGACGAACAAATGACGGTACCTTATGAATAAGGGGCTGCTAATCACGTGCCAGCAGCAGCGGTAATACGTGAGCCCCGAGCGTTATCCGGAATTATTGGGCGTAAAGGGTCTGTAGGTGGTTTAGTTAGTCACATGTTAAATCTTCGGGCTTAACCCGAAACCTGCGTGTGATACTGCTAAACTAGAGGACGGGAGAGGTAGATGGAATTGCTGGTGTAGCGGTAAAATGCGTTAATATCAGCAAGAACACCAAAGGCGAAGGCAATCTACTAGAACGTTTCTGACACTGAAAGACGAAAGCGTGGGTAGCGAATGGGATTAGATACCCCAGTAGTCCACGCCGTAAACGATGGATGCTAGGTATTGGGAGTTTCGACCCTCTCAGTGCCGCTTAAACAAGCTAACGCGTTAAGCATCCCGCCTGTGAAGTACGATCGCAAGATTAAAACATAAAGGAATAGACGGGGACCCGCACAAGCGGTGGAGCGTGTGGTTTAATTCGATACTAAGCGAGGAACCTTACCTGGGCTTGAAAGATAGCTGCAAGCTTTCCGAAAGGAGAGCCGCTTTCGAAGGTGCTATCTAGGTGCTGCATGGTTGTCGTCAGCTCGTGGCGTGAGCTGTTCCCTTAAGTGGGGTAACGAGCGCAACCCCTATGTCGTGTTACAAGTGTCACGACAGACTGCCTTCGCAAGAAGGAGGAAGGCGGGGATGACGTCAAATCAGCATGGCCCTTACGTCCAGGGCGACACACGCGCTACAATGGCCGGTACAATGGGTAGCCAAGGCGCAAGCCGGAGCCAATCCCACAAAACCGGTCCCAGTTCAGATCGGAGTCTGCAACTCGACTCCGTGAAGCCGGAATCGCTAGTAACGGCAAATCAGCCACGTTGCCGTGAATACGTTCTCGGGTCTTGTACTCACCGCCCGTCAAGTCAAGGGAGTCGGTAATACCCGAACGTCGCCGTAGGGCGGCGGAAGGTAGGACTGATAACAGGGACTAAGTCGTAACAAGGCACCCGTAGCGGAAGCTGTGGGTGGATCACCTCCTTTCTAGGGATATCATCCTCTCAATGCATTTATGCAAGAGGACAAGATCCTAGGTCGAGATCAATTTCATTGATCGGATCGCAAAGTACTCGAGTTTACTCGAAGAAATGCGCACAAACATGTAAACGTTGCAATCACATAGTAGATGACACGTTGGAAATTCTTCTAAAGTTCAAAAAACTAGTCGAAAGACTAGTTTTTTTGTATCCCAAAGGGATTGACATTCTCCCCTATTGAGAGTATTTTGCTTCTTCCAGAATCGTTGGCGATGGTCGCTTAACGGTCTGGTGGGATCAATTCATCTGGAGGATATCATGAGTGAACGATTCATTAACTGGCTGATTGGTGTCGTAGCTGTCCTTGTTTTTCTGCTGTTGCTGCTGGGAGTCTTTCGTCTCTTCTTTGTGGACTTTGTCGACAACTACGAACTCGGCTACAAGTACGACCTTCGATCTGGTCAGGTCGAGGTTCTGCGCGAATCTGGGTACTATGTCTCCTGGCCTGTGGTGGTGAAGATTCATGAAATTGACCTCCGACCTGGTCAGGTGTGCATGAACGCCAATTCGCGAGTTCTCAACTGCAAACTGGTGCGTTTCAATCCTGATGGATTTGAGACGTTCATCAAGTGGCACGGTCGAGGGGCCGGTAGTGGTGGCGCCAATAGCGGTGGAGATATCTATGAAATTCTTCGAAGCTATGCGTTCAATGTCAACGGAGGTGTTGATTGCCCCTTCCTAACCATTGAAGACGACATGCGCAAGAAGGATGTAATCAACGACTCTCGAGCTCTCGTATCCTCACCGGCTTCTTTGGAACCCTCTGCCCCTGCAAGTGTGCTTGTTACGCCCATCGACGCTTCGGCACCATCATCGGCCAAGTAATTTATGAAACGCTTTGCCCCCTGGGTGATCGTTGTTTCGTTGCTTCTGATCCCCTATCTCGCACTCGTCAATTATCTTGATCAGTACGAAGTGGGCATTGCGCGCAATGTCTACTCGGGAGAACTAACTCTTCAAGATCGACCTGGTTTTCAGGTGACGGCTCCGTGGGTAAGAGTCTCGGCCATCGATACTCGCCCCATGCGTGTCTGTATCACCTCGTCAACGAGGGCTTACAACTGCAAACTCGTTCAGTTCGTCCCAAGCGAATTCAAGACTTTCGTGATGACGCAGGGTTTCGAATACTACTGGTTTGCAAATCGCCTCTCATTCAACTCGGGT
This sequence comes from Candidatus Uhrbacteria bacterium RIFOXYB12_FULL_58_10, assembly GCA_943357275.1. Lineage (GTDB taxonomy): Bacteria > Patescibacteriota > Patescibacteriia > UBA9934 > GWF2-40-263 > CALRGL01. Next base: position 2,814 of record CALRGL010000051.1, on the reverse strand, counting down.
TACTCTGAGGAATACCGAGGGATGAAGGACCTGATGCGCGGATACGCCTTCAGCGCAAAACCTTACACGTTTGTGAAAATTCTCGAGGAATACACCAGTTCAGAACTCTGACTCAAGACCCATCTTCGTGGGTTTTTTCTTTTATCCATTCGTTGACAATTTCTTCATTTCCCTGTATAAGGTGTGCACCATTCAGTTGGAATGGCAACGTTCGGTCAAGGAAACGAAATGCAAGGAAGAAGTCAGCAGCCTCTTTCTCTGGGTTCCCCTGTTCTGATTATCACCTGTCCGGCTCTTGCACACACTGTGCTGAAAAGCTGGTTCGCTCAAGAACAGATGATGTCGGACGTGTATACAAACAGCTTTGATCATTTCATGGATGCTATTGAGTTGAATTCAGATCACGGTCTTTATTGCGGAACGGTAAGCAGTGATACCGTTGGCAAAAACGTGATGGGACTTGAACGTCTTGAAGTTGATCTCAATGTGGTTCTTTTCCGGACGGATGAGCTCTTGAAAGAAGCCCGATCTCGTCTTGACGCCTTTCTCGAAAAAAATCCTTGGGCAATGAGAGCTCCTCGCGTTGGAGCTCCTGGAGATACCGGCTCACTCCTTCTTGGAGCACTGACTGAAGGCATGACCAGAATGGATGAGGACAAGCCCGCAGAACGGCCTTGGATGCGTTATGTCCAACTTCCTGATGACGTTTTCAATGCCATCAAGATGTGCAATTCATCAAATGGCCTCATGATGAGTCTTATCATGATGGATGAAGAAGAGATGAAGGAAATGCTCGACGAAGCGCGTTCCAACAACGACACAGAGCTTGTCTCGATTCTCGAGCGTGACGACGAGACGGCTCCAGATGATCTCATGACGCTCTTGCAACGACGAAACAATGATCGGAAAGCCAAAGAACCGTTTGCTCTTGTTCTTCCAGACACGGAAGGATACAGAGCGATGGTAAGGAAATGTTGGTACGATACCATTGAAGATCTGAAGCGATTTGCCGTCGAAGAGCTCAAGCACTACGCAGGTTGTTTCTGATCCACGCCTCAAGCACGTTCACTAACGTGCTTTTTTGTTTCTCATCCTTGACCCTTTCGCCATTCTCTGGTAACCTCCCAAGTCACTAATCTTTAACCGTCGAAATCACCATGACAACACAGATCAACAACCAAGTTCTTCCCCTTCTCGAAGCTGTTTCTACAGCTTCTGAGATGTCTTTGATTTCGGCGTGGAATCTTTGTTTTTAAGCGAATTGGCTTGAAAACTTTGGTGCCTTGCTGAAAAGTAATGGCGCCTTTTTTGTTCATTTTACATCTGGAGGAACAGATGGAAGCAGAAAAGAACGAAGATAAGTCGTTTCTAGGCTACTTCAAGTCCATGAAGGAAACTTGGGAAGTTCTCAAGTGGAGTCATCGAGAGTTTGTAAATGAAATCGCGGTTGGGTATATCAAACGCATGTATTTCTGGAGCTTTCTCTCGCGTATCGTCAGCCTCACCAACCCATGGCTGGTTGGTCTTGGCATGACAGGACTCTTTGCTCATGATGAGCAAATCGCTTGGTTTGCGGTCGTAAGCTTGTTTCTCACCTACGTGGTCGGCACGGTCTTTGAGTGGCGAACCGGGCATTTCATCGAGCTCACGCTTGGGGAAAATATCCGGACCATCGAACACAAGATCAACAAGATCTTCTTCTCAAAGAACCTTGGTCTGCACATGAGAGAAGGTGGAAAGCTGACACAAGAAAACATGGAAAAAGGCTGGAATCGCCTGGATATGGTCCAGAAGTCCATTCTCTTTGGTGGTGTCGATTCTGGCGTTTCCCTCTTTCTTTCTCTTTCCATGCTGTTTGTTCTCAGTCCAATCTCGGGCACAATCATCTTTGTCTCGCTCATTCTCAACTTCCTCTTTTCGATCTACTTAAACCAATTCATTTCCTCACGCATGGAACCCGTTGAAAAACGGTTTCGTCGCATCTTTCGCAAACGTGGCGAACGTTGGCAAGGGGTTGAGCGTGTGATTACCTCTGGTCGTCACGAAGAAGAAGTCGAGGAAATGGACAAAGAGTTTTCGGATGCACTTAATGAAGATCGCAAGATCTGGCTCAGATACATTTTGGGAACCATGCCTCGAGGCATTCTTGCCGGTGTCTCTGTCAGTTTGGTGGGGCTTTACGCTGGATGGCGCGTTTGGAATGGCCAGATGGCCATCGCAGACATTGTCCCTATCCTCACTTGGTCAGGCATGGCAACCCAGCAGATGCGTTTCTTGGCTCGTATGGAACGGGAGGTCAGCTGGTGCACGCCGAGTCTAAAATCGCTTCGTGAAGCTTTGAATCTCGAGTGTGATGTAAAAGAAAAGCCAGATGCGATTGAACTCGAACAAGGTCCTGTATCTATTGAATTCAAAAACGTGAGTCACAGCTATGAACACGCTCGGAAGGATTCAAGCAAAGGACCGGTTCATGTTCTCTCTGATCTGTCCTTTGAAGTGAAACCTGGAGAAATGGTGGCGATCATTGGCCCAAGTGGGGCTGGAAAAAGCACGATTACTCGTTTTCTTCAGCGTTACACGGATCCTGATCAAGGTTCGATCTTCGTGAACGGTTATGACCTGAAAGACATTGCCCTTCATAGCTGGCGAAACTTGATTGGGTACATCTCTCAGCAACCAAGAGTCTTTGACGGCACGCTTCGTGAGAATCTCATCTACGGACTCCCGTTTTGTGAACGACAGTCGATCACGGACGAGGAAATCTGGAAGATTATGAAGCTTCTACGCATCGACTTTGGCAATCGTCTCACAGAC
>CALRGL010000050.1 GCA_943357275.1 Candidatus Uhrbacteria bacterium RIFOXYB12_FULL_58_10 | reverse complement strand
CAAATCATCCTCGCGTTGCGAACCTCCAATAATTTCCCCGTACCCTTCTGGAGCAAGTAAATCGTTATTCAAAGCAAACGCTGGGTTTGCAGGGTCTCGCTTCATATAAAAAGCCTTGACTTCTGCTGGATATTTCTCGATAAAAATTGGTCGATCGTATTGCTGTGTCAGTGTTGTTTCATCATCAGCCCCAAGATCATCGCGCTCACCAATATCACTTCCAAGTTCACGCAACTTGGCAATTGCTTCTTGGTGCGTGAGATGCACAAACGGAGCCTGAACCTTTTTAAGTGGTTCAACATCTCGTTCAAGAACCTTAAGTTCGTAGACATTTTTTTCAAGAACATCTGCCACGATTCGACAAATTAATTCTTCTTGAATCTTCATGTTTCCTTCGTGCTCCACGTAAGCTGCTTCTGCATCCATCATCCAAAACTCAGTAAGATGTCGACGTGTTTTTGACTTCTCTGCACGGAACACAGGTCCAAAATCAAAACAGCGACCTAGCGACATAATACCGGCCTCTAGATATAACTGACCCGACTGTGCAAGATAAGCTTTTGTGTTTCCGTTTCCATCTTCGCCAGAAAAATAATCGATTTCAAACAACTCGGTTGTGCCTTCACAAGCCGTAGGTGTCAAAATTGGGGTATCAAATTTTACATACCCCTGTTCGTTAAAGTAAGCGAACGTGGAATTGATGATGGTATTGCGAACACGCATAATCGCCCACTGTCGTTCTGAGCGAAGCCAGAGGTGGCGATTGTCCAATAAAAATTCTGGACCATGTTCCTTTTTTCCAATTGGATAATCTTCTGGAGCAAGTTGAACGATGGAAAAAGACTTCCCCTCAAGTTCAAAACCCGACGGTGAGCGCGTATCTTCTTTCACAAGACCACGAACAACCACAGATGACTCCAATCGAAGAGATTGAAGAGCTTCCCACTCATCTTCTGAAAGATCTGCTTTTGAATAGACAACCTGGACGCGACCGGATCCATCACGAAACTGTAAAAAGAAAATCTTTCCACTTGAACGGAAGTTAAAAGCCCAACCTTTTAGCTCGACCTCTTGACCGACATACTTTCCAATTGTTGAAACAGACATAAATAGTTGCGTCATTTTACGCACCTATAGTATCGAAATCCCTTTGACTTAGCAACCGGAAAAAACCAGGCAACTGGCACGTAAAGAATTTGCTGGAATTGTAGGAAAATGCGAAATAATAAAGGATTCAATCGTTTCGTGATAACGAGAAAGAGACTCAAACGGAAGATGAGGTCTCAGCTGATCCTGAAATGACTGTTGCAAAGAAAACCGAACTAGTTTGAGTGTTTCGTCGTCCAGTGGACGCGCTGTAAACCAGGTTGCCTCATCTAAACGAACACACGTCTCACAAACCACTCCACCTTTTAATCCATGCCAACGATAAGAACCACGTTCAATCGGACGTCGACAAGCCAAACAGCGATACAGCTCAGGTCGATATCCAGTAACGGCCATCAGTTTCCAAACAAACGAACCTAACAAAAAAGCCGCTCGCTCAGGCGAAACGTCTTCTTGTTGATTCAAGAAATCCAACCATTCTCCAATGAGCGCATAAACGGATGGATCCTGTTCTTGTTCACGCGTGCCAATATCAACCAAATGTAAGCCGGATTTAGCCAGCGAGAGTAACGAAAGCTGACTTGAAAGCTGAGGAAACGACCGCAAACGATCAACTCCAGCCACGGTTAAAAATGTCTTTCCAAAGACAATTAGTAATCGTACTTCTGCCAAAGACTCCAGATGTGGTGTTAATTTGGCAAGAGGCTTGTGACCTCCACGGGCCAAGAAATCAATCTTTCCATAGTCCGTTGTGTAAGCTGTATACCGTCGATCTGCTTCCTGGTGATCACAACAGGAAAGCACAAACCCTGTTGTGTGATACAGCATTGTCATACTACAAATGATCAATAAACGCTTGAACAATCAGCATGGCTGCAAGAGCATCTTCTCCCGCTTGAGAACCTTCTTCTTTTTGCAAACGAATACTTTCAGAAGTTGTGTAAGCTTCGTCCACTTCGTGAATCGGAACCTTTACAACTTGTTTCAACGCTTCAATAAACGCACGTGTCTTATCAAGCTGAACTGAACTGTGATGTTCTCCCTGAGAAAGCGGTACACCAACAACGATCGCATCAATATCTTCAACCTGAACCTTCTTCGCAAAGACATCAATAGTTTGTTGACCAGCGTTTGGCACAACGTCCAACGGGACGGCAACGCCTACAACACTATCTCCAAACGCTAAACCAATTTTCTTCGTTCCGTAATCAATTCCTAAAATTCTCATACAGGAAGAGGAGTTAAAATTTCTGTTCCCTTGTCTGTAATAGCAATCGTTACTTCAAAATGTGCTGCAAGTGAACGATCTTTCATAATCACTGCCCAACCATCCTCAGCTGTTTCAACTCGGTAATCCCCTCCCATTCCAATCATTGGTTCAATCGCAAGACACATTCCATCTTGCAACTCTACATAAGGTTGCGCGTGAGACGTAAAATTTGGAACGTGAGGTGCCTCATGAACGGCATGTCCTACACCGTGTCCAACAAGCGCACGGACAATGCCGTATCCACAAGGTTTAATGACGGATTCGACAGCCTGTCCGATATCTTTCACACAATTTCCAACAACAGCAACTTCAACAGCTTTATAGAGAGATGCTTTTGTGGCCTCCATAAGATCCTGAGCTTCTTTGGAAACGGTTCCAACCGCAACGGTAACAGCCATATCTGTGCAAACCCCTTTAAACCAGCAACCAATATCAAGCCCAACAATATCCCCTTCTTTCAAGAGAATTTCACGATCTCCACGACCATGAACAACCTCCTCATTAATACTGATACAAATGGTACTTGGAAAAGGTGTATCTGATGGGTCAGATTGATACCCCTTAAACGAGGGGGTTCCACCACTCTCTACGATGACTTGCTCGCCAATCTTGTCCAAATCTCGAATATCAACACCGGGTTTTACAGCTTCAACAGCCGCTTTCAAGGCACGACTAAGCAAATGCCCACCTTCGCGCATGGCATCAATTTCTTCTTGTGTCTTGAAAAAAGGCATACTTATTTTAAGAATTGTTTGATTCGATCATGAACTTCTTCAATCGTTCCAACACCATCTACTCGACGAACGATCCCCAACTTCTCATATTCAGCAATAACAGGTGCTGTATCATGTTCGTAAATACTCAGTCGATGCTCAATTGCCTCTGGTGTATCATCTTCACGCTGATACCAAAGACCACCACACGGACAAGGATCACCTGCCTTCACAGCAAGAACAGTGCTTGTAATGTTGTCACAAGGACGACACGTTAGCCGTCCACCAAGTCGTTTAAGAGATTCCTCTTTTGGAATTTCAATAACAATAACATGGGTTGGTTTATCAAAATTAAACTTTGCCATTTGCCCCAAATTTCGAGGATACCCATCAAGAAGATATCCATTATGCGTATCCGATTTTCCTAAACGTCGTTTAAGTAATTCTGCAGCATCAACGTCCGAGACAAGATCTCCTGACAATACGATATCATGCAACTTCTGACCAAATTCAGAACCACTTGCAATTTCCTCACGAATTAACTGACCAGCACCAAACACCGAAATATCGAACTCTTTTGATAACAATGCACCCTGTGTTCCTTTACCACTCCCTTGGGGACCCATGATTAATATTTTGAATTGTTCATCCATACGAATCGCAGTATAACAAATAAAACCGAAACGTCGAGGGATAACCTTGCAATGAAAAAAACGAGACTTGTAGGCCTCGTTTTTCTAATTAAATTTCGTATTCTCGCATTGTCACTTGTGCCTCGATTTGTTTAACCATATCGATCACAACCGCCACGATAATGAGAATAGATGTTCCACCAATCACCAAGCTTGCATTTCCTGTGAAAAATTGCACAAGAAGTGGCAACACAGCAATAATTGCCAAGAACGATGAACCAGCAAGCAACAAACGATTGGTTACCCAACCGAGATAATCCGAGGTGTTTTTACCAGGTCGGATACCAGGAATGAAACCACCTTGCTTTTGGATATTTTCTGCAACTTGATCTGGATGGAAAATAACCGCCGTATAGAAGTAGGTAAAGAAGAAAACCATTGCAAAGTACGTAATTCCGTAAAATACTTGATTTTGGAAGACCTGCAATGTCCATGTTGCTGCATTTCTCAAAAACTCTGTTCGAGCATTTAAGAAAAACTGCGCAAGCACGGTAGGAAACAAGATAATAGAAATAGCGAAGATAATTGGAATCACCCCACCCATGTTCAAACGAAGAGGAATATGAGAAGTCACTGCTCCAGAGAGCTTTGAACCTCGCACATGCCGTGTATATTGAACGGGGACATTTCGCTGAGCTTCATTCATCACAACAACACTCATAATGGTAACCAACACAATCGCAACAAAGAGAATCATCGTGATAAGTTGTGACTTATCATAGACGGACAAACTTTGTGAAAGAAACGTTGGAAGACCAGAAATAATTCCCGCTGTAATCAACACAGAAATACCGTTTCCAATATTCTTTTCTGAAATCATTTCTCCAATCCACATCAAGAAAACCGTTCCAGCCGTCATGCTAATCATGGCGAAGATGAGCGTAGTTAAACTTGATGATTGAAAGATAGAACCTTTCTGAGAAAGAAGAATGATAAGTCCGTATGCCTGAATGAGTCCAAGTGGAATGGTCGCAAGTCGTGTCCATTGAGTAATTTTTTGTTTTCCTTGTTCTTCCTTTTGCATCTCTTCAAGCTGAGGAACAATCATTCCAAGAAGCTGGAAGATGATAGAGGAAGTAATGTAAGGTGCAACACCCATTGCAACAATGGAAAAACTTTGCAACGTACCTCCTGAAAAAATATTCATGAGTCCGAACAATTGATTTCCATCAAAAATTTTTGTAAGTGCAGCTGCATCAACACCCGGAACTGGAATATGAGCAGAAATTCGAAACACAATTAGCATCGCGAGCACGAAAAAGATGCTATTGCGTACGTCTTTGATTTTGAAGATGCGAATGAGCGCTTCCATAATGCATGTTTACTTGCTCTTTGACTCTACAACGGTTCCACCTGCTGCTTCAATTTGTTCTTTTGCAGAAGCAGAAACTTTGCAGTCAGTTACTGTTAACTTAACAGTGATTTTTCCTTTAGCTAAAATCTTTACACCAGTTGAAATATCTTGAACCAAACCTTTCTTCAAGAGAAGTTTTGGAGATACTTTTGCACCATCACCAAAGGCTGTATTTAAATCAGAAAGATTTACAACTACGAGACGTGGAATAGGACTTTTAAATCCACGCAACTTTGGTGTTGCAAGCATGTTCTGACGAAGACCACGAAGCTTGAGACCAGAGACTCCGGATCGAGCTCGTTGTCCTTTTACACCACGTCCAGCGTAACTTCCTTTTGAAGCCAAACCACGTCCTAGACGCTTCTTGGACTTCTTAGAACCCTTACTTGGGTGAATGTTGTGGAGTGTTAATGACATAGATAAGTTCTTCGTTTCGAATGCTTGTTATTGTTGAACAGGAGCTTCAACTGGTTTCTTTTCTTTTGATTCGGTTTTTACTTCGACAACGCGCAATTCTTTAATAGCCTCAAAGGTTGCACGAGCGATGTTAATTTTGTTGCTTGAGTTCATGATTTTTGTAACCGCGTTTGGTACTCCAGCGAATTCAAGCACCATACGAACAGCGCCACCAGATTTAAGCCCAGTTCCCTTTGGAGCTGGCTTGATCATGATAAGAGCAGATCCGTTCTTGATCCAAACTGGGTGTGGAATTGTTTCGTTTACCAATGGTACACGAATCACGTTCTTTTTTGCTTGATGCAATGCTTTCGCAATAGCAAGCTGAACGTCACCACCTTTTGCAATACCAAATCCAACACGGCCTTTTTTGTCCCCAATAATGAGGGCACATCGAAAGGACATTCGTTTTCCACCAGAAGTCACACGTGTAACACGAGCGAGTTCAAGAATCTTTTGTTCAAATTCTTGTGGTTCTCGATCTCGATGATCACCACGACCTCGGCCTTTGCCTTTTTGATCACGGTTTCCATCTCGTTTGTCACCACGTGGAGGTCGAGTTCCGTGACTCGCTGATCCAGGGGCTTTCTTTTCAATTGTCTTTGTTGGTTCGCTCATATTAGAAAACAAGACCAGCCTTGCGTGCGCCTTCAGCTATTGCTGCGACACGGCCGTGAAATTTATAGGAACCTCGATCAAATACAACCGATGTTATTCCAGCTTTCAAAGCTTTCTCACCAACCAATTGACCGACCTCAAGAGCAACCTCTACAGATTTTCCCTTTGACGTCGCGTCTTTGTCAGATGCTGAAACAAGTGTCGTACCTTTGTCATCATTGATGAGCTGTACGTAAACGTGTTTCAAACTTCGCTTCACGCTCATTCGTGGACAGGTTTCTGTACCATGAAGACGGGCACGTGTGCGATGAGCCCGCAATTTTGCTGCTTTATTTTTTTTGACGATTGCCTTTGACATATTACTCACCTGACTTTTGAGCCTTACCAGCCTTTCGGCGAATAGTCTCGTCGGCGTATTTAATTCCTTTACCTTTATATGGTTCAGGTTTTCGAACTTTTCGAATGCGTGCAGCCATTTCGCCTACAAGCTGTTTATCAAAACCGCTGATAGTCAATGTGTTTGCTTCTGCAACAGCTGAGAGACCAGACGGCAGTTCGATCGGTACGTCATGTGAATATCCTACGGTCAAGACAACAACATTTCCTTTGACGTTCACGCGATAACCAACTCCGTTGATTTCGAGTTTCTTTGAAAAACCAGCACTGACTCCCTCAATCATATTGGAGACCAGAGTTCGCATGGTTCCCCAAAGGGCATTCTGAATGCGATCGTTCTCATCTAGAACCGTTACGAGAACGGTCTTTGATCCATCTTCTTCTACTAGGGTAGCACGAATAAGTGGATGCACTGCTTGTTGCAACTCACCTTTTGGACCTTTTACCTTCACATCTTGGCCGTTAATAACGACCTCAACTCCGGAAGGGATACTAATTGGTTTTTTTCCTACTCGAGACATACGCTTAGGTGATTTCGCAAATTACTTCTCCTCCAAGATGGCGAGCTCGTGCTTCTCGATTCGTCATCAAACCGTTTGGTGTTGAGATGATCGCAATTCCAATACCTGAAAGCACGTGAGGAAGATTTCCTGATTTAACATAAACACGTCTTCCCGGCTTACTTACACGATCAATTGTTTGAATGTTTGGTCGTTTGTTTTGATATTTCAAAACAATCTTTAACATTGGGAACTTCGCTTGGTCAACGACGTCAGCGGCTTGCACATATCCTTCTTTTGCAAGAATTTTTGCAATATGAAACTTGATCTTTGAGTATGGCAAGACCACCTCAGCCTTCTTTACAGACTGAGCGTTTCGGATACGTGTGAGCATGTCAGAAATTGGATCTGTGGTCATAAAATTACCAGCTTGATTTACGAATACCTGGAATTTGCCCCTGGTTGGCTAGTTCCCGAAAACAAATACGACAGAGATCAAAGGCACGCATATATCCATGATGTCTTCCACAACGCCAACATCGGTTGACTTTGCGTGTTGAAAACTTCTGTCGCTTTTTTGTTTTGGCAATCTGATTTTCGGTAGCCATAGTTAATTGTTCTTGATTGGGAGTCCGAGATGAGCAAGCAGTCCAGCTGCTTCTTCATCTGTCTTTGCAGACGTACTAATTGTTACTTGCAATCCGTGGATGACTTCGATTTCATCGCTACTGATCTCTGGGAAAGCAATGTGTTCTTTGAAACCGATGGAGTAATTTCCACGTCCGTCGAATGCTTTTGGTGAAAGTCCACGGAAATCTCGTACACGTGGCAATGTTACACGCAAAAGTTTTTCTAGAAAGTTCCACATACGTGTTCCACGCAAGGTTACTTTCATTCCAATAACCAATCCTTCACGAATCTTGAAACCTGCAATAGATTTTCGAGATTTTGTTGAGACGGGCTTTTGTCCACTGATACGAATCATTGTTTTTTCTGCTGTCTCAAGGAATTTTGCA
>CALRGL010000049.1 GCA_943357275.1 Candidatus Uhrbacteria bacterium RIFOXYB12_FULL_58_10 | reverse complement strand
TCAAAAAGGATTCTTTGATCGAACCGTCACAGAGGCTACATATAAACAGATTGACGAAGTGAATTACCGCGTGAAAGGATTTATTCCTACCATCTTTCGTTATGGTACGGTAAGATTACATTTGAGCGGAACCGCGGCAGATATTGAGTTTCGCAACATTGTGCGACCAGCTCGGATTCATGACTTGATTAATGATTTAAGGGAGGAGCATGGCCAGAAATGATCCGTTTCTTCGAAGACTTTTTCAATGGCGACTCTTCTTTGTCGTCAATGTTTTGTTGATTTTGTTTCTCGGCGTGACGTTTGGAAGAGATATTTTGAAAACACACGAGATTCAAAAAGAGATCAACGACCTGCAAACGCAAGCGGGAAGTCTTCAGGCAAAAAACTTGTCCATCTCTGAATTGCAAACAGCCATTCAAACAGAATCCTATATTGAACGTGAGGCACGATTGAAATTAGGTATGAAGAAACCAGGCGAGCAAGTGGTGGTGTTTACCAGTACGCCTGAACCTGAACCTACGGAGTCAGACTCTCTAGAGAATCCTTCAGACCCACTGAATCTTGTCATTGATCAAGAAGAACCGGTGAAGGTGAAGAATCCAACAAAATGGTGGTATTACTTTTTTAATCAACCTGTCTTTGAGGAGTTGAAAACCTATGATTATTGAGAAAGAACAGGAGGGAAAACAAACAGGTCGGGGGAAACGTGTGCTTGCAATTGGTGTTGTGTTGCTAGTTTGCGTTCTTGGTGGTCTTGTTTTTGAAGCCTATCGACTCGTGTACAGCCGACCACCCGGAGATGCCTTGGTGGCTTTTATTGTTTCTGTTTTGCCTTTTCCAGCCGTCACAGTTGGACCGATGACGATCAGCATGAAAGATTATTTAATCGAGTATCGCGTTCTTAAAACCTCGTTTGAGTCCATTGAAGATCAAGAACCTCCCGCACCAGAACAACTTCAAGAGGTGATCTTACAAACATTGATCAATAAAAAAGTCATCACCAAGCTTGCTCACGATTATGGCGTGACAGCGGACGCTGAGCGTGTAGACGCCTATTATCTTGAGTCTATTCTAGGGGAACAAACCGAAGAAGCCTTTGCACAAGAACTTCAAGATTCCTTTGGATGGAGTGTTCAAGAGTTTAAAAAGCGTGTTGTTGAATCTATTGTTTTGGCGTTGGATACCAATACAGCTGTTCTTAACAATCAAACGGTTCAAGCAGAGCGAAGAAGTCTCATCGAGAAAGCTCGTGAACGCATTGTCAGCGGAGAAACATTTTCAACCGTCGCAACAGAAGTCATGGCACCCTACGGCTTAAAAGAAAACGACCTAGGATTCTTCAAAATTTCCGAACTCCCAGAAGTCTGGCGATCCACCATCGACGCAACCGCACAATCACAGATCACAGAAGTCCTAGAAAGCGAAGACGTCTTCACCCTTTTCAAGGTTGCCGAACGCATCATCGCCGGCGAAGACACCCAAGTACACCTTCTAACTGTTACCATTCCAAAAAAGACACTAGAAAACCTAGTCAAAGAATACCTAGATTCCGTAGAAGTAAAGCGCTACCTAGGAACTTGACCACAAGTCCCCGCCGTGGCATTCTTTCCCCGAATGCGACCTCCAAAATGACGTGAGATACGCCGGGCTGGAGGGCGGAAAGCTCGCGAGCCGACCTTGTTGGTCGGTGAGTGAGTTTCCAACCGAAGCCCAAGTAGATCGCGTGATTTTGGAGGTCGCACGCCACTGTAGCTCAGTTGGTAGAGCAATGCTTTCGTAAAGCAGAGGTCGGCGGTTCGACTCCGCCCAGTGGCTCCAGATTCTTGTTATGAACTTATCAAAAAAGAAGATTGCAATTGTGATGATGACCCTTGCTACGGCAGGGTTTCTTTTTGGTTTCGGTTACTCTTGGTTCCAAGATCACTTTTTTAAACCTCCCGTTCATCTCTATTCCTACGGCGACACAGCAGAGTCCTTTTACGACAAAGCAAACGACGCCGTAACCAACACCCATCGTTCAGGAGCTCGATCTGGGATTGTTGCTCATCATCTATTGGTTGCAGAAAAGATTGCGGAGACTTTGGCTCAGATGGGAACAGGATGGGATCGAACGGTTGTTGTGTTGTCTCCCAATCACTTTGATCAAGGAAGTTCTGCTTTGCAGACAACGATCGGAGCTTGGAAGACGCCGTATGGAAATTTGGAAGTGGATGAACGAGCGGTGAATAAACTAGTAAAGCATATTGCTGAGTTACAAATCGAACCTGACACATTTGAAAAAGAACATGGGGTTGCTGGGATTACGCCGTTTATTAAAAAATGGTTTCCGCATGCGAAACTTGTTCCGCTTGTGATTCACGAGTCAGCAACTCCAAACGAGGTGAAAGCTCTTGCGAAACAGATTCAATCGATGCTTCCAAACGCGGTTGTGATCGCATCGATCGATATGTCTCACAATCTGCCTGAGCACATACAAATATTCCACGATGAAGTAACGTTGCGAGCGATTGAAAACGGGGAATGTGATTGTGAGTTGGAGATCGATGCAAACGCTGTTCTTCAAACGTTATTTGCGATCAATGATCTACGTGGAACACAAAATTGGCATCGTTTGTATCACGGAAGTTCATTATCGGTTGGAGCTACGAATCGGTTCCAAGATAATACGAGTCATATTTTGGGATACTTCAAACCAGGTAAACCAGAACAGGAACCCTTTTTCTCGATGCAGTTTGTGGGAGATGTGATGTTGGATCGAGGTGTTCGGACAAAGATTCAACAAAATGGAGAAGACTATCCTTGGAAAGAAGTCACACGATTCCTTTCTGGAACGCATCTCACTATTGCGAATTTGGAAGGTCCGATTGGGGAGCAAGACTCTGTGGCAACAGAGACTCCACCGTTCAACTTTATCTTTGATCCTGCGTCCATAGCGGTCATGAGAAAACAAGTGGACGTGGTTAGTCTGGCAAATAATCATTCTGATGACTTTGGAAGTGAGACAGAATTGGCAACCCAAACCGCGTTGTATCAGCTTGGAATGAATTGGTTTGGCAATGCACACAGGGTTAAACCCGTGTATCGCATTGATCAAGAAGGGTTTGCCATCAGCCTGATTGGATATCATCAATTTGGAACCTCGATAGAAGAACTTCAACAAACGATCCAAGAGGAATCTAAACAAGATCGATTTGTCATTGTCTACCCGCATTGGGGAAACGAATACGTGCAGTCTCCGCAAGACAATCAACGAGTATTAGCAAAACAAATGATTGATGCTGGTGCTGATTTGATCATCGGTTCACATCCACATGTGGTGCAGGGAATCGAGATGATCGACCACGTTCCTGTGATTTATTCGCTTGGAAATTTTGTCTTTGATCAGGGGTTTGATCAGACGAATGTGGGGATGATGGCCGGTGTGCTTTTAGAGCATGATCGTGTTAACATTCAACTGTCTCCAGTTTCGACAGTGAATGGACAACCCATTCCACTTTCCGACAAGCAAGCAACTTCATTCTTTACCGAATTATCAAAACGCTCCGCCCCAGAACTTCAAGAAGATCTGCTGGACGGAGCATTGACTCTCCCTTATGAATTCTAAACGTATTGTCCTCATTTCAGCTGGTCTCATTGTCTTTTTTACGTTTGCTTTTTTCGCAGGCATGTTTGTGCGTGGCTTGATCATGGATTTTTCTAAAACAGAACTAAAAGAGAAGGGTTATCAAGTTGTTGAAGAGGTTCCTGTTCAAGAAGAAAAACAAATACCGCAGGGGGGATCCACATTGACTGTGGATGATCAAGGAAATGCTGTTTATACAACAGCTCAGACCAATGAATCGTTAACAATCGAGTGGTTTGATGTAAACAGACAAGTCATTTTTCCTTTGAATGAGGCCTTGTTTGACGCCGTTTGTCCAACACAATTCGTTGATCAAAACGCAGATTATGGAATGGGTCCTGTCCCTTCCTTTAATCTTTGTGGTGTACCTGCTCAAGCAACGGCTCGGCGTTTGGGAACAGTGAAAGGTGGAACTTACGATGGACGATTTCTGGATATGATGACGTTTGCTCGAGAAGAGTTGGGAACAAGTTATCGATCCTTTTATTTTTTGTCTGATCCAAATGAACGTGAAAAGAATGTAATCGTTGATGCGTACGGAATATCCGTTGGTTTTTCATCATTTTCAAGTAAAACACGCACTTCTTCTTTAGAAATGATGGGATGGGATGCAGGTTCCCTAAACGATCCTCAAGCTATTTTTGACACAGGTCTCAAAATTCCAGATCTAGATTTCGCAAATCGTCTTGAAGGAAAAAATGGGGAACTGTATCGATTTGTTGGGTACTGGGTACGATTTGATGAAGAGAAAGCACAACAACTGATGCAATCAACCAAACAGATTGCCTTAAAAGATGGAACGTTTTTACTCGCTCATGAGCCATTAGAAGTGCCAGCAGAAAAAGTGACAGGTGATGATCTATATTTCTTCATTGATCAAGATGGACGTCTGCTTGGATATGATTTAGAAATGCCTTTCTTTAAATACGGTGTGAATGAATACGATGGTTCAACAAACTTTGTGAGCGGTGTTCCTCAAATCACGTGGACCAATGGAACAAAGAATGCCAAGACTTATATCAAAGGGAAACTTGGTGGATGCGGATACATGGATTCGACCCATGTGATCCCAGAAACAACGGCAAGAGATTTGAACCTTGTGCAAGTAGCAACATCCAATGATGGAAGCAAGATGCCGATTTTTGAACCTTCCTCGTACAATATTGAATACTACAAAGATGCGTTTAACGTCGTAACTTGGGAAAATGCCCCGATAGAAGGGGAGGCTCCAAAAGCTGTACTGCGATCGTACAAAGAGTTTGTTCATCCATATTTATACGTGATGGATGCAAACGGACGATGGGTTGAAATGCTTAGCAATGAGATTGTTCCTCCGGTTGAATGTGGAAAGCCAGTGATCTATTTGTATCCACCAAAACCAACAGACCTAATCGTTTCTCTTGCTCCTCAGGGAGGGTTTAGCTACACAGAGCCTGTTTACAACAAAGGTTGGCGTGTAACAGCTAACCCTGATGGACAACTTGTGAACAAGGATGATGGAAAGACCTATCCCTACTTATTCTGGGAAGGTCGAGGAGGACTGTATGCAGCTCCAGAAAAGAATTGGGTGATTGCGAAAGATCAGGTTGAAACATTCTTAAACAACACACTTGTTAAGATGAACTTGAACGCACAAGAAACAAAAGATTTCATCGAGTTCTGGTTGCCACGTATGCAGGAGAAACCTTTCTACCGCATTGGATTCCACGGAACACAGATGATGGACACGCTTGCTCCGATGAGTCTTTCCGTCAAACCAGATCACACATTCCGTATCCTCATGGATTACACTCCACTTGAAACAAACGAACCTGCCAATCCACCAACCGTTTTGCCAAAAGCAAATCGGAGCGGATTTACCGTGATCGAATGGGGTGGCGTACTTCGATAAAAGAAAATACTCAAGAGAAATCTTGAGTATTTTGTTTTCCACTTGGAGACCAACCTCTCATCCTGTATCATAGAAGGGAATCTTATATCACTTGCATGATCAAGTTTAAAAATGTTTCAAAAATGTATCCACCCAACATTGTTGGATTGGAAGAAATCAACTTGCATATCAGTGCAGGGGAGTTTGTTTCCATTGTTGGACAAAGCGGAACAGGAAAATCCACGCTTGCTAAGATGCTCTTTGCCGAAGAACGTCCAACGCGTGGAACCATTGAGATCGGCGGATGGGATATTACCAACATCCGCAGTAAAGACGTACCTGTGCTTCGACGCCAGATCGGGGTTGTTTTTCAGGATTTCAAATTGCTTCAAAAGAAAACCGTTTACGAAAACGTTGCGTTTGCTCTTCAGGTTGCGGGAGTGATGCCAAGACGTATTCGTGAGATTGTTCCAGCAGTACTCAATATCGTGAACCTAGATAAAATGCACGAACGTTTTCCTACCCAGCTTTCAGGGGGAGAACAACAACGCGTGGCCATTGCTCGTTCACTTGTTCACCAACCAAAAGTGCTCATCGCCGACGAGCCGACGGGAAATCTCGACACCTTAAACTCACGAGAGATCGTTGATTTGCTTCAGCGTATCAATGAATTTGGAACAACGGTTCTCTTGGTGACTCATGATCGAGAAATTGTGAATCGAATTAAAAAACGCGTGATTACCCTTGAAGGTGGAACGATTGTGTCGGATGTGGAGCAAGGACGCTATAAATTATAGATGGATTGGAGGATATGTTTGTTTCAACTTATCGAATCACAAAATTTGCCTTTCAAAATTTCTGGAGAAATTTTTGGCTGTCTGTCATTACCATCACCATGTTGGTCATGACACTCGTGACCGTAAATATTTTATTGATTTTGAATTACGTCACAGATCAGGCGATTAGTTCTGTGGAAGATCGCATTGAGGTCTCTGTTTATTTTGAGCAAGATACCAAACAAGAAACCGTTGATTCTGCTGTTTCCTATTTGCGAGGTCTTTCTCAAGTGCGAGATGTCGTGACTATTTCGCCTGATGACGCTTTAAAGCGTTTCACTGAGCAACATAAGGACAGTCCGGTTGTACTCGATTCACTCAATGAACTTGGTGGAAATCCGTTTGGCGCCACGCTTATTGTCAAAGCAAAAGAAGCTCAGGATTTTACTCAGATTCTCGACGCGCTTGAAAACCCACAGTTTAGAGATGCGATCCGAGAGAAAGACTTTAGTGACTACCAACAAATCATCGAGCGTATCCAAGGAACCACCGAACGCATTCGTTTCTTTGGTCTTGTGATCATGGGAATTTTTATCGCGATTGCCATTTTGATTGTGTTTAATACCGTGCGTATCGGCATTTTCATTCACCGCGAAGAGATCGGGATCATGCGTCTGGTTGGTGCATCCAATTGGTTTATCAAAGCGCCATTCTTGCTTGAAATGATTTTACTCAGTTTACTTGCGATTCTCCTGGTCGTCGCGATTATCTATCCAGGTCTCGCAGCACTTGAACCAAAATTCAGTTTCTTCTTTGCCAACGATTCGATTGGACTGATCGATTACTTCGAGAAAAATGGACTACGTATTTTCGGTATCGAGTTTGGTGTGCTCGTTGTCTTGACTCTGTTGTCTACGAGCCTAGCCATGAGAAAATATCTCAAAGTGTAACAAACAAAACAACCCAGGTATGTCCTGGGTTTTTTGATTGGTTTGTTTTTAGATGTTTTTTGACAAGAGATAAAAAGTGCGTCATTATCATGCTTCGTTCATGACTCGTTATTTCAGGAGGATCCATGTCGACCATTGATGTAGATACGCTTGAAACGGAGTTGCGTAAGCGAGTCCGTGACATGATCACACAAGCGAATCTTCCAAAGGGAGGTTCTTGGGCACGTAACGTCGAGATTGAACCGCTGTTCAACACAGGAACGGCTCAAGATCGTTTTAACGATGGGAAATATCGCATCAAGCTCGGAATGTTCAAGTTCGTTATTGATCGTGGAACAACACGTGAAGGTGTGGAACTTCGTTGGAAGATTACCGTGAACACGGAGAACGGCGAGATTATCGCTGTCCCGATTTTGAACGGATCGATCACCCCCACCACTCTCTTCACCCCAGAACTCCTCGAAGCCCTGGGTTTCCCAATTCGAAAAATTGGAACCCTCGGCAAACTCCTCACCTTCGTCCCCGAAGGCTCAGACGCACAACGCATGCGCCTGGGCATCCCCGTAACCTGGGGAACCGAAACCTCCATTCTCCGCCTTCGCCACGAGTGGGCACACTTGCTCACCAAAGAACGCTAATCCCAGTACTCATCTGGGATTTTTTATTTCTTCCCAAACAAAAAAACGCCAGCCCAGCTGAAGTTTTTAAATAGTTGTTGTTGCAGTTGTTGAAGTTCATGTTGAATTTCTCGTTCTCCCCAAAACAAAACACTCAAATTTCATTTCTGGCGCCGGCCTGGAGGGCGGAAAGCTCGCGAACGGTAGGGTCGCCTACCGTGAGTGAGTTTCCAACCGAAGGCCAAGTCAGAAGTGAAATTTGAGTGTTTTGTGGTTCCCGGGCAGGGATTGAACGCGTCGCTCCGCTCCTTCCATAGGGGCTTCCGCCCCTCTGGCGGCCGAGCTTGCGTCGGCCTGTCACCCTCGGCATGTAAGGGAGGTGCCCTCCCTTACCATCCCTCCGTTCGAATCCCTGCCCGTCTTACGCCAAGAAAAAAC
>CALRGL010000048.1 GCA_943357275.1 Candidatus Uhrbacteria bacterium RIFOXYB12_FULL_58_10 | reverse complement strand
TGGTCAAAATGAGCGTTTTGACGGATGTGCGCAGGATAAAGGAATTCTGTTTTAACGTCAATAGAATCTTTAAGGATCGAAATAGATGATTTGGCTAAAATAAGACAAAAATAGCCTGATTCCCATTGACAAAACCCCTAAAAAGTGCTATACTTAGGGCACAATTGAATAGATTTGGGAAAGAGAGAGCCTGAATACAAACATCACATTTATTGTGATTTTGAGCCGATCGTTGGTTATTTCCCAGGAAGTAAACAGTGATCGGTCTTTTTGTTTAGTGCTCAAACCCGGTGTACAGGAGATTTTCGTGAACAAGTCCCTCGCTGCTTCGATTTTGCTCTTTTCTGCCCTTTTTCTCTCGGCCTGCATCGACCACGTCATCAAGGTCAAACAGATCGAGAAAGCATCACGGACCGCCAGTCAGCCGGAGTTCAACCCCGGAGACTGGAAGATCGAGATGTCGGCCAAGGAACCGGTGGTGACGATGGTGGACGGTGTCCAGCACATCGACCTCGCCGGCGCCAATCTGATCATGATTCGTAAGGAGAAGTAATGTTTGCGTTCTTTTCCTTCGCGGAGTTGAACGTTGGCGGAGCCATCGTTGTGACCATTGGGTTCCTGTTTCTCAGGACCATGGTCGTGTCGAAGCATCGCTAAGCGACTAGGGAACTCGCTTCAACCATCAAACTGGCCGTTCTCCCAAACGGCCCTTAAACGAGCTTTCGATTCCAAATCGAAGATTCATTTGAGGGAACATTCAACTTCACCTTCCTGAGGAGTTCTAATGAATCCTTTCCTTCCTTCGATCTGGTTTGCGGTGATGTCGTTCGCTCTCACCTCGTTGCTCGGTGTCGAACAGGTCGCTCTTCTGGAAACAGCACAGCCTTCCGAAGAGATGTCGGAGGTGCAACGCTTTGAGCGGGGTAATAACCATCTTTGCGGAGAAGATACTGTTTGCCTCTTGCATCTCCAGGTGGAGATCTCGGCATGCAAGCGTGCTGGCGACGACAAGTGTTACATCGACTT
Source organism: Candidatus Uhrbacteria bacterium RIFOXYB12_FULL_58_10 (assembly GCA_943357275.1). GTDB lineage: Bacteria > Patescibacteriota > Patescibacteriia > UBA9934 > GWF2-40-263 > CALRGL01. The sequence goes on along the minus strand of CALRGL010000048.1, from coordinate 7,327 downwards.
CGACCGTGGGGTCTTTGCACTTCGATCCGGCTACTACTTCATCGACACGGACTGTGACGGAGTTCGTGGAATTCTGAACGAGGACGTGTTCGTGAACTTCATGATCCAGTTCGATGGAGAAGGAGTCCAGTCGATCATGGAACATCAGGGAAAGTGTTATTGGGAGTAGTTTCTCGATCACATACTCGAGACAAACTTCACTTTTCTCTTCAACTGGCGCCACGTCGCGCCCACTTCGGCCGTTATCTTACTGATAGCGGTTTTGTTTTACTTCCATTGACATTTTCCAACAACTTCGTTAAGTTTCTCTTTCCTTTTCGTTCTTTCCCAGCCTCCAAAAGGAGTTTGTTATGTCTGGTTCGCGTCACCCGTTTATTTTGAAGTATGACGAGGTGTTTCATCCGGAATATCCGCTTGCAACCAATGCATTGTGGAGAACGCTTGAAACAAGTGCGTTGATTCGACTGGTTCGTAATGCGTTCTCACCCTTTTATGATGAGGTTCGTAAAGAATTTCAGGAGGAATTGATTACGTATCAGGCATTGATAGCACAGCAAACGAAGGCTCCAAAAGTGGAACCTCAGCAAAAAACAGCTGTTGATATCGTTCTGCGGTTCATCAGACGTGTACCGATCAACACACCTCCACCTCCTCCACTGCCTCCTGCTCCTTTGTGCCCAACGTACGATACGGTGTTTGGGGAGATCGTGAAGGATGCTTGTGGTTTTGTTGAAGAGCTCGAATCTCTTATGAGAGAGTACTCAGCGAAGAATCTGAAAAATGAGATTGATCTTGCTCAATTTGCTCGGCGTATGAAGGAAGTCGAGCGAGAACTCAAAACGAAACACGGTTAACGATGCCGTGTTTTTTCTTTCAAAAACAATCGTCCTTCATGGACGATTGTTTTTGTTAACGTCGAGCCGTTGCCTGTTTTGTAATATCTTCTAAATGCACGCTGAGCAAGGTTGAGATTCCTTCTCGTCCCATGGTCACGCCGTAGAGCACGTCAGCCTTTTCCATGGTCGCACGATTGTGCGTGATGATAATGAATTGAGATTTGGTTGCGAGTTCCTCGATGATCGAGGCGTATCGAAACGTGTTTGCTTCGTCGAGGGCGGCATCAACTTCGTCGAGAACAACAAACGGGGAAGGGTTCACGGACATGATCGCGGAGAGCAGGGCGATTGAAGTCAGAGCACGTTCACCACCAGAGAGGAGGTTCAAGGCTTTGAGTTTCTTGCCTGGAGGTGTTGCTTGGATATCCACGCCAACCACAGGGTCGCGATGCTTTTCCATTTGTTTTTCAAGGTCTTCCACGGAATCTGGATTTTCTCCCACCGGTTCTGGAAGCGGTTGTTTTTCGTCTGCTTCTTGTTCTTCCTTTGCTATGTCGTCGAGCGTGAGTTTCACAAGCGAGGCACTTCCACCGCCAAAGAGAATTTTGAAGTAGTGATCGAATTTGCGATTGATGTCCGCAAAGACTTTTTTAGATTGCTTGTCGATTTGTTCATCCAGTTCGTTGACGACTTTTTCTGTGGACTTGATGGCGGAGTGGAGATCTTTGATTTGTTCATCGAGGAAGTCGAAGCGTTGTTGTGTCTGTTTATATTCTTCAACGATTTCAGGATCAATACCACCGATGAGTTCGAGTTGATAACGAAGACGTTGGATTTCTGGGTAGAGGGATTCTGGATGATGTGTCATTTCATCGCGTTGTTTACGAATCATCAGTCCACGTTCTTTGAGTGATTCGTCCATCTCGCGTTTGAGACCAACTTCGCGTTCATCGAGTCGAGCTTGTTGGATATCAAGTTCGTTCTTTCTGTTCTCGAGGTTGTGAATGAGCGACTGTTTGGATCGAAGTTCGCGTTGAGCATCAATGAGATCTTGTCGAACTTTTTGTTCCTTGCGAGCATATCCATCGATCTCTTTTTCGAGTCGATCGAGTTCGGTTTTGATCGCTGTGCCTTGTTTCCGTTGTGTGTCGAGAAGATCTAAGAGTTTTTGATCTGGCTTAATATCTTCTGGATTTGGACGTTCAAGTCGTTTGGAAAGATCCTGCGAACGTTTCAATAGTTCATCCACAGCGGTGTGAACATCGTCGACAACCGTGATGGATTTGAGACCAAGGAGGCCCGTGACAACCTGCTTCACTTCCTCGATGATTTTCATCAGCGGAAGGGGAGCCCAGTTGGATTGAGCACGAACTTTCGTCAGCTCGATTTCTTTTTCGGTTGTGAACTGTTCGTGGCGATTATGATCGCGCTCACGTTGAATCTTTCTGTACTCGGTTTGAAGTTGGATGAGTCCCTCGTCTTTTTCATCTTTGGTTTCTACGACTTCTGTTTTGGCTTCTAGTTCTTTTAGTTCTGTACGTTTATCAGAAAGATCTTTGTTGAGATCAAGAAGACTACGCTTGATTCCATCCATCTGATCTTGAAGACTCCACCAAAGTGTTCCGTAGTATTTTGTCTCAAGTCCACGAAGTTCTGTTTCCACTTCCTCGCGTTTTTCAAGTCGAGCTGCCTGGCGTTTCAGTGAACGAAGACGTGGTTCGATTTCTGCAAGCACGGTTTCAACCTCGTGCAAGTTCTCATACGTTCGTTTGAGTTTCAAAATACTTTCGTGGCGTTTGATCTGAAATTGTTTCACGCCGGTTGCATCGTCGAAAAACGCTTTGCGTTCTTCTGGGCCTGAGACCAAAATGTGATCAATCATGCCTTGGGCGATCACACTGTACGAGCGTTGACCAACGTTTGCTTGGGCAAGCAGAAGTTGAATATCAGCAAGACGGGTTTTGGCTTCGTTCAAAAGGTAATCACTTGAACCATCACGATACAGGCGACGGGTGATTGTCACTTCTTTGAATTCGATGGGCATGGCTTGATCTGTGTTATCAAGCGTCATGGCCACTTCCGCAAATCCGGACTGAGCTTTCCCATCGGATCCAGAAAAAATAATATCCTCGGATTTTTTTCCGCGGAGAAGTTTCAAACTTTGTTCGCCTAAAACCCAACGAATAGCATCCGCCATGTTGGATTTTCCAGATCCGTTTGGGCCCACAATGGCCGTAACGGGGTAGCGATCTTCTTTTGGGGAGAGAAACGTCAGGGTCGTCTTTTTCGCAAACGTTTTAAATCCCTGAACCTCAAGTTTTTTCACGTACATAACGAAAACTAGTATAACACGCGATTGACGCGATCGATAAGCTTAGGTAATGTCCTTTTCTTATGGTAAACCTGGTTCACAAGCAAATTCATCAGGAACTTCTTCGATCTTCCCACCCAATCTTCATTTCCGACGAGCGGGTCGATGGGGATAGTTTAGGTTCAGCTCTTGCTGTTGTGGATTATTTGAAAGGATTAGGGAAGTATCCACTTGTGTATGTAAGCGAACCTGTTCCAGCCCAGTACTACCATCTTCCACACTTAGACCGATGTACCGAAGATCTATCCGTGTTTGAAAATGAAGAGATTGACTTAGTGGTCGTGTTTGATTGTTCCGACGAGAAGTATGTCCAAAGACTCGTCGATCTGATTCCAAACAAACCGCTTGTCATCAATATTGATCATCACAAAACAAACACGCGTTACGGAGACGTCAATCAAGTGATCATCGGCGCACCAGCAACCGCCCAGGTCGTCCACCAATTTTTTGAAGCAAACCAAATCTTACCAAGTCGCGATGCGGCAACGTGTTTGCTGATGGGGATTTGTTTTGATACAGGGGCGTTTACGAATCCAGCAACAGACAATCAGTCATTTGATATTGCCTCGTCTCTTATTTTGCTTGGTGGAAGAGTTCATGATGTTGTCAGATCGATGTTTAAGAATCGATCTTTGACAGCGTTACGTGTTTGGGGTCTTGCTCTCGAGCGTTTATCAGAATCTGCTGATTTTGATGGGTTGCCAGTGACTTATTTAACTCGTGAAGACTTAGATCTTCATCAAATAGATGATGAGGAAATCGATGGGCTCTCGAATTTTCTCTCCCTTGTAACAGACACAGAAGCTATCGCTGTGATGCGAGAGACAAAGGAAGGACACGTAAAAGTAAGCATGCGATCTCATGGAAAAGATGTTGGGGCCATCGCGTTAAAAAACGGGGGAGGGGGACATCACCGAGCAGCTGGTTATTTAATTCGAGACAGCCGTCTTGTTTGTGACGATAGTGGCTGTTGGAGAGTCCAAAAGGAAATGTTATAGTCATTACAACAACTTATGAAATCTGACATGAACAACTCAATTTTGATCCCAACTGTGATCGAGAAAACCCACATGGGTGAACGTGCTTATGATATTTACTCTCGTCTTTTGAAGGATCGTATTATCTTTCTTGGGACAGAAATCGATGACACGATTGCAAACCTTGTGATTGCCCAACTTTTGTTCTTGGAAAGCCAGGACAAAGCAAAAGACATTAAGATCTACATTAACTCTCCGGGTGGGTCTGTTACTGCTGGTCTTGCCATCTACGACGCCATGCAATACGTAAAGCCAGACGTTTCAACGATCTGTGTAGGAATGGCGGCTTCTATGGGAGCGGTTCTACTTGCTGCTGGGGCAGACGGAAAACGCTTTGCGCTTCCAAACGCAGAGATCATGATTCACCAAGTGCTTGGAGGGGTCTCAGGTCAGGCTACGGACATTAAGATTCATGCAGAACGTATCTTGAAAACCAAAGATCGATTGAACGAAATCTTGGCTAAGCACTCGGGAAAAAAGAAAGCCGATGTTGCCAATGACACAGAACGCGATTATTTCTTAGATGCTTCTGAGGCTGTAAAATACGGGCTGATCGACAAGGTTATCAAATAAACTGTTATAGATTCCAAACAGTTCTGACAAAAATAAAAACGCCTTTTCAGGGCGTTTTTAAACTTCTTGCTTGGGTTGTCAAAAGAGAGTAACATTCATCTGTTATAGACTCTTGACAATAATCGCAGAGACTGATAGAATTCAACGTTATCTAAGGTATCTTGAAATTGTTACCCGCGATAATCTTGTTGTCATCACTGATCTGCAGGCACGACAAGCATGGGATTTCAACTTATGGCTTTCTCGGGCTAACGCTCGACACTTCCATAAATGAAATTTCTTGCCTGCAGTTCAGTCGTGACAATTTCCTCAAACAAAGAGTTCGACCAAGGTCGGGCTCGCCCGCCATAGCTTCCAGCGACGGCGGGTTTTTTGTTTGTTGAAATCTCACAAATCGATCTTGTGCCAATCAGGAATATTCTTCAAGCGCGTTTTGGGGATAAGTTAAGGAGTGAGCGATTCTATTGGTAGTTCTGCGGGTAGGAGTGGTGTTGTAAGAGGAGTTTCTTCTGCAGGAGTTTCTGGAACTTCCGTAGAAAGTTTTTCAACACCTTTCAAACAGATTTCCGGAAGGGGACGATAGTGAGATTCAAACGTTGTTTTTTGAATCGTGCCGTCTGGTTTTACAACCGTGTAATCAAATGAGGCATCTGCGCCAATGTGTGGTGTTTGGCACTGTTCTTTTCCAGGTTCTAGATCCGTTGTTTCTGTAATTCGTTTTTCTCCAACAGGAATCCATCGACTGATAACCGGTGGCGTATAGGATCCTTTACGTCCGTCAGAGGTTCCCCAAAGTGTAAAGCGAAGAGATTGGTCTGCAACGAGGTTTTCGGCTTGGAATAATACGTACTTGCCTGTGTCATTGGTAAATTTGAAGTCCGGTGCTGGATCGTAGATGGTTGCATCTGTTCCGGGTTTTCCGTTTGAGGGATCATTGTAGTAAGAGACAACCAAGGAGTGGTTCCGACGTTCTGCCACAATGAGTCCTGAGTTCATAACCGCGCGAAAGGTTGTCGTTCCAATCTGACAAAGTCCTCCCGCAATTTCTGGCTGGATTTTATCGCCTTTAATGACAAGTTCTGGAAGATAACCGTTTTCAAGTGTGAACGGTTGAAGCGCGTGCAGGAGAGAAAATGTTTCACCTGGGGGAATGAGCAGTCCGTTTAAGAGTCTTACTCCGTTTTTAATATTCGCCTTTCTGTTTGCGGGACTTCCTCGATAACTAGACGTTCCTGTTCCAAGGATTTGCGTGATCCCAAGATCGTTTACGTCACCTGTTTCAACGGTAGGATTTTCTTCGCGGGTGACAAGAGAGATGGTTGGATTTTCCGTTGTTTCTGATCCTTGTAAAAGAGTTACTAGCGATTGATAGATCGCGTCGCGATCAAGCTCGACACCATTTTTACTTTGGATAAAGTTTGTGACGCGACCGTTTTCAACATCGATACGAGCGTCTTGCGCTGGTCGTTCAATGACACCAGCAATCGTATCAAGAAAGATATTCAGTTGTTCTTGGCTTATTTCGACACCTTCTTTTCCCGGTTTCAAAATTTCTGAGATATCACGCTCCGTCATGAACCATTTTTGTTCGGTTTGAAGAGATGCATCTTTGTAAGTAAAGGTGACAGGACCTGTTAAGATGAGCTGGTAGGCTTGGATGACGTTTGTTTGAGCTTGTTGATTGCTAATGGAAGGTACTCGGGAAACAAGCTGAAGTTCTTGAGGTTCTGTTTGAAGATGTTCGAGTTGGTTGTGAAGTTTTTCAAAAAATGGCTTGAAGGTAAATTCGGTCCCATCTTTTCCTGTTGTAACCGTTCCGGTCCAAACATCATTTTCGTAAAGAAAGGTGAATGTTGGGTCTTGAGCTAACAGTTCTTGATTAGGGAAGAGGCTGTAGATGGTTTGTTTGACGTTTTCTTCGTTGATAACAACGGGAATCGTAAGTTCGTAGGTTGTAAACGTGTTGGCAATGAGTCTGTAGGTGTCTAGGACTGGGTTTGATTCGTGTGAAAGTTGGAAGGCTCGTTCAATGACTTGATCGATATCAAATTCAAGATTTTCAACCGCATCACTTCCTGTGATGGAAGAAAAAACAAGCGGCTTTGCTTCTTGCGACTGTGTCGTTGTGATGGGAAGACCTTTGCTTAAAATAAGATCGATACGATCTTGAATCAACGCTTTGGCCTGTGTCCGATCAAGTCCGGAAAGATCCATGGAGTCGATTGTTACATTTGGTCCGATCTTTTCGTGGTATTGGTAAGCCCAAGCGTAAGATCCTCCTAAAAGACCGATCAGGATAAAAAGAGACACGATCAGGGAGATCGTGACGATTTTTGTGTGTGGTTGTGGTGTTTCGATGTCCATACGATCAGGCAAGTTCATGCACGGCTATTTTTTTATCCATCTCAACCTTTTTGAGTCGGATCGTCAAGATACCTCGCTTCAGCACGGCGTTCACATGATCTTGATCTACGTGTGAAGGCAGGATGATCGATCGGGAAAAGGTTCCC
>CALRGL010000047.1 GCA_943357275.1 Candidatus Uhrbacteria bacterium RIFOXYB12_FULL_58_10 | reverse complement strand
AGGGGAGATTGGCACAGATGATGAGGTGTTTAAATGGAAAAACAGAGGAAACGTTTGGATCGTTCGAGGTTTTAATAGACTCAAATAAAGAAACGATTGGATCAAGTAAGTTGCCTTGTCGAAAGTTGATTTCATGAGCTTCAAGCAGTTCCGCATTTTTTCTTGCAACTTCCAAGGCTTCTTTGCTCAAATCCGTAGCGATAACTGGGAGAGATGTCTCAAGGTGAATGGTAATGGCAATGGCTCCAGATCCTGTTCCAATGTCGCACAAAAGTGTGTGCTCTGCGTCTGATTCTTTTGTAAGAAGCAACACTTGTTCGATCATGGTTTCTGTTGCTGGTCTTGGAATCAGAACGGACGGGGTTACAAGAAACGTGCGTCCATAAAACGGCTTGGATCCAATGATGTAGGCAACCGGCTCATGGGATGCTCTTCTGTGGATCGCTTTTGAAAATATTTCGATGACTCCAAGCTTTAATGTGTCATTAAAATGCGAAAACAACCAAGACTTTTTTTCTTGGAGCAAATGCGCGAGAATCACCTGTGCATCCAACATGGGTGATTCGATCTCCGCTTTCTTTAATTGTTCGTTTGCTTCGTTTAGGGCTTCAAGAATAGTCATAGTTTCTGACTCTAAACTAGCAGAAAAGAGGAAATTGATAAATGAAAAGACCCAGTCAACCGTTAAGTTGCCTGGGTCAGAAGTCCCTTAGCCCGCGGACGAATCTTTGGGCATCTCATGAGCATCGAAGTTCGATGGGGGAGGTGTGCGGAGCACGTGGTGTCCATGAGCAAGCTCATTGAACGATCCAGATCGACGAACGACGAATGTCCATAGAGACAGCGATCATTTTTTTTCGACCGATTCGGGCGATAGAAATGACCACAAGGGACGAGATTGCTACTAAGATGTTCACCACCTCAACAGATTAATGTTAAGGTTCCCTAGAACCCGTCGGGATTGTGTTTGCTGTGGTTTGATCCATAGCATTCACTTCGGTTACTCACGATCGTTGTCAGCTGACATGTTGTTCCATCTAGGTTTGATCCATGATGGCAAGTCTGAAACTGCAACTAAAAGTGAGTCATCTGTTCGCTTCGAGAGCGTTGTTGAGACACTCTCCAGTTTTCCGAGTAGGAAAACTGTTTTGGATCTTGCGATCCAATCCGGACAAGTCCCGGCCACAGCACCTCTAGACGAGCGTAACAGTGCGGTGGGTTGTTCAGCGTTGGCTGAACGTGTCGAGCAGGGCTCGGCACAGGCGCGTCCAATGGACTTTTTCGCCTTTCGGTTAGTTGTCCAAGTGGAACGGTAAAGATACTTTACGTCGTATTGAAACGAACGTCAAGAAAATAAGGCTCTATTTATCCACAGGGGAGAAAAAGAAAATAAGGACTTGAGGAAGTCCTTATTCTTGTTCGGCTAAACGTTCGCTTAATTCGGCCATTTTAAGATCATCGATCATTTGTTCAATATCACCGTCCATGATAGCAGGGATATTGTGATAGCTTTCTTTGATACGGTGATCTGTGACTCGGTCTTGTGGGAAGTTGTAGGTTCGAATTTTTTCTGAACGATCGCCTGTTCCGATTTGTCCGCGTCGTTTATCTTCTCGTTCTGCACGCAAACGTTCTTGTTCTTGAGCGTAAACGCGCGCACGGATAATGGAAAGTGCACGTTCCTTGTTTTGTTTTTGTGAACGTTCTTCTTGGCAGTACACCATCAGACCTGTAGGAATGTGGGTAATACGACAAGCAGAATAGGTTGTGTTTACGCTTTGTCCACCAGCGCCCGTTGCTGTTGTTGCTTCAATTTTCAAGTCTTTTGGATCGATTTTAATATCCACCTCTTCCGCTTCAGGCATGATTGCTACCGTGACTGTTGAGGTGTGAACACGTCCTTGTTTTTCTGTTTCAGGAATACGTTGAACACGATGAACGCCGCTTTCAAACTTGAGACGACTGTAGGCGTTGAGTCCTTTAATGGTAAAAATGATTTCTTTGAATCCACCAAGTTCATTTTGACTTGCTGAAATATGTTCGACTTTCCAGTTGTGACGTTCTGCGTAACGCGTATACATACGCATGAGTTCGCCAGCAAACAAAGAGGCTTCGTCTCCACCAGCTCCAGCGCGAATTTCGATGATAATGTTTTTCTTATCCATTGGATCTTGTGGAATCATGGATAACATGAGTTCTTGTTCAAGTTTTGGCAGTTGTTCTTCAAGATGTGCAATTTCTTCTTGTGCAAGCAATTTCATCTCTTCATCTGTTGTTTCGTCTTGTGTTTCCTTTGCTCCTTCTAAATCTTTTTGGATTTTGATGAGTTGATTGGCAATGCCAACGATTTCTTTGACGTGTTGATACTCTTCGCCTGTTTCACGAAGCTTGTCGGAATTCGAAAGGACTTCACTGTTTGAGAGAAGTGTTTCTAGTTCTTGAAGTCGATTTTGATAATTGATGATTTGTTGAGAGTAGTCCATATAAGAGGTGAAAAGAAAAAAGCGTCCTTCAAATTCGAAAGACGCTTGTTCATTGCTACGCTTTTTTGGCAATTTCTTTTGCTTGCTTCTGTTTGTCGCGCTTTTCTTTTTTAACCTTTTTACCGGTTGCTGTCTCTGCTTTTGCAGATGTTCGCGCAGTAAATTTTTCAACGCGTCGAGCTGTGTCAAGAATCTTTTGCTTACCAGTATAGAACGGGTGGCAGCTTGAGCACAATTCAACTTGAATTTCTTTCATGGTTGAACCGACTTCGTGAATTTTGCCACAAGCGCAAATAATCTTTGCGTCCGCGTGATAGGTTGGGTGGATGTCTTTTTTCATAGGATGCGCACACGGGAATATGTGCTTAATAATGTGGCGGAAATGTATCATTGTGCCCGTATTTTGTCAATTCTTTGAAGAAAACAAAAAGAACCCTGGATGTTTCCTTGGGTTCTGTGAGAGAAAAGAAGAAATGAGAGGGATACAGAGGTCTTATCGTTTGTGTTCGTTCTCTTCCAAGAAGGCGTTGAGTTCCTCCAGAGTGGCAAACTCAGTCACACTCACTGGTTCACAAGAATTCTCACGAACGAAAATGATCTCTGAGTCATCTTGCATTCGCATGCGATACTGGGGCCAGAAGGCATCGCTTTCTCGGGGGATTCGGTCACTTGCACGAGGGTGCTCATTGAACTCGAGTTCGCCGATCGTATGGCAACGAAGTGTCTGAGTGAAGGTCGGTTGAGTCGACTTGAGAAAACCTCGAATACTCCCGCCATTCTCTTGGGGCGCAAGGAGTAGGTAAGAACAGAAGTTCACAAGATACGGCTTGGGTGTCGGGCCTCCCCAAGAACCTCCAAAAGGTTCGCCTTCGCCATCGGTCAAAACGACCGCTTTGAGATTCAAGATTAAGCGGAATCCATTCGACATGTTGTTTTCCTTTCGCTAAGGGTCACATGCGAATGCACAAAATATCAGAAAAGTGAGATTTCGTCAATGGAATCGAAAATTCGTTTGCAACTTTTCTGTATTTCTTGTTTGATAGTACAACGAATAGGTATGAATCAACCAACCAGTCTTTTTGATTATCATCTCCCGTCTGAGCGCATTGCTCAGCATTCTGTTGAGCCACGAGATCAATCGCGGCTTTTGGTTTTAGATCGAAAAACCGGGGAAAGACAACATAAACAGTTTTTTGAAATCGTCGGCGAACTTCGATCAGGGGATTTACTTGTCATGAACGATACAAAAGTGTTTCGAGCACGACTTGAGACAACAAAAGGAGTCGAAGTTTTTTTACTTCGAGCGAAAACAGAAACAATTTGGGAAACATTGATGCGACCTGGGAAGAAAGTTCAGGTTTCAGATGAGATCGTCGTTGGAATAGGTGAAAATGTGTTGAAGGGGATTGTTTTTGAGAAACGTGAGGATGGTGTTGTATTGGTCGATTTCGATCGATCACCAGATGAAGTTGTTGAGTTTGCAAATGCACATGGGGAGATTCCAACACCACCTTATGTAAGTGAACACATTGACGATATTAAGAAGTATCAAACGGTTTATGCCAAAGAAACAGGTTCCGTGGCTGCACCAACAGCTGGGTTTCATTTTACACCGGAGCTAATTCAATCTCTGAAAGAGAAGGGGATTGAATTTGCGTTTGTAACCCTCCATGTTGGAATCGGAACCTTTCGTCCCATGAAAACCGAAACGATTGAAGAACACGAAATGCACAGTGAGTTTGTTTCGATTTCAGAAGAAACAGCTCAAGCAATCAACTTGGCAAAACAGGAAGGACGGCGTGTGATTGCTGTTGGAACAACAACCGTGAGAACACTAGAAGGCGTTGCGAAGATAACAGCGGCAACCCCCCTTAATCCCCCCTTGGAAAGGGGGGAGACTATTCGAGCGTATAGTGGAGATGTAAACATCTTTATTACTCCTGGGTTTGAGTTTCGGGTTATTGATGGACTTATTACAAACTTTCATTTACCAAAATCCACGTTGCTGGTTTTGGTGAGTGTCTTTGCGGGTCGGGAATCCATTTTATCCGCTTACCAAGAGGCCATTCAAAAAGAGTATCGATTCTTTTCGTTTGGAGATGCGATGTTTATCACGTAGTTCGCGAACGACGTGATTTAACACGTCATTCGCGAATGACGTGTTTTATTCGATGATTGAACTATTTTCTCGTTGGTGCTAAAGTCGCGGCGCTGATTTTCAGCGTTGTTTTTTTACAGAAAAGTGAGGAATCATGGACGTTCAACGGCTTATTTCCGACGTTTCTCTTTCGTGGGAAACCCAGATTCTGGAAGCGCTTCGTCGTCATATCGAGATTCCGGCAAAAAGTCGGGACTTCGATCTTGACTGGTTCGAACATGGGTTCATTGGTCAGGCGCTTGAAAACGCGCGTTCTTGGTGCGAAAAGCATGTTCCCAGTGGGTCGCAGATCGAGGTGATTACACATTACCTGGACGAAACGGGGAAACATCGGACACCTCTGCTTTACGTGGAGATTCCGGCAACGGGGGGCTGTGAGCAAACCGTTTTGCTTTACGGACATCTCGACAAGCAACCCGAGGGTGGACCTTGGGATGCATCACGCGGTCTTGATCCTTGGAAAGCGGTCGATCTTCACGATGAGCAAGGTCATCGACTTTACGGACGAGGAGGAGCGGATGACGGCTATGCGGTTTTTGCTGCGGTCTGTGCTCTTACGTGTCTGGAACAGCAAGGTGTGCCTCATGCTCGCGCCGTGATTTTGATTGAGACAGGCGAGGAGTCGGGGAGTCCTGATTTGCCGTTCTATCTTGATCTGCTTCGTCCAAAAATTGGGACACCAAGCTTGATCGTTGCACTCGACAGTGGGTGTGGAACGTACGATCGTCTGTGGTTGACCACAAGTCTTCGTGGTGTTTTGGTCGGGACACTCGACGTACAAGTTCTCGCGGAAGCCGTGCATTCAGGAGATGCGGGAGGTGTCGTTCCAGACAGTTTCCGTATTGCTCGACACTTGCTTGGGGCTATCGAGGATAGTGCGACAGGTCTGATGATCCATTCGCTCTATGCGGATATTCCTCAGGCGATCTACACGCAAGCTCGGATTGTGGCTCAGATCATTGGCATGGAGTTTATCAACCACTTTTCTTGGGTTGACACGCCTCCTTCTTCAACGTCAACCGAGTGGTTGGTGGAGCAGATCATCAATCGAACTTGGCGACCATCACTTGCTGTGACAGGTGCAGACGGACTTCCTCTCATCTGTGATGCAGGAAATGTTCTTCGAACTGGGACGCGGCTCAAACTTTCCATTCGTATTCCTCCAATGGTTGATCATCAGGCAGCGGTGAGGATTGTGAAGTCCGCGATTAAACATCGAGGATGTCCACTCGGAGCCAAAATAGCTCTGACGTTCACAAGTCGACCTTCCTGGAAGTGTCCGGACGAAACGCCGTGGTTCACAGATGCACTCAGTGAAACGAGTCAGGCGATCTTTGGAAAAGAGCCTGTTCGTATGGGTGAAGGCGGTACGATTCCCTTCATGGCTCAGTTGTCTGACGCGTATCCAGACGCACAGTTCATGATTACGGGGGTTCTTGGACCTGGGAGCAATGCTCACGGACCAAACGAATTCATCCACGTGGACTATGCAAAAAAGCTGACGGCGAGCGTCGCTTGCATGCTTGCTCATCAAACTCGCGTGTTTTCTTCTCAGCAGTGATCGAGAGTCTTCTCCTCACTGTTTTTTTTAATTGAAAACACCGCCAGTGAAGCGGTGTTGTTGGAACTAGTTATCAGATTTGAGTGTGTAGGTTGCTGTGACGTGAAGGGTTACCTTTGCTTGACCTGGTTCAATGGTTGGACTTGATCCTGTTTTCATTGCAGAATCTGCCATCATGCCACCGCCCATTGCGTAGGGATAGTAAGGGGTATCAAGCCATTCGCTGTATCCAGAAACTGACTTGATTTCGAGTCCAAACGAGTCGGCAATCTGCTGAGCTTTTGCTTTGACATCTTTGATAGCAAGGATGCGTGCTTCGTTCTTCGCTGTTTCTGGGTTTTCTACAATGAGGTTTGGTCCAGAAATATTTGTCGCACCAAGTTCTCCAAGAGCAGTTAATAATGCTGGTGCTTTTGTAAGATCTCGCATGGAGAGTTCTACGGACTGACTTGTAGTCCAATCGCTTGGAGTTGCGTTTCCGCTTGCATCGTAGTTGTAGTTTTGGTAGGAGTTGTAACTAACGGTTTTGATGTCTGTCTTTACAATACCTTCTTTTACAAGACGTTCAATGATCGCGTTTCCAATAGAAGCATTCTTGTTTTGAGATTCAGCTGTGTTTGCTCCCTTGCTTTCGATGGAATAGTTAAACTTTGCGAGATCAGGTATAGCTGTTGCTTCCCCAATTCCTTCTACGGAAATGGAATATTCGTAAGGAATTGGGTTTCCAATTTCCTTGGTTTCTTCAATAGATTGATACGTTTTTGCGGCTAAAAACGCAGAAAGCAGAACAAGAGCGACAATGACAAACGGCTTAATCATTTTGTGTCCTGGGCACACTGTTTCCATGTTCATAAAAGAGTTTTTTGAAAGTTATTACTTCTAGTCTACCGTAGATTGACAAAAGCAGGTAGATCCCATAAACTCCGGGCCATAATACACAACAGATGGGTTCAAGAAATCGGTTCCTCCCAAGCATTGCTTGGGCCCGATGACTTCCATCGACGTTCCTCTCTTTTTAGAAAGGATAAAAAAGGAAAAACGCTTATGCCAAACTTACCTAGTTTGACGGACATGATGAAGACTGGAATGCATTTCGGTCACCAAGTTTCTCGTTGGCACCCTAAAATGGCCGAATATATTTTCGGATCACGATCTGGTGTTCATATTATCGATCTTGAAAAGACACAAGCACAGCTTGAGGATGCGCTTACAACCGTGAAAGAAGTTACTTCCCGCGGTGGAGTTGTTTTGTTTGTTGGAACAAAGACACAAGCAAAATCGATCGTAAAAAAGTATGCAGAAAACTGTGGCATGCCTTACGTGACAGAACGATGGCTTGGTGGAACGCTTACAAACTTCAAGCAAATCAATGCAACCGTAAAGCGTTTGAAAATGCTTAAAGATCAAAAAGAAAAAGGTGAGTTGAAGAAATACACCAAGAAAGAACAATTGATGCTTGAACGAGAAATCGTTGACATTACACACAAGCTTGGAGGTATCGAAAACATGACCCGTGTTCCAGAAGCCATGTTTGTTGTAGATGTTCGAAACGAAAAGACAGCGATTCAAGAAGCAAACTTCACCAATACAAAAGTCATTGCGATGTGTGACACAAACGTCAATCCACAAGGAGTGACAAAAGTGATTCCATCAAACGATGACGCCGTGAAGTCCATTGATCTTATCTGTTCTCTTGTCTGTGATGCGGTGAAAGAAGGAAAAGCACATGCAGCAAAAACAGTTGCCGATAAGAAAACGGTTATTGAAAAGAAACATTAATTTTAACAATCGTACCTTATGTCCGTTGACGCAAAGTTAGTTGCACAACTCCGAGCACAAACTGGTGCTGGAATGATGGATGCTAAAAAGGCTCTTGAAGAAATGGGTGGCGATCTTGAAAAGGCTGCAGAAGATCTTCGTAAAAAAGGAATCGCAAAAGCAGCAAAGAAAGCCGATCGCGAAACCAACGAAGGTCGTGTACACGCCTACGTTCACTCAAACGGCAAGCTTGGTTCTTTGGTGGAAGTGTCATGTGAAACAGATTTCGTGGCTCGCAACGAAGCGTTCATTCACTTCTGCAATGACCTTGCTATGCACGTCAGTGCTGCAGATCCGTTGTATGTTTCACGGGATCAAGTTCCTACAGAACTGATTGAAAAGGAACGTGAGATTTACCGAGCAGAAATGCAAAACGAAGCAAAACCTCAAGAGATCATTGAAAAGATCGTTGAAGGAAAGCTGAACAAGTGGATGAGCGAGATCGTTCTTCTAGAACAGGTCTATGT
>CALRGL010000046.1 GCA_943357275.1 Candidatus Uhrbacteria bacterium RIFOXYB12_FULL_58_10 | reverse complement strand
CGGAAACACACATCCATGCCACTTACAATCTTGAAACTGATCAACATGCTTGTGCTGGTTGGTCACCCATTTCAAATTGTTCTGTGGAGAGACAAGAATAATATGCCGATATCCATGTGTGCCACATCGCACATAGGCAAGACGCCAACCACGAACGTTTTGATCTAGATACTTCGAGATCCAACGAATGAAGAACCTTGCGGTTTCGAAAACAATTAAGAAAGAAAAAAACAACCAAAGGACACTCACTGCCACTTTTCCTGGTTCAACAGCTCTGGGAAGCTGAACCCACTCAATGGCAATGACAATCGAATAGACGAGAAGTCCGAGCAGAATCAGTCCTAGGAATGCTTTCACTCCCCCGTATCTGATTGGTCGTACCTCATCGATGCGTTCACTGTTTATAACCTCAATTTCCAAATCTTCTTTCATCTCACACCTCTTTTTTTCTGACGCGTTTTCACACGTGAGAAGCGCGATGAGTTGGTCTTGATGATTTCTCACCACCCAACCGATCCGCCAGAGTTCCCTCATTCGAGGATTGTCGGCACCATGCCAAACAACCCCCACGTTTTACGGTGAGCATCAAAAAAAGTCAATAAAAATGCCTCCTGCTGGTTACCTGGTTACCGGCCGGTAACCAGGTAACCAGCAGATTGTCTGTATTTGCCTCATTGACATTTCTGAGATAAACTGATGACACTTCCGCTATGGAGAAACCTCAAATTGATTTTTTGAAAGAGAAGTACGAACTTGGCCGAGCGAAACGCTCTCCTTTTCTTTTTTTTGTACGTCCATTTGTCTTTCTAGTCGTTATTGCGGCAACGGTTGGAGTTGTGTTTTCCTATTCAACTGCACCTGCCACGCAAGGCGATGAACGTCCGTCGTTTTTTTCTAACATCAAACAATTTGTTCAATCCGGTGAACGCAAACTAAACGGCGAGCAAGAAGACCGTGTGAACATTCTTTTGCTTGGTGTTGGTGGATACGGCCATGAAGGTCCACAACTTTCCGACACAATCATCCTTGCCAGTTATCAACCTTCCACAGAAAAAATCGGACTTCTCTCACTTCCACGCGACATGACCGTTCCTATTCCTGATTACGGATATCAGAAAGTCAATCATGCAAATGCTTACGGAGAACTTAAAGGCGAGGGTGAAGGTCCGATACTTTCCAAACAAGTCATTGGCGAAGTGTTAGATCAAGACATTCAGTACTTCCTTCGTGTGGACTTCGATGGGTTTGCAGAATTCGTCGACAACATTGGCGGACTCGATGTTTATGTGGATCAAGCCTTCACGGACGCAGAATATCCAACAGTTGGAAAAGAAATGGAAACCTGTGAAACAAACGAAGTAGCTCCAGAAACGTCAGAACCTATTCCAGAACCAGAGACAACGATTGAACCAGCCTCAGAAGAAACAACAGAAGTTGCTTCTGAGAAGACAACCGAAACAATCATCGCTTCTGTGCCAGCTCCAAATTATTCCTGTCGATTCGAGGTTCTCACCTTTAAGCAAGGCTGGACGCACATGGACGGAACAACAGCTCTGAACTACGTTCGTTCTCGACATGGAAACAACGGGCAAGGTTCCGACTTTGCTCGATCACGTCGACAACAACAAATCTTACTTGCTGTAAAAGATAAACTGCTTTCTGCGTCAACGTTCTTGAATCCAAGTCGTATCACAAGCATGCTTGGCACGCTCAAGAAAAATATTTCAACCAACATGAGTGTGTGGGAACTGGCACGTCTTGCAAGCAAGCTCAAAAACTTACAAGCCGACCAAATTGTTCATCATGTGATCGATGCGTCAGAAACTTCTCCGCTGTACGCCACAACCTTGAACGGTGCCTACGTCCTATTACCAAAGAACGACGACTGGAAACCGCTTCAAACAATTGCAAGTGAAGTTTGGACACCTGATGTGGAACAAACCGTTATTGCAAAAATAGAGAGTCAAAAACCAACCTTCACAAACATCGAAATTCAAAACGGTACAAACCTCACAGGCCTAGCGTTCTCCGCCTCACAACTGTTGAATGGCAATGGCTATGACGTCATGAAAATCGGCAACGCGGCAACGCGTGGCTACAAACATACGGTTATCTACGATCTCACCAATGGACAACGTGCGGAGGAACTCAAAAAGCTCAAAGAGTTCCTTCAAGCGGACGTTATGCTGAGCACAACCGGATGGATGATTAGTGGGGATGTTGTCCCAAAAGAGGTCTCTATTTCCACAGAAGACTATAAAAACCTTGCTACAGAGCCAAACATTGACTTTCTCGTCATTTTAGGGGAGAATTCCGTCAGTCTGGTAAGAAACTAAGTAACACGACCATTCGGGTCGTGTTTTGTTCTCTAGCCCCTATCCGCTACAATAGAAACGCGGAGACCTCTGAAAAACGGCGATCTTTCATTTCACGGGCGCCCGTTGACCTCACTCAAGGTAGGTTCCCCTACCTTTCCTGAGGCTCAACAGCCCGTTCAATGAAATCTCACCATTTTTTGAGAGGTCTCTTCACCAAAGAAGAAATACATCCTATGTCTCAAACAAAAGCCCCTACCGTCGTGCTCGTTGGTCGAACCAACGTTGGAAAGTCTACGCTTTTCAATCGTCTTCTCGAGCAACCAAAGGCACTCGTCAGCAAACAAGCTGGCACAACCCGCGATCGCAATGAAGGCGAATGTATTTGGCGTGGAAAAATTATTCGTATCGTAGACACGGGTGGACTTGATATCAAAAATGAAAACGAAATCGAACGCAACGTGGTCAAACAAGCTCATCTTGCGATTGAAAAAGCCGACTTGATTTTATTTGTTGTAGACGTAAAAGCCGGACCTCTTCCACAAGAACAGGATCTTGCTCGTATGCTGAGTCGAACAAAGAAACCCGTTATTGTGGTTGCAAACAAAGCAGAGCGCGCACAAGAACGTGTCAGCGTTGAAGATCGTGAATGGCGTATGGGAGGTCTTCCTATTCCGATTGCTGTTTCTGCGCTTCGTGGTGCAGGCATTGGAGACTTGTTGGATGAGATGTATGTCAAACTCATTGAACAAGGTAAACCACCGATTGAGTCACAAGTGATCAATGCAACGCGTGTCGCGGTTATTGGAAAACCAAACGTTGGAAAGTCTACACTCCTCAACACGATTCTTGGTGAGGAACGTTTTATTACAAGCCCGATCGCACACACAACACGCGAACCAAACGACACCTTGGTGAACTTCAACAAAAAGCAATACATCTTTATCGACACAGCAGGAATGCGTAAGAAAGCAAAAGTACGCAAAGCCGGTGGACTAGAACAAGCCGCTGTTGATCGAAACAAACTTATTATTCAATCAGCAGACGTAACGCTTCTTGTTATTGAAGCAAACGAACCGATTGGAACACAAGAACGTGTGCTTGCAGGACTCCTCAAAGGTTCAGGAAGTGGTGTTGTGATTGTTGTGAACAAGTGGGATTTGATTCCTGAAAAAAATACCGTCACCATGAATCGCTTCCGCGAATACTTTGCCGCATGTTTCCCATTTTTGAAATGGGCACCTCTTACGTTTGTCAGCGCACTAACCAAGCAACGTGTTCATGATCTCTTTACAGTCATTGACGAAGTTGCCGCAAACCGCAACGTGACAGTTCCAGAACAAGATTTGAAAGACTTCCTCAAAGAAGCCACAACCATCTACAAACCAAAAGTTGGAAAAGGATCAAAAGCTCCAAAACTCCTCGATCTCAAACAAACCAGTTCTCGTCCACCAACCTTTGACCTCATTATCAAAGGTCAACGCGAAGACAACCTTGCCGCAGCGTACGTCACTTATTTACAAAACAAATTGCGAGAAAAATTTGGTCTTACAGGAACACCGGTTCGGATTCAAGTGCGTCTTGTTTCCGCTGGTGCCAAATAACTTTTTACCGTGATCTCTCCCGTATGAAATTACTTGTTGGTCTGGGAAATCCCGGAACAGAATACGAAAAAACTCGGCATAATGCTGGGTTTCTTGTTGTCGACGCGCTTGCACACAAATTCAACCTTTCCTTTCGATCAAAACGAGCTATCAGTGCAGAACTTGCCGAAGGGGAAATCAATGAGAAGCGTATCTTGCTTTGTAAACCTCAAACCTTCATGAATGCAAGTGGACGATCCGTCCAGGCGATCATGAATAAATTTCCTGTGCATGCGGAAGATATTATCGTTATCTATGACGACGCAGATCTTCCCTTTGGCGAAGTGCGTTACAAAGGTGGTGGTGGTTCTGCTGGACAAAAAGGGATGGGATCCATCTTAGATCTCTTTCCAGCTGGTACGAACATTGCTCGTATCCGATTTGGCATTGGTCGACCATCACATTCAGATATTCCGTTAGATGCCTTTGTGCTTCAGCCATGGAGTCACTCTGAACAAGAAGTTCTTCCAAAATACATCGACGAAGCAATCAACCAAGTACTCACCTATGTCTGATGATCTTGCCTACTGGGTTGCTCTTACGCGCTTTCATCCATTTGGATCCGTACGGCTTGGGAAACTTTCCCGCCGTTTTTCAGATATGAAGGCCGCATTTGAAGCGGGTGCCGCACAACTTATTGAAGCAGGTATTGAACCACAGATCGTCAGTCGATTCCTTCAAGAACGCATTCACCTAGATCCACAAAGGGAATTAGAACTATTAGTAAAACATCAGGTGGAAGCCATTACCATCAAAGACCCTCGCTATCCAAAACTCTTAAAAGAAATTTACGACCCTCCTGCAATCTTGTTTATTCGCGGACGATTACCACCACACGAAGTAAAACATCTTGCCGTGGTTGGCTCACGCAAATCAACGGCCTACGGAAAACGTGCGGTTGAACGCATGATTGATCCGCTTGCTCGCGTGGGCGTGGTCATTGTGAGCGGTCTGGCTTACGGCATCGACGCAGAAGCTCATCACACGTGTTTACGCGCTGACGGAATTACACTTGCCGTGCTTGGAAGTGGTGTCGATCAAGAATCGATTTACCCTTCTCAACACCGAGCCCTTTCCACAGCCATTCTCGCCAAAGGTGGTGCACTCCTGTCTGAGTTTCCCATCGGCACTCCCCCGCTCAAACAACATTTCCCTATGCGCAATCGCATTATTGCTGGGATGTGTCATGGTGTCTTGGTCGTGGAAGCTGCCCTTGCCTCTGGTTCACTCATCACCGCAAAGTCGGCACTAGAGTCAGGACGTGACGTCTATGCAATCCCTGGACCTATCGACGCTCCGATGAGCGAAGGACCAAACAATCTCATCAAACAAGGTGCGATCGCGGTCACAGAACCAACAGACATTTTCGGTGTCACACTCAAGCCAACAAAACTGGCGGCAACCTATCAACCGCAGAATCCAGAAGAGGCACAACTGATCGCACATCTGCACAGTCAGTCAAAACATATCGACGAACTTGTTCGATTATCCACCTTACCTATTCACGTTGTTTTAAGCACTCTGACCATTCTTGAAATGAAAGGAGTTGCGCGACATGACGGAGGTCGGTATTATTCCCTCGTATGAAAACACTCGTGATTGTCGAGTCTCCCACAAAAGCAAAAACGATCGCCAAATTTTTAGGAAAGGATTACAAAGTCCTTTCTTCCTTTGGTCACGTTCGCGATTTACCAAAAAGCAAAATCGGTGTTGATGTTGATCACAATTTTGAACCAACCTATCAAATTCCAACCAAAGCAAAAAAACAAGTTGCGGATTTGAAAAAAATTGCAAAAGAAGTTGATGAAGTCATCCTAGCAACCGACGAAGACCGCGAAGGAGAAGCCATTGCTTGGCACTTAGCAGAAGTGTTGAAACTCAAGGCAGACGAAACAAAACGCATCGTCTTTCACGAAATCACAAAAAATGCGATCGAAGAAGCGCTTGCTCACCCACGACGACTTGATCAACACTTGGTCGACGCTCAACAAACACGACGTATTTTAGATCGACTTGTTGGTTACGAACTCTCACCATTCTTGTGGCAAAAAGTTCGACGTGGACTCAGTGCTGGACGTGTTCAGTCTGTTGCGATGCGACTGATTGTCGAACGCGAACGTGAACGACGAGCGTTTAATGTGGAAGAGTATTGGTCTGTTGATGCTGAATTTGAAAAAGATCAAATGCTTTTTCCAGGAAAACTCATTTCCATTGGAGAAGAAAAAATTGAAAAGCTTGGAATCAAGTCAGGTGAGCAAGCCCAGAAACTTGTAGAAGATTTAACCGGCGCAGAAGCGACGATTACCAACATCGAGAAAAAACAAGTTTCCAAAGCTCCCCCAAAACCTTATACGACTTCCTCGCTTCAAATCGACGCAAACAACAAACTTGGATTCAGTGCAAAGCAAACCATGACGCTTGCACAAAAGCTCTATGAAACAGGACGCATTACCTACATGCGTACAGACTCATTGAACTTAGCAGAAAAGTTTTTAACAGAAGCACAGGACTACATCAAACAAGAATACGGTGCCAACTACGCAACCGGAGCAGTCCACTACGTTACAAACAAAAAAGGCGCACAGGAAGCGCACGAAGCCATCCGTCCAACCGAAGTAACCTCGCACCCAAGTTCACTCAAAGGAGTCTTAGAATCCGGCGAATGGCGCCTCTACGATCTCATTTGGAGACGAACGGTTGCTTCACAACTTCCTTCCGCAAAATTAGATCGTATCTCTGTGGATGTTCAAGCAAAGCAATACGTCTTTCGAGCAAACGGTTCGAGTGTTGCCTTTGATGGATTCACAAAAATCTATCAAGCCACGAAAGAAAAGTTTTTGCCTGAACTCGCTCTAAACGACAAAGTCGATACCAAGAGCATTGTTCCAAATCAACACTTCACAGAACCACCTGCACGCTATTCTGACGCAACCTTGGTGAAGTCTTTGGAAGAATATGGCATTGGACGACCTTCCACGTACGCCCCAACCATTGGAACGATTATTGATCGAGGATATGTGGATCGCGATGATCAGAAAAAACTCTTTCCAACAGACATCGCTTTTATCGTGAACGATTTGCTTGTCGAGCATTTTCAGAATATTGTCGACTTTGCCTTCACGGCACAGCTCGAAAAAACACTCGATGAAATCGCGGAAGGAACCATTGAATGGGTTCCCATGCTCGAAGCATTTTACAGACCGTTTCATCAAAACCTCGTTGATAAAACCAAACAACTCGATCGAGGCGATATCATGCCAGATCGTGTGCTTGGAAAAGATCCAGCAACGGGAATGGATATCATCTTACGAAACGGACGTTTTGGATCGTTTGTGCAGATCGGCGAATATTCTGAAGAAGACAAAGACGCAGGCAAACCAAAACCAAAGAGTGCCTCGCTTCTCAAAGACATGAACGCCGAATCCGCCACGCTTCAAGACGCGCTCAACTGTCTCCAATTTCCAAAGACACTTGGAACCGATGAAAAAGGAGAGCCTCTAGTAGTGGCCGTTGGACGATTTGGTCCTTATGTAAGATGTGGAGAAGTTTCTGCGTCACTAGGAGTTGATCTAAGCCCTGTGACCATCGACCTTGAAACAGCCAAACGACTGATTACAGAAGCCACTGAACGCAAGGCGAAACAAGCTACACCGATTGCAGAACTTGGAGAAGATCCCGTCAGCCACGGTGCAATTACCGTACGACATGGACGCTATGGACCGTATGTCACAGATGGAACAACAAACATGTCCATCAAAAAGGCCATTGATCCTACAACCGTCACACGCGAGCAAGCCATTGAACTGCTTGCTGCAAAACGGGAAGCTCCCCCAAGTCGATTCAAAAAAACACCAACAAAAAAGAAGCGGTCCTAACCGCTTCTTTTGTTTTATTTTTTC
The DNA here is from genome assembly GCA_943357275.1 of Candidatus Uhrbacteria bacterium RIFOXYB12_FULL_58_10. Classification (GTDB taxonomy): domain Bacteria; phylum Patescibacteriota; class Patescibacteriia; order UBA9934; family GWF2-40-263; genus CALRGL01. The sequence continues at coordinate 801 of CALRGL010000046.1, read as the reverse complement.
TTTCCATCCTTGTTTGGAAGTTTCTGATTTGCTTTTGCTTCATCTTGTCCAAGGGTCGTACTCAAATCCACATTAACCTTTTTCAAACCCCAGTTAACCATTTTTCCTCCAAGATCCAAAACGGAACCTACCCATTTAGCAGGATTCAATTTGAGTCCAAACAGATTAATTTGCGCATCTTCTTTTCCTTTCTTAATCCAACCATCAATCTTACTATTCAACCAATGTCCAACTTTATCAATTCCGTGTGCCGTCTTTTTGATTGCCCACCCCCCAAACATGGCAAGACTGCCAAGTCCAACAGCTCCAGCCAATTTCAACTTTGGATGCCCTTTTCCAAGATAGACTTTATTCACAGGACCTGTTGCCACTCGTTGATCCGCTGTTTGTCCTGCTTCTGCTCGTTCTGCGGCGGCAATGGCCTCAACTCGTGCTTTTTCCTTTTGAGCTTCATCCTGTATTTCATGTTGTCTCTTTTCCTCATCCGTCATCGTTGTAAGAACATCTGGATCTTGATACCAATGATCTGTTCCTGTTTCTGGTCTTTCAGCTTTAGCTTTTTCCGCTTGTTCAATCGCGACTAACTCTGCTGGACTGGGTCCTTGTTCATTCATATGCCCCAAGTTTATCAAACCTCCTCTCTTTCGAAAAGTCTGTAAAGATCTCTCGAAGACCTTTACACATCCGTACACTGGGTAGTATCGTACTTCATACCTATGCCAGTGAATGTCATCCATACGTACGCAGACCTTGAAACACTCGTAAAAGCAAATTACACCGAGCCTGATTTGGTTACGCTCC
>CALRGL010000045.1 GCA_943357275.1 Candidatus Uhrbacteria bacterium RIFOXYB12_FULL_58_10 | reverse complement strand
AATGCCGATTGCGAGAACCCGTGCCAAAGCGTCCAGCACGATCCTGTGCATGGACGCTACCAACCAGCTCTCAGCGGCCACACGACGCCGGCCCACAGAGCAAAGATCGTCATGCAATCAAGCAATGGCGAATATAAGGAAGGATGGTTCATGTTGGATCATAAGTAGGGGTGTGGGTTGTCTGAACCTGCATCCCGCACCAAGACCCGGAAGCGTGGTGCAAATTTCGATGACGTGCGCGACCCCCACTCCTCGCGGTCCTATGGACACGCGCGACGGAACGACCGGGAATGCGACGCGAAATTTGTTACCACTGGCAAAGCCAACGCCTGGCTAAGCCGATCTTTCAACGAGCCCTGGGCCACGACGCCGGCCAATGAACAGGGTTTAACCTCGTCTTCGGACGCCTGGTGGAGATTCCATGCTCTGGAAACGTTAGGGTGGATGGTTCACTAGAGCCTCCCCCACCCCGAACACAGTCGAGAACGAAGAAACAAGCAGCCGTTCGCTCCGCGATCGTCGCACAACCCACTCCCTTTTGCGCGGCCACATGTGCACGCCTTTAGGACGAGATCGGGGTTACTCACGACGCGGACGGACACTTTCAACAACACGCCCTGGGCCCACGCCGTGGCCGATTCAAACAGGGTTTAAACTCGCCAATCGAAAGGCTGGTGGAACATGTTCTAGCTACGTTACAACTTGGGCGACACGATCAACTCAGATGACAGGACACTCGATCGTGTCGCCCCGCCTATTTAAGCTCTTGATTCCAATCGAGATCTTCAATAGGCAGACACACCACAGGAGATCAACATGCCCAACCGCCACCGCTTCGACCCCGGATGCAACTGCGACAGTTGCAATGCGATCAAGGCCCAGTCCTGGGTCGTGACTGCAATGTTTGCGGCAATGGTGCTCGTCCCCGCCATCGGCGCGTTCTTCCGTTAGCGATCGCCGTGTGTGAACTCCCAGTGTTTTGAGACACCGATTCCTCGCGGTTTTGCGCGGCGTAGTCGGTACGGGGAGACACATGCGGCCTTGCTCGCCAGAAAGCTCCGATGTAAGGGCTGACTGGCTTTCCCCAACTGCAGCGATAAACCTTTTGGACCATCCTGGTCACCGGTTCTATCGCTGCCCCTTTTAGAGAGCTTCATCACTGCTTGTCGCTGATGAAGACCTGTAACAGGGCGTCGCTAGACGACCCGCTGTAGAATAACCTACAGCGAGATGGTCTTACGACCAACACTCTCTCCCAAAAAAAAGACACCCACGGGTGCCTTTTTGATTTGTCCAACTTCATCGATGTCTCCTCCCCTTGTTCAAGGGGAGGTAGGGAGGGGTCCTTGCCTTTCGTTTCGTCCTTCTTAACAAACCGAATACAAAAAGCAGACCACCCCTTACCCCTCCTTGAACAAGGAGGGGAAACTTCGGGATCGTAGTCCGACAAACAAAAAACTCCAGTTCTCTGGGGGAAAACTGAAGTCTTCTGATTCTCTCTACACTCCGTCCAAGTCAATGGACCCATGAACCTATCAATATTTCACATCTCTGTCAAGACTTATAAACATCTTTTTTGTCAACTTCTAACACTTTTTTTGATATTCTCTTCTTGCCGTCAACATTGGTTGACAGAATGATGAAAATCCTGTATCCTTCCTTGTTGTCCGATCTGCTTCGGACGCCATAAGCCGGGTGCGCCGGCAAAGGAAGTGATAGTGAGTCATGAACCGTTCATTCAACGATTCAATCGCAAAAGCCAATCTTCAGCACGAAAAAGAAGCGGCTGTTGCGCTTCTTTATGGAATGGATCGGGTCCAAGACCTAGCCCTTGATCCGATTCGAATCAAGCCACATTGTCACTGTATCGTCGGCGGTTAGCGACCCATATTCCGACTCCTCCCCTTGTTCAAGGGGAGGTTGGGAGGGGTCCTTGCCTTTCTGCCTTCAAATCGAATCAAACACAAATACAGACCACCCCTAGCCCCTCCTTGAACAAGGAGGGGGACAGGAAACTTCTTACGTCTTGAGCCCAACCTAGGGCTTCTTTTTTTATTTTAGCTTCTTGGATGGATAACCTTCAGCTCCGACCCAAGCGAGTTCAAATAACGCTTTAATAACTTCGGCAATTTCTTTGCTAACAATAATTACTGACAGAATGGATGACTTGTAAGAATACATGAACACATGATTTCCTCGAACGGTTACAGATCCTTGAATTGGAAATTTCTCTTTTGGCAACATACGAAATTCCCCTTCTCCCATTTCTGGCAAGGTTACATGATCTGGATCTTCCACAACAAGCAAAACTCGATGTGGCGTTTTCTTTTGCAGTAACGTTGTATGGTGTTGTCCTTGTCCATGAATAATTTCTTCTGTTCGTTGAACTTGTTCGTGATAATAAATCTGTACAAACTCACCTTCCAACTTTTCAAAAACAGTACGCACCGTCTCTAACCCTTCTGCCCCTTCCAAGTACCGAATCTGTGGCTTGGCACCCTCGGCATTAAACAAGGCATGCAACATCGGCATTACGCTTTCGAGTTCCGCTTTCTTTTCATCCAACTCTTTTTGTCGTTTTTCTAAAATCGACACAAGTCGATCTGGACTTTCAGCCGCATAAAAACGTTTCTTTCCTTTGACAAACGTCGAAAGAAGTCCGCGCGTTGTGAGCGATTCGATCATCACATACGTTGTCGCACGATTGACTTTTGCTTTATGCGAAATATCTTGAACCGGTGAAGGACCAAGTTCAAGCGCGGCTAAATACACGGAAGACTCTTTATCTGAGAGTCCGAGATGTTTGAGTTCGTTCATTAACACGTCCATATGAAAAAGATTATAGCAGGCTGCGTAGAACCTCCCAAGTCTGAAGGGCACACTTATCCCATGAAAATTCCTGCACACGTTTGAATCCATTTTCGATAAGCCTCTTTCGTTTTACTTCGTCATCGATCACATCAGCCATTTCTCTGGCCCAAGCGTCTGGATCTTTTGGATCGATGAACACGCCAGCATCACCCACAACCTCTCGATGTGCTGGCAAGTCCGAGGTAAGCAAAGGCGTTCCACACGCCATGGCTTCTAAGTTTGGAATACCAAATCCTTCAAACCAGGACGGAAACAAATACGCGCTTGCTAGATTCATCAGTGGCACAACGTCAATATCAGGCACAAAACCAAGTTCGCGAATCTGATCTTTGTAGGGCGATGCGTCGATGTAAGATTTGATCTGTTCGTATCCGTAACCAGGTTTTCCAACAAGAACAAGTTCATAGGGATCTCCACTTCCTCGATGACTCTTGAACACATCAAACGCACGAATGATCGTAGCAATGTTTTTCTTTGTTTCTAATCTTCCCACTGTAAGGAAAAATCGTTTCCCGATGCGGTAGGTTTGTAACACGCGTTGTTTTTCTTCTTCACTCACCACGTGATACATCATTGTATCTGCTGCTAGTACTGTTGTACTCACCCGCTCTGGTTCAATGTGAAATTGATCGATCAAATCTTTTTTTGTAGCTTCAGAAACAGCCAAGATGTGTGTTGCGTCACGCACGGCTTTTTTTGTATCACGTTTCAGTCGTTTGATGTCGGCTGGTTCAAACACCTCTGGAATAAATTTCCAACCGATGTCGTGTTTGGTAATGACGGTTGGTACAGACGTCTTTGGAATCGCTTGTGCGGGAACAAAGAAAACAGATGGTTTATCTTTGAACAACTCCCATCGCACACGAATCGACATCCACCCATGACGCGGTGGCCATTTCAATACCTTGGACGTCCAACCCTCTGGCAGTTTCGCAAGATCTTCATTCAACGGTTCGTACGAATACAAAACCACCCGCTCCCCCTCTTGGAGTGGGTGGTTTTTCATCGCCTGAATCAAATGAAACGCATAATTATGCACCCCTGTACGACGCTTAGCGTTCGCACTATGTGCATCAATCGCGTAAAGAGCAGGTTTCTGTTTTTCTAAAAGGTTGATGTTGTCTTCCATAATTGGTCCCATCGGTCCAATACGTCCTACGGTCTTTCCTCGTCCTATTTCTAACTCGTAAAAATACTTCGTTTATACGCCTCAAGGTTTTCCAAAGCTATGCCCGTTCCTTTAGCAACGCACTGTTGTGGATCTTCTGCCACGAACGTTGGCACACCTGTTGCCTCTGCAATGAGTGCGTCGAGATTTCGTAACTGAGAAGAACCTCCAGACAACACAATTCCTTTGTCCATCACGTCGGCTGAGAGTTCTGGCGGTGTTTTGTGTAACACTTCTTTAATGGTTGCAATGATGCCTTCAAGTTCGTTTTGAATCGCTGCTGTGACGTCGTCACTAGTCACTTCAATAATCTTTGGTAGTCCTGTGATCATGTCGCGTCCTTTTACTTCCATGGAAAGTTTGTCTGGAAGATACATGGCTGCACCGATTTGAATTTTGATATCTTCACTCGTTCGCTCACCAATGGCAAGGTTGTATTTACGTCGAACGTAATCCGAAATCGCAAGATCCATTTTCACTCCACCGATACGCACAGATTCAGACGCCACAATTCCTCCCAAAGAAATCACGGCCATCTCCGAGGTTCCGCCACCGATATCGATAATCATATGTCCCGAAGGTGAACCAATCGGAATGTTTGCACCAATGGCAGCCACGATTGGTTCTTTAATGATGTACGCCGCCTTTGCACCAGCCGCGAGGGTTGCGTCGATCACGGCACGACGTTCTGTGGAGGTGATTCCACCAGGAACGGCAACCATGACCTCTGGTCGAAAAATACGAACACCACCTAATGCTTTGTTAATGAAATAACGAAGCATGGCTTCTGTGGTTCTGTAATCTGCAATCACTCCATCTTTGAGTGGTCGTCGCGCAACAATCGTGTCAGGCGTACGACCAAGCATGTCTTTTGCTTCTTTACCAACAGCCAACACTTTTTTATCGGCAAGCGAAACCGCAACAACGGACGGTTCGTGGATGATGATTCCACGTTTTGGAAGATACACAAGCACCGTGGTTGTCCCAAGGTCAATACCAATCTTTCGTTGAAACATAGTTCTATAAGTTCACCTGGAATTTCTTATCCTGATCTAAAAGAGTACTCACGTCATAACGATCATTTCCCCAAGATCCACGTTCTTCTGCCGGACTCGCATTTGACACCTTCTTATCAAAATCAAGACCGAGCGTCAACGCATAATTACGGGCTCCATTTTGCTTCAACACTTCAAGATTGTAGGTTCCGGATTGAATTGCTTGTACAACGGATGGAGCAAGTTCGTAATCAAAAGACAATTCTCCCACTCTCCCTGGCTCGATTGAAATAAAGGCTCCAAAGACAGACATCTCAAGCTCTTCTGAAACATCAACCGTTCCTGGTCGCAATTCTGGATTGAGCGTCTTATCGTTTTCAAGCATGCCTTGTCCACGAATAAACCGTGTTCCTTTTGGAAGATAGAGTCGCGTGTAAGTGCGATAGCGCGTTGTGCGCCAATCAAACGATCCTTCATGTTGATAACGAATCGTTGTGCGTCCAAGATACTGTCCTGTGGAATTTTTTGAAATCTGATACGTGATTGAACGTTTGACTTCTGGATCTGTTTTCAAGCTTGCTAAGTTTGCATCCACCACAAGCTGTACGTCTGTTGCGCCCGGTTCAACACGTCCTCCCCATCCAACACGCGTAATCACTTCTTCTGCAGAGTTCGAGGAACTGTAAAGAAATAATTGCTTGTGAACAAAGGCATCGTGAGTCACTTCGAACACTTGATTCCACTGAGAAAACGGCAGAGTAAACAAACGAGCCGTTAACGCACTGACAAGATCTGAAAGAATTTCTTTTCGCTGATCGTAGGCAATCCCTTGCTGTTCAAATCCTTTCTCAACTTGAAATTCAATGGTTTGAGCAATGGTTTGTGCATTAAACTCTTGTCCTGCAACCGTGAGAGGTCCTGTGATAGAAAGAAGTCCAGAAATAAACTCGGGTGTAAATCCAATCACACCATCGATATGTGACGACCAAGGAACCTCTGTACGTTTATTTTCAGGAAGGTTTTCTGCTTCACGCAAAAACTGATTAATCACAGAAACAGAACTCACCGCAAAGTCAGGCGACCAGTTTGCATCGCGCATATACAACACAGGTGTTGCGTTGTATTTCTGCATCGGCTCTGGAGCTGGAACGTTTACCAATCCTTCTGAGGGCTGATCAAGCGCATAGACATCTTTTGTACGAAGTGATCGAATCTCAGCATCTTGCACATTCATGAGTCCGTAGGTCCCAATAAATCCTCCCCCTGGACGAAGCTCGTCGTTATTCAACAGCAAAATCAAATGACTTTTTTCTACTCCCAAACCAGCAAATTCAGGCAAGACACGTGCGAGTGTGGTAAGCGTTTGTAGTTCTCCCTCTGCGTCTTCTAACTGTTGCGAGACTTTGTCCAAAAATCCTAACATTGATTCAAATCCTAAATCTTGTCGGGCAAACATCAGTTCTTCTCTGGAAACGCGAATGCGCGTTGTCATGAGCTCTAACTCTTCCGCAGACGCATGTAAACGTCGCAAGATAACTTGTTTAGTTTCAATAGGCAGATCATTAAACGAAACAGACCCTGAAATTCCCTCTGTGAGCGATTTAAAATACGTGTCATTCAATCCTGAAAGTCTGACCAAGTCTTCTCCAAGAGATAAAAGCGAGGTAAGTGAATCGACAATATCGATTCCTGAAGTGAGTAAGCGTTCCAAATGTGTCACTTGTGTACGAACGTAAGGAACAACACCTACGGTTTTTACCAAAACCAGTCCATCTCCCGCATCCGCAAAAGCTTGTTTTGCTTGTAGGAGTTCAGCTTTTGCTTGTTCAAGTTGCATGGAAGAGACCAGTCCTTCTGCGCGCTGTAAAGCTTCTTTTCCGTTAAGTGTTTTTGCAACGACTTGTCCAAGAGCCAAACAAAAAACCACAATCCAAATAAGAACGAAAACCAAAAGTGTCACCCAAAAGGCTTGAAAACGCGTTCGACGTCTTTGACGTTTATGAACTTGTTTGGGTTCGATGGTCTGAAGAAATGTTGAGTCGTGCACACGTTCTTGGGTTTGGTTGTCCTTTATACTTTCTATGATAATACAAAGCACTCTGAATCTGAATTCTTGTCAGTGGATTTCTCAATTGTTTGATAAAACCTCCTTCGGCTGTTTCGCGTCGATGATAATGAACAAACCAAGCTTCGGGATGATGAACCACCCGCCAGTTTGCTTTCCAAAAACGTCGACACCAATCTTGATCTTCAAAATACACAAAAAACGCTGGATCAAATCCTCCCACTTCTTGATACGCTTCTCGTCGAACAAGCATGGCTGCGCCAAGCAAATAGTCCACGTCACACGTTTTTGAATGATCATGGGATGTCATCAAGTAGGCTTCCACATGACGTTTGGCAAACGAAAACGAACGCAACATCGGAACTCGTCTAAACGGAATCACCCACAGATCCATGAACGTATAACAACTGTATTGCAAAGATCTATCTGGGTTTAAGAGTTTTGGACCAACCATTCCAACGTCAGCATGTGCATCCATAAACCGAACAAGCGTATCAATTTGATGATCAAAGGTGGCAATATCTGGATTGAACACAAAGAAATAGCGACCTCGAGCAAGCTCAAGAGCGCGATTCATTCCTCTTCCAAATCCAAGATTTGTTTCACTCACAATCACGCGCACTTCAGGAAACTCCGCGCGAAGCATCTCCTGCACACGAATCTCTGGATTATTATCAACCACAAGAATCTCACAGGTAGAAACATGCGTTGCATTCTGAATTCCTTTGATCGTTTGTCGCAGGAGTCCAGGGGTATTGAAGTGTACGATTAAGATGGAAACGTCTTTCATATAAACCAACCGCGCAAAGCTTTTGCTGTGCGCTTTGAACGCTTTAACGTATCTTGTCGTTTTCGGTACATTTTTGGTGCAAAAGAAATCGCATCAATGAATGACTTTACATTCCTTGTTTCAAAGACAACGGTAAACAAGACACGCAATCCTTCGGTCACAACCAATCTTGGAAACCACAAGAGAATAGTTGAGAAGTTTAAATTTTTAAACAAGACCATCCACTGATTACGACTGGAATAATAACTGAGCATCGCGGACTTGTGTCGACGATTCTTAAAACGTTGCCACAGGTTCATCCGCTCCTTTCCAAACATTCCACGATAATGGTAAGCAAGAGCCGTTGGAACAAATCGTGCATTCCATCCAAGATGTTGCAAACGCCAAGCCAAATCTACATCTTCTTTATAAGCAAAAAAATCCACATCAAAAAATTCATCCTGATAACGTGCATCTTGAAGAGCGTTTGCTCGATACAAAACAAGAGCCCCTGTGATTCCAAAGACATCTCCCTCCTGATCATACTGATTCTTATCCATTTCCCCTGCTCCACGATCAGCACAGGTTCCATTTTTACGTGGTCGAAGTCCAGTTGAGTCCAAAATGTCAGACTTCACTATTTCACTAAGTGCTTCATCATTAAGATGTTCTCCAAACGCACGAAACAACTTTCCTCCAAACGAACCAACCTCTTTGTGCTCATCTGCCTCTTTTACGAGTGTTTCCAAAAACGTTTCTGACAGCACAACGTCTGGATTAGTCACAAGCACATAACGCTCATCCATCACCTCTGAACTCCATCGATCTAACGCATAACGAATGCCTTGATTATGCGCTGCGGAAAAACCTAAATTTTTTGCATTGCGCAAAATCATCACGTTTGGATACTGTGCTCGTACAAACTTCTCCATTTCATCCGTTGATCCGTTATCAATAATAAGAACCGTGAAATCACGAAACGTTTGCTTTTCGATGGATGTCAGAAGATCAGGCAAAAAGCGCATGGAATTCCATGCGACAATATTGATTGAAATTTTTGGATAAGTTCGTTCCATAACCAATTAGCGAGATTTCTTTGTAACATTAAATCCAAGATACTTTCCCATCATAAACCTAGTTTGCGCATCAATG
>CALRGL010000044.1 GCA_943357275.1 Candidatus Uhrbacteria bacterium RIFOXYB12_FULL_58_10 | reverse complement strand
GTCTTGCTCATGGGACGACCTGGAACAGGAAAAACCTTGCTTTCTCGAGCGGTTGCTGGAGAAGCGGGTGTTCCCTTCTACCATATTAGCGGATCTGAATTCGTTGAAATGTTCGTGGGAGTTGGAGCGTCTCGTGTACGCGATTTGTTCAACCGCGCTAAAAAGTCTGCGCCTTGTATCATCTTTATTGATGAAATCGATGCCGTAGGACGACAGCGTGGAACAGGACTTGGTGGATCTCACGACGAACGTGAGCAAACCTTGAACCAAATCTTAGTGGAAATGGATGGATTTGATCCAAACATTGGAGTGATTGTGATCGCCGCCACCAACCGACCCGATGTCCTTGATCCAGCCCTTCTTCGCCCAGGTCGATTTGATCGACGTGTGGTTATGGACTTGCCTGACATCAACGAACGCGAAGAAATCTTGAAAATCCACGCAAAGAATAAACCACTTTCAAAGGATATCAACCTTCGACGCGTAGCAGAACGGACACCTGGATTCTCAGGAGCAGATCTTCACAACTTGTTGAACGAAGCAGCAATTCGAACCGCACGGTTTGATCGCAAAGAAGTTTTGCAAGAAGACATGCTTGATTCGATCGAAAAAGTCCTTCTTGGACCGGAGCGAAAGAGCTACGTCATGAACAAAGAAGAAAAGAAGATCACGGCTTACCACGAGGCGGGTCATGCGCTTGTTGCACATATGTGCGAACACTCAGACCCTGTTCACAAAGTCTCGATTATTGCTCGTGGTTCTGCTGGTGGATACACCTTGAAACTTCCGGATCAAGATCGACGTTTGCACAAGCGTGCAGAGTTTATCGACGATATGGCCGTGATGCTTGGTGGATACATTGCAGAAAAGGAAACCTTTGGAGACATCACAACGGGTGCCAGTGACGACCTTCGTAAGTGTTCACAACTCGCTCGCGAGATTGTGACACGCTACGGAATGTCAGACCTTGGACCACGCGTGTTTGGAGAATCCGAAGAAATGGTTTTCCTTGGACGTGATTTCCATGAAAAGAAAAACTACTCAGAAAAAACAGCGATTGCCATTGATGACGAAGTAGAAAAATTCGTGAATGGCGCCATGAACCAGGCTCGTGATATAATCCGAAAAGAAAAACACCACCTCGATAAAATCGCTCAAACGCTTCTTGAAAAAGAAACCATTGAGAAAGAAGCATTCGAGGCATTGCTCAAAACGTAAATTTCTTTAGGAGGATATGTCAAACCCACAACCCACACGTCTTTACCGCTCCATTTTAGGGGAAGCTTTACAGCTCACCTGGAAACGTAAATCGTTGTGGGTTTTTGGTTTGTTTGCCGGACTCATTTCAACCGGAGGTGTGATTGATATCGCCATGCGTTCCATGCAACGAGTAAAAAGCCAGGGAGCTTTCTTGGAACAACTTATTGATCAATCCTTCATTGGTTACAACATTTTTGCCTCCTACGTTCAACAAATGCAGGTTCTTGGAGTTACACGCGTTTCCTGGATGCTCGGAGCTTGCACATTTGTAATGGTTGGTTTGATCATCGCTGGAATTCTCAGTCAGATTGCTCTGATTCTCAGTTCCAAATCTGCTACAGCCGAACATCCACACCATCTTCGCAAACAGGCCATGGCCCATTTTGGAAGTGTGCTTGTGATCGACATCCTCACAAAAATCACCACGATTGTTCTGATCGGTGTAACCAGCCTGCCATTTCTTTTGTTTCTTACCAGCACAACTCCCCACTCTTTTTGGATCCTCTTTGTACAAACGCTCGTATTTTTGCCACTCATCGTTATTCTCAATATCATTTCAATGCTTGCAATGATTGATATTGTCGACCACAACACCAAACCTCTTGAAGCTCTTTTTACAGCGATTCGTCTTTTTCAAAACCAGTGGGTCGCCACCCTGGAATTTGGTCTGCTTCTCTTTTTGCTTGTCTTGCTCTCTGGAATTGTCCTTGTTGTTGCTTCAGGTGTTCTGCTGATCCCCTACGCTATCGTTTATACAGCCGCACTTCTTACCGGATCTCTTTCCTTTTTCTTTATTGCAAACACACTCTTTGGTTTGTTATTCCTTGGTCTAATCTGTGCCTTTGCCGGAGCAATCGTCACCTTCCAATACACGGCTTGGCACCGATTTTACAAACGAGCGGTTCATAAACAACACGGAACAAAAGTCTTTTCTAAAATCTTGCGTTTGTTTGGCCTGCGCTAGGCAAGAGTCGGAAAAAAAAGTAAACTAGAGGCAAACCCTCTAGTTTTTTTATGCCCAATGACATCCAATCCATCGAAGACCTTCTTTCCTTTACTGGCGCCAAGTCTTCACAAAAAAATGCAACAGACGGACTTGCAACAACGGTTGAAAAATTTGAAGAGAAAATGCACGATCTGCGACTCAAAGAACGCGAGCAAGAAGCAGAACAACGTGCGTCAACCCAAAAAGTTGCCTATGTAAACCTTCGTGCCTTCCCTATTTCTCCAGAAGCCTTGCGAGAAATTCCAAAGGCGGAAGCTGAAAAACTCCAAACGGTTTGTTTTTTATTTACCGGCACAGAAATTCGTCTTGCTTCCACAGATCCAACGCGACAAGAAGTCAAAGATCTTCTCTTTCAACTCCAAGAACGCAACAGTGCAAACGGCGGCATTTATTTGATTTCAGAAGAAAGTCTTCGTATCGCGATCAAAGCTTATGATTCCCTTCCAACGATCTCTGCGATCAAAAAAGGAGTCAACGTTTCAGATGAGGAATTGGATCAATACAAAAAACAAATCAAAACCGCCGAAGATGTTCAAACTGTTGTCAAAGGTGCTTCGGTGAGTGACATCATGACCATTATTATGGCTGCGGCTCTTCAACTTGGAACCTCTGACGTTCACATTGAAGCCGAGGAAAAACAAATCGTCGCGCGATTTCGTATCGATGGCGTGCTTCAAGAAGTCGCTTCCCTTCCCCATGAATTTTGGAAAAAAATCGTCGCTCGTATCAAGCTGATTAGCGGACTCAAGATCAACGTGAATACACGTCCGCAAGATGGACGCTTTACAATCTTCTTAAACGAAGGCGATACAGACGTTCGTGTTTCCACCATTCCAACCAACTGGGGAGAGTCTGTGGTTATGCGTCTGCTTAAGCCAAGCGCTATTAACGTAGAGTTTGGACAACTCGGCTATCGAGAATTGGCTGCAAAGAAATTGCTTAAAGAAATCGAGAAACCTCACGGAATGGTGCTTACAACCGGTCCAACGGGATCTGGAAAAACCACGACGCTTTACGCGATCTTGCGCAAACTCAATACATCGGACGAAAAAATTATTACCTTGGAAGATCCAATCGAGTATAAACTCCAAGGAATCAACCAGTCACAAGTGGATGCCAGCAAGAATTACACCTTTGCTTCAGGACTTCGTTCTATTTTGCGACAAGACCCAGACGTAGTGATGGTCGGAGAAATCCGCGACCTGGAAACCGCGGAGGTGGCAATCAACGCTGCACTCACCGGACACTTACTTCTTTCAACATTGCACACAAACGACGCAGCCGGTGCGATTCCGCGATTTATCTCGATGGGTGTCAAAGCGTTCTTGCTAGCTCCTGCGTTGAACGCGATCATTGGACAACGACTCACACGAAAAATTTGTACCAATTGCAAAGAAGAAACAACGCTCACAGAACGTGAACTCGCGTTTGTGAAAAAGGTTGCATCCGAAATTCCACCCGCCTCTGGTGAGATCGTCAAACCAGAAAGTGAGTGGAAGTTTTATCACGGCAAAGGTTGTGACGTATGCAACAAATCTGGTTACAAAGGCCGACTCGGTATCTACGAGATCTTAACGATGAGTGATGAAATCAAGGCACAGATGAGCGAAAACATCAGTGAATATCAAGTGCGAGAACTTGCGAAGAAGCAAGGAATGACCACCATGCAACAAGACGGTATTTTGAAAGTTTTGGACGGAATCACTACGGTCGATGAAGTCTTGCGTGTAGCTGGTGAGGGGGAATAAAAAATCAGCCTGAGTTGGGCTGAAGAGGAAGTTGATCTTCGGTTGCGAGGTCGAACCTGACGATGTGGTAAGTATGCTCATCGTCGGAGCAAAGTGGACAGGCTTCCAGACGAAGAGCAACACCGGTTCGTCCAAGCTGTTCCCAGAGACCTGGGAAAAAACGTTGCACTCCGATGGGTGAAAGATCGAGTCGTTTGTGACATCGTCGACAATACGTTCGAATCCGATGTTCGTGAATACATGTGTTACAGAGAAACGTCTCCATCTCTGGAGTTCCTTCTCCACAAACAGCACAGAGATTATCCATACGACCCTCCAAATCTCCTCAACTTGAGAACGCTGTACCTTAGAGGATCTCCTTGTTTCCGTCAAGATATGAATAAGAAAAAGAACGCCATTAACTGGCGTTCTTTTTTGGATCCCATTCAACTTTTCCTTTTGGACGTGGCAAGAGTCGACTTGCTGGCTTTCGTGTTCCCCCAGGAATGCTCTGAAGTCTAACTGAAATAGCACTATTTGCTGGCAGATTTGATTTAATTCGATTGGCGATTGCAGCTCCAAATCCTCGTACAGCTGTTTCAAATGCTTCTTTTTCTTGAATAGCATCAGGTAACTCCGGCACTTCAAAATCTGGTCCTTCACCACCAAGACGCTTGAGTCCTTCTTCTTCTTTATCTCTAAGCGTGGCATCCAACGTAACAATAATTGTTTTTCCTCCATCTTCAAATTCTATCCAAGCATCAACACCATGTTTTTTATCAAGCACCGTATCTCCTACAGACGTGTAATAGCGTAATCGTTCAAATTCTTCCGGTGACTGGAGACGCAGCGCGGAGGCAACATCCATTCTCATGGAAGCAGCAAATGCTTTTTTAGGAGCCGTTGGATTATCCGATGAAAATTGTCGAACGAGTTCAAAGGCTGTTTTGCGATCCACATAGTCTGGACCTGTTTTTACTCGATCAAATGCCTCTCGATAACCGGCTTTTGGAACAAATCCTCCTAATACTTCTTCTTCGTGACGAATACCTCTTCGATATCCTTCTGGAGTTGAAAATCCTTCAGGTCTTGCCATACGCTATAGTTCGTTGATTATGTTCCCCTATTGTAAAAACAATCCGCTTGTCTGGCAACAAGATATCCCCATCAAATCCTTTTTCAGGCCATTCGATGAGAACAATCGTCCGAGGATCGTGAACCACTTCTTCAAGTCCAAACGCTCTGAGTTCTGAAGGATCGTTTAGACGATAGAGATCAAGATGAACGATCTGTTTCACGGTTGGATGATCGATGTGGTAGGTGTGCATCAGAGCAAACGTTGGACTACGAACAGGCTCTGTATACCCAAACGCATGGACAAGACCCTGAACAAAGGTTGTCTTCCCTGATCCAAGATCTCCCTCTAAAAAAAGAACTTCTCCGCCTTTGAGTGTCGATGCAACTTCCTGAGCGAGGAGTTTTGTTTCTTCTGGTGAATGTGTCGTGTGTTGCATATTAAGCAAGTCGCATGTTTGGATTGGCAACCAATGTGAGCGGATCAACGGTTTCGCCGGCTTTGAAACGGTGAATACCAGCTAGGGCGATCATAACCGCGTTATCGCCGGTCAAAGAAAGATTTGGGGCAAAAAAAGAAACCTCTGGAAATTGTTTTGAAAGAGTGGATTCGAGGGTAAAGCGGAGAGATTTGTTTGCGGAAACTCCGCCGGAGAGAATGAGAGATTTTGCTCCGGTGTGAGCGATGGCTTTCATGGTTTTGGTGACAAGTGTGTCGATGACGGCTTGTTGGAAGGAGGCAGCGATGTCGGCAACACGGACCCCCTCCAACTCCCCCTTTGAAAGGGGGAGAGCTGAGCTGATTTCGTTTCGAACAGCTGTCTTTAATCCAGAGAAACTGAAGTCAAAATCTCCGCTGTTTAGCATTGGGCGTGGGAAATTGATGGCGTTTGGATTGCCTTGTTCTGCGGCTTTTGAGATTTCTGGACCGCCTGGGTAAGGCAAACCTAACAACTTTGCTACTTTATCAAAGGCTTCTCCGGCTGCGTCATCACGTGTCATCCCGATCAGTTCATATTGACCGTGATCCTTCATCAAAATAAGCTCTGTGTGCCCACCACTGACCAGCAAACATAAAGCTGGAAACGTTGGTTTTGTTTCCCCTCCCCATACGGAATAAATATGTCCCTCCAAATGATTTACAGCTACGAGTGGTTTGTTCCAAAGCCAAGCAAGCACTTTTGCAAGTTCAACCCCCACACGAAGAGCTGGTACGAGTCCAGGACCCGCAGTCACAGCAATGACATCAATTCCCTCTCCATCTCTTGAAATCCCTGAGGCTTTAAGCATTGGAAAGATGATATCCACGTGTTCACGCGCAGCAACTTCTGGAACAACACCACCATACTGTGCATGCATGGCAACTTGGGACGTCAGTAAATTTTGTTTGATTTCAATCACACCACCATTCTCTTCCAAAAGAGCAATGGCAGTTTCGTCACAACTGGATTCGATCGCTAGAATAGTCATAGTAGTAAAAGAAAAGGGGCAGCCTTGGCTACCCCAGAAGAATATCACGCGGCCAACTGTTCACTCAACCGAGTCAGTTGAGGTGGCTTGCGCATCCCCATCAAAGACACGGCTGAAAACAGAAGACGTGAACTCAGAACAAAGGCTCGTCGTACAAACGATACGAGTTGCTCAACATACGTTGTGCGAGAAACAATACCCGCCTTCGTCTGTTCGAGCAGTTGATCGTACTCTCTGTCGATCTGCTCAAGAGCACAGAAATCTTCTTTGAACGATTCGAATGCTTGCTCCTGAAGAAACGCTTGGACAACGCCTTGTTTGGAATCATCGTTCACTTGATGGTGTTGCCAAAACAACATCCAACGAGCGAACCGCATGTACAGATGCAGAGGTTGGCAGTTCTGTAGATTGGCTTTTTCAAGCCACACATCGATAAGATCTGCATCCTGCTTTTTGAGCACTTCACAAAACTCTCGATGTTCATGAACGAGCGAACGAATGTTACGAACGAGCTTGCGCGTCATTTCTAGACGCACATCTTTGGTGTATAGAAACAAATACTGGTGAATGTTTCCAAAACTCGTTTCCGCATCGGAAAGATCGAGAAAGGTCTGGTTGTAAGAAGGCCCGTAACGCACGTCCCCGGTCAAACACTGTGTCAGCGTGATCAGGTAGGGACAAACAATAATGTGCTCACGAGCGCCCTTACGACGCATTTCACAAACAACACGTCGCACGCGCTGCAACTGCTCATCAACACACACAATCGCAATGTCGATATCACTGCGCATGGTGTGGTCCCCACGAGCAACAGATCCATAAATGGAGGCCGCACGTACACCAGAATGATGCCGTAGGACCTCTACCAGTTCAAGCCCGAATGCTTTGATGCTCTCAGGCGTTGGAACATGCCCATCTCGCACGCGAGACCACGGGTAGAGAAATCCCATACGACACCTCCGGTTGAACGTTAGACCTCTCCTCATCCACTTCCTTACATCCAAAGACTAGCTTTTTTTGCCTAACTGGTCAAGAAATCTAGGGTTTTACACAGGTCCTCTATTTGACAAGAAAACAGCCCGCACGTTATGCTCAAAAAGCTATGATGATCTGCGTTTGCACAAAGACACTCCCAAACATGACTTCCTTTACAGGAGGTTTGGTTCGAGTTTATCTTTTTGCTCGTGGAAGATCATAGACGTCGCTGTTGAAGAAACATCGTGTCATCAATGACTTCCCGGGCAAATTCATGCTCGGGAATTTTGTTTACGCAAACACACGTCACATCACAACAAGGAAACAGCACATGTTCAAAGCGGAAATCGAAGGAACGGTTCTCAAGACTCCCCAACTCATCTTCACACTCAAAGGACAACCTGCTTCCGAAGCCGTTCTCAAGATCGTGCAAGAAGAGATGAAGACTGACTGGCCAATTGACGTAGAAGTATTCGAAAACGTCGAAGCCATTCATACCACCTTTCAAAATGGGCATCGACCGGAACGTTCGATTGTTCTGTTTGATGGCTACAGGAGTGGTCACTTTGAACACACCTGTCACGGACGGATGAACGGCACCAAGATTCCTGACTGGGCACAAGGTGCCCAGTGGGGAGTTCACATAAGTGAACATCTCATCAGGGATGAAAATGCGCTTCGCTCGCGCACAAACAATTGTGCAGAGCAACTCCGTGCTGATTTCTGCACACGATTTGATATCTGTGTTCACGAGCTTCACATCTTTCCCTGGGGTCATGCGCGCAGAGGTGAAACTCTTCCCAATCGTCCTCGACTCAAAGAGGAAATCCGTACGATTCTTCACAACCTCGAACAAGGTCCAGACATGGCCGGCGAGGTGTTTGAAGCACTGCGCGGTCGTCTTCCTGAGGGTCAAAAGATTAGTTGGATTCGTGTTCCCGATCGTCCTGCACAAGTCAACCGTGCCATGATGGATCAATGCCTGGATGCACTGAAAACCTTTGAGCAAGTCTGTACAGAACTGGTTCAGTCAGACCCGGACATAGCTCAAACGCTTTTGCGGGGTGTTGATCTGGATCCAAATCATCCAGAACTGCGCTCGGCATATCTTTTCCCGAAATCCGACAATCTTGCTCTCACACACTGGTCGGTTCGTCGACCTGACATGCACCTGTGTGACAAAAAGTTTGTGGCTTCGGAAAACGATGAGATGCCCGGTGGCTTCACGGACTGTTTTCACATCGATCGAAGCTATGGCATCAACTTCGACGCGTGGCGTGAAACCTTTGATTGGCTTTGTAGCAAAGGACCGCTGCTGTTTGTAGTCAGCCATCAGTGGTCAAAAGGTTACATCCTCTCCATGCAGTGGATGGCTGAGCAGATGCGTGCAATGGGATATCCCGCGTACTGCATCACCAGCACACCCGAGGATCTGGACCGTCTGATCATCGGAGGCAATGTCCGTCTGGACGTTGATAACCCCGAAGGTCCAGGCGGAACGCTCATTCGTATCGGGACGATCTGGCGTCAGTTCCCCATCTTTGAAACCCGTGGCAAACTCGCCGAGTTGGTCATGGCGTCTCAGCATGGATACGTACGCATGGTCCCGGAGTTTGCGCACTTCGGAAACAAAACCTGGTTTGCCGTGTTTCGCGAAAAGCAATACTACTTTCGTGAACACCTCACGAGCAACCAGTTCCAAACGCTTCGCATGCTCATTCCTCCTTCTGCATTCATC
>CALRGL010000043.1 GCA_943357275.1 Candidatus Uhrbacteria bacterium RIFOXYB12_FULL_58_10 | reverse complement strand
ATAACGTTGTTTGATCGTACTGTCTTCTCGACTGTTGTTCACTAACAGACTGATAGGTTTCCTCAAGCTTTGTAATCAATGGCTCCCAAGCAAATTCATACTCGGCATGCTGTCGAGCTGATGCGCCAAATCGTTCGCGTAGTTCTGGTTTTTCAAGAAGTAATGACAAAGACCGTTTTAAGTCTGAAACATCTTCTGGTTCAACGAGTAACCCCGTCACTCCATCCAGAACAACCGTTCGTACACCTGGAAGTTTTGAGGCGATGGTCGGAGTTCCACTTGCAGCAGCTTCAAGCGCCACAATTCCATACGCTTCTGCTCGTCGCGTTGACGGAAACACATGAACATCTGCCAGACGGTAGTAGCGAGGTAACTCTTGATCATTGATCGATCCTAAGAACGTCACACGATCCGTGAGATTCCAATCACGACACATCTGCGTATACAGTGGTCGCAAATCTCCATTGCCAATAATCAATGTGTGCCAAGGTTGATCGACAAGTCCTTTGAGAGCCTCCAATAGCACACCCACCCCTTTGAAATGATGTGCCTTATCCAACCCTCCCACAAATAACAACACAGGAACCTGTGAAGGAATCTTGAGTTGCGCCTTGAGTTCTGATTCATCTCCTGGATGAAAACGATCAAGATCAATCCCAAACGGATGAATTTCAACACGATCAAGAGCGCCAC
Organism: Candidatus Uhrbacteria bacterium RIFOXYB12_FULL_58_10; assembly: GCA_943357275.1. Lineage (GTDB taxonomy): Bacteria > Patescibacteriota > Patescibacteriia > UBA9934 > GWF2-40-263 > CALRGL01. The sequence continues at coordinate 8,754 of CALRGL010000043.1, read as the reverse complement.
TGAGTTGGGCAATCGCTGACGTTTCAATATAGTCTTTCGTGCTTGCTAAAATGCGATCCACGCGTCCAACGAGCCATGGCAGTAACATGCGTCGATGCATTTCAAAAATTGCCCCGCGAATACCTCCGGCGGTTGCGTCCATGTGATAGGTCATCACCAGTCCCTGATCATCGCGTAATGCTTTGCGAATAATCGTTGGTTCGGCACCGCCAAAAAAGGGGTAATGTAAATGCACCAAATCAAACCCTTTCAATCGATGATAAAGCGACGGCATCACGCCAGCGTTTCCAATATGAAGCAAACTTGGAATGCGGTGAACATACTTAGGATCATCAGTCACCTCTTCCGCACGTGATGTGAAGACGTGAACATTGTGACCGCGTGCACGAAGTCGCTCCGTATATTCAAACGCAACCCTCCCCATTCCTCCATGGTAGGGCGGGTAGGTACAGACGACTTGCGCGATGGTAAGTTTTCGATTGCTTACCATTGGATGAGTTGTTTGAGTAGATACCATAGGGCAGAAAGAGATGGGTTACCAACGTAAACAACCAGAGGATTATGTGTTTCTTGGTGAGCGATACGACTTTGAAAAAGGGAGACAATTGTTTTATCGGAAACCCGTCGAGACGCCTGAATGCGACGTCGTGTCTTTACGAGATATATCCATGTGGAAGGTTTGAACATCTGAACATAGACAATCAACTTTTCCTTCCACCAACCTCCAAGAAGAGCAAACAGCATGAGTGGTAGTTCAAACAAGATCATGAGTGGAACAATCAGTGCAAGCGTCTGCCATTTCAAACAGGTGAGATGAACAAGCCATCGGTTACGCTCCATCCAGTAGAATTTCTGAATCGATCGCTTGAAGGTGTAATCATGATAGGCAATCGACTTCACAGATAAGACGTTACGAAATCCCGCAAGACGAATCCGCCAACCAAATTGCAAGTCTTCGTGATACAAAAAAAGATAAGGATCCAGTAATCCAATCTCTTGAAGAACAGATGCACGAAGTAAAATCGCCGCACCACTTCCATAAGCAATCTCTTCCCCATCGGACAACACAACATCTGCATCCTTTTGCCCGTTGTCGCGAGCAAATCCCAGTCCTAAAAAGTGCACCTGCCCACCACTTGAGTTGATGACGTCTGGTGTTTTCCAAAGTTTCATCAGAGACTGAACCGAGCCGATCGTCTTGTCTGATTCAGCAAGGTTTACCGCTTCTGCGATCGCGTTGGGGTCCAATTTTAAATCATCGTTATGCAAAAAAACGTAGTCGCATCCATGCAACAAGGCATGAGTGATTCCCATGTTATTTCCTTCTGCAAAACCTAAATTCTCTGCATTTCCCAAAAACGTAATCCCTTCTGTTTGTCTTAAGTATTCCGCTGTTCCATCCACGCTTCCATTATCAACAAAGATCAGCTCTAGCCGATCTTGTGGGTACGTTTGTGCACGCAAAGCAGACAGAACTTCATCAAGGTACTGTTTGCGATTCCATGAAAGATAAACGATTCCGATTTTAGGAAACATGTTTGTTGTTGTTATCTTCCGCTTCCTCAATTGCCAACTTGCGTACCAATCGCGTGATCTCTTGTTCAACTGTTTCGACTTTTGCAAACATCTTGAAGACCAAGAAAAAAAGTCCGATTACAGACAAGTACAAAATCAAGTCTGCTCCACGACCGACACCTACGAATCGCGCGACAACGTCTGTTGTTTGCGGGAGGACAACAACGGTTCCAACCGCAATCCAAAACACCATCCAAAACAACAACCAGGCAAGCGTCAGACCGCCGCGTTTAAATTCTTTGAGAACGCGTGTTACCACAAACAGAGCAAACGCGATGATGAAGAGTTGGATGAGTGTCATAGCATTACATCATGATGCGTCGAAGCACGAGTTTGATAAGAGTTTTAATCCCAACAAAAAAACTTTGCCCCTTTGATAAGGAATAATCTGTATAAATAGCTTTGATCGGCACTTCCACAAGGTTTAAATTGTTTCGTTTTGTTTCCGCAATCAGTTCAGAAGAAACTTCCATGCGGTTCGTACGAATCTGAATCTTTGAAAGAGCAGCCTTCGTAAACGCACGATAACCTGATTGACTATCAGAAACCCACGCGCCAAACAAGACATACGTCGTCACGTTTCCAATCACCTGTGCAACTTGGCGATACCATGGCATACCGATGCGTGTTTTCATCCGTGTTCCAATCACCACGTCAGCTCCTTTTTCAATCGCAGACACAAACGCAGGAATCTCACTTGGGTCGTGCTGTCCGTCCGCGTCCAGAGTAATCACCACGTCCGCTCCACGACGTAAGGCATACGCAAACCCCGTCCCAATAGCCGCACCGAGTCCGCGGTTGATTCCATGATTCACAACATATGCACCCGCCTGTTTTGCGAGTTCAGCAGTTTTATCACTGGATCCATCGTTGACAACAATGATCTCATCCACAAAATCCCGAGTTCGTTTAAGAACCTCGGTAATCGTTGTGGCTTCGTTGTAGGCAGGGATCAGGGCGATTCGTTTCACAGAGTTCGAAGTAAAAGTTTATTGGCTTTGGTGTAAGCGATTGTCTGTCTGAGTCCATCCTCCAAACGTACAAGAGGAAACCATCCGAGATTTTTCATCTTCTCAATGTGAGGCAGGGCAAGTTCCGAAAGAAACAAGAGATCATCTCCAGGCACAATGTTCGAGGTAGAATCCGTCATACTCACAATCTGTTTTGCCACGGTTTCCAAGGATAAATCCACGTCGGAACCGAGGTTCACAGGACCAGGATCAGTAGGAGTATTCATCAAACGAATCAAGCCGTCAATAACGTCCGTGACGTAACAAAGTGAGGTCTTAAAATCCTTTCCACCATACAAAACCAAGTCTTTTCCGTCGAGTGCGTCTAGGACAAAGTCTGGAATGAGATGCCCGTCAAACAAGGGCATGCGTGGACCATAGGTTCTAAAGACACGAGCAATCCGTGTCTCAATTCCGTGGACATCCTTGTATGTCTGAAACATTGTTTCTGCAAAACGCTTTCCCTCGTCATAACACGCTCGAGGTGAAAGCTGATTCACGGTTCCAATTTCTTCTTCTTTGACTTGTGGCTCTTTTGATTGTCGTGCTCCGTAGACGACAGAACTGGACGTAAATAAAATCTTAGATCGAAATTTTCGTGCAAGTTCTAAGACGTGATAATTTCCTGTTGAGTTGGAAAGCAGTGTCTGTACTTTGAAGTCGTTAAACTTTTTGATCGCGGTTGGACACGCAAGATGATAAATTTCTTGAATTCCCTGAAACGGAATTTTAAACGGAGCAAGCTCTGGATAAGACTCCAAATCAAACGCTTCGTTCACGTCTGCCCGGATGAATCGAAATGAGTTGTTTTGCATCAGTGCGTTGATGTTACTCACGTCTCCCGTAGAAAAATTGTCGATGCAGATGACGTGATGACCATCTTCCATCAATCGTTCGCACAAATGCGATCCAATAAACCCAGCACCACCCGTCACAAGAATGTTTTTATGTTGAAAAATAGGAGTTGCCATATGGAGTGATTATAAAATGAAGAGTGAGATGCGACAACTAAATTCCCCAAGCCGTTGAGTTGATTCCATTTCGATCTGACTCGTTCCCTGCAAAGAAGGTTCCGATGAGTTTAGAATAGCCGTTGAATACACGTACTTGCGGACCACCACCCGGACCAGCGGCTGCGATAATCGATGCTCCTGGCCAGTCACTCAAGTTTCCAACCGAGAGTCTTACCCCTCCGCGAAAGTCTTTTGCATAGGCAAAAAACGTTCCAAGCCAACGTCCGTCTCCCCCATAAATCTGTACTTGCGGACCACCTCCGTTGTCGGTTCCCGTTACAATTTCGTCCGTTCCATTTCCATCCAAATCTCCACTTGCAACAAAGACTCCTCGATTATACTCCTTTGCATAAGCCAGGAATTCTTTTTTGAACACACCTTCTGCCGAATGTACGCGCACCAATGGTTCAAATCCTTTTCCACGTGCTGTGATCACCTCGTCGATTCCATCACCATCAACATCCCCAAGGGCGACACGAGTCGTTCCACTTGTTTCAAATGGATCAAACTGTTTGATGAGTGTTCCCTGCCAAGTAAACAAACCAACCTGACCCTCATCATAGTCCTGACTCACGGCAATTTCCTCTATGCCATCCTTATTCACATCCCCAACAGCAACCTGCATTCCATTTGCATACGTTCCAAACGGAAAAAAAGAAGTGAGTTCAAGTCCCTCGAGCGTAAAGACTTTCAATGGGAACATTCCTGTTGAAGGAACCGCGACGATTTCTTCAACGCCATCCCCATCCACATCTCCCATCGCAAGTCGTACACCCACCGGCTTGTCATAGGCTTGAAAGGAATACAAGGATTTCCCTGCGTTTGTGACAAGTCGAATCTCCGAAGAACCTTGTTCAGAGGCAACGGCAATACGATAGCTTGGTTTACGTATTTGCGTTCCCGAGGTTTTTAAAAATTGATCGTGAGCAAACGAAGGAGCAATCTCAAACGCTCTTGCCAAATTCAATCGTCCTGCACCGATTTTCCCAAGGGCATCCCCTTCACTAAACGCAGGATCTGCAGAGAGTCGCAAAATGGATTTCAACTCTTTCAACGATAGATTTGGGTATTTTGAGAGAAGCAAAGCTGCCGCGCCAGAGACGACTGGTGCAGACAAAGACGTACCTTGCCAACCATGAATATAAAAATGTCGATCAAATGGTGTAACGTCGTTTGTTTGAAACACAGCTCCGACAATATCTTCCCCGGGAGCTGAGAGATCTGTGCAAAGTGCCCCGTAATTTGAAAACGTTGACTTGTGATCTTGTTTATCCGTTGAACCCACACCAATAATCCAATCCACATCTCCCTCTTCGCCATAGCAAGCTGGATAGATTGGCTGATTATCAACGTTTGTTCCACCGTTATTGCTGTTTCCAACAGCTGCAACAACCAAGATTCCTGCGTTATAAGCACGCTTAAGTGCTTCCTTAAACCGTGGATCGTCATCAAATCCTGTAAAACTCAAATTGATCACGTCCGCATGATTTGCAATCGCATAGTCAATCGCTTTTGTTGCAGAGCCTGAATTCCCTGAACCAAGAGCATCCAAAATACGTACACTCATTAAGCGAACATGATGATTGATTCCTGTAAGACCTTCATTATTGTTTCCAACACCTCCAATAATTCCCGCAACAATCGTTCCATGAGGAATGCTATCAATGTCGTAGGTACTTGAAACGTTTGGTTGTGGATCTGCATCCTCGTCGACAAAATCATACCCATGCATGTCGTCGATATATCCATCGTTTTCATTATCAATACCATCGCCTGGAATTTCAGACGGGTTGGTCCAAAGATTGTCTTTCAAATCTGGATGATCCAAATCAACTCCTGTATCGAGGATAGCAACGATCACATCACTAGAACCAGTTGTTTGATCCCAAACCGTTGGTGCTTGAATTTTTTGCAAATACCACTGATCGATAAACAACGGATCGTTTGGTGTCATGGCATAACCAGGTTGAGCAAACAAAAAACGACACACCATTGTCAAAATCAAAACGTGTTTGAAGTAAGAACGAATATGCATGTAAAAAAGTTACATTCCTAATTGAAGCCCTTTGCGACTTGCAGGATCACCCAAAAAAAATCCTCCGATCACTCCTGACAAATCAAACACACGAACTTGCGGACCACCACTGGCAAGTGGAGCTGTGTAAATTTCCGCTCGACCGTTTTGATCACGATCGGCAACTTGTAAAGAAAGTCCACTTCTTAGAAGACTGTCGTAAGCAAAAAAACTAGACAATTCTTTTCCAGAAACATCATAGACAGCTACTGTCGGAGCATTTCCTGCTCCTGCGGAAATCACGACTTCATTTTTCCCATCTGCATTCATATCCCCAGCGGAGACAAACATCTGGCCCGTAATCGATTGTTGAATCGAGAGATCTTGTTGATACGCCCCAACCCCATCAACAATGCGAACAACAGGACCTTGTTTTGTGACAAAACCAATCAACACCTCATCAGCCAAATCATCGTCCATGTTTGCTGAAGCGATGCTCATGAGGCCAGAAGTCTTTCCAAATGGAAAAAAGGACTGAAGAAGCACTCCTTTTCGATTGAAGATTCTTAGTTCCCCTGATGATTTTGTTGCTCGCATCACCAGAATCTCCTCGATTCCGTCACCATTTGTATCTCCTGTTGCAACCACAATGCCATTTCGATCTGTTTCTTCAAACGCAAAAAACTGATTTGAAACCTTACCATTTTGATCAAAGACACGTACTTGCGGACCACCACCTGGCCCAGCCCCCGTGATGATTTCGTCCTTTCCGTCCCCATTCACATCCCCCATTGCCAAACGAACACCACCTAAAAATCCATCATTGTAAGCAGAAAACGACGAAGCAATGATTCCCTCTCCTCCTACTTGAAAGACAACTGGTTTTGCTCCGACTCCTTCAGAGACCGCAAACGTTTTGGAACGTTCCGTCGTTTTTTGAACAGGTGTGGCAAAAGAAACTCCGGCAAAGACAGCTCCCATTTCTAAGGCTCGGGCAATGTTGAGTGACCCTGAACCAAGCGATTGACGCTCGGCAAGTGTTCCACCTTTGATTGGGTCAGCTGATAATCGTAAAATATTTCTCACTTGATCTGGTGTAAGAGACGGATATTTTGCTTTGAGAAGGGCAACAGCACCTGTAACCATCGGTGCGGCAACAGACGTTCCTTCCCACGGACCTCCGTAAGACGTTGAAAATAAAAGACGTGAAGCATCGTGATACACCGCACCAAAAATATCCGTGGCAGGAGCCGAAAGATCTGTGCAGGTTTTTCCGTAATTTGAAAAAGAAGCTTTTTGATTTTGTTGATCAAGTCCAGCAACACCGATCACAAGATTGGCACCGATAATCGTATCGTAACACGATGGATACACAGGTGTTGTCTCTAAATTCTTGTTTTCATTTCCAACAGCTGAAACAATCACCACCCCCTGATCAAAGGCCCATCGTATGGTTTCTTGCAGTTGTGGATCGATCGATTTTAAAGTGAAACTAAGGTTAATCACGGTTGCTCCGTTTTCCACCGCATAACGCATGGCGTTTTTCACACGGGCTGACGTTCCCACACCGTTTTTATCAAGCACACGAAGCGGCATGATGGAAACGTCGTGATTGATTCCTACGATTCCTTTTGCATTATTTGCGGTTGCTCCAATAATTCCCGCAAGGAGTGTTCCGTGCGAGATCACAAGATCTTTTGAAGGATCAGAGGAGTCCGGTGAAGGATCTGCGTCACTATCCACGAAATCCCAACCTTTTACATCATCTTCAAATCCATTCGTATCATCATCTTTACGATTACCAGCCGTTTCAGACTCGTTGACCCAATACTGATCTTGTAAATCTTCGTGATCAAGATCAAATCCTGCATCTAACAAAGCGACCACAACGCGATGAGACCCGGTTGAGCTGTTCCAAGCCTCCTGTGCATGAATTTGTTGAAGATAATTCTGTTCTGAATAAAACAAATCATTCACCTGCACAGACTGCGCAAACGTCGTGGAAACAGATAACGTTAAAATACCAAGCAATACCAACGTTTTTCTAAAAAAAGACAGCCTCATATGGCTGTCTCATTTTATCAGAGTTTGGGTTTGATTAAAACTTTTCTACTTTGCGTAACCTACTTTGTGTAACCTGGTAACACTCAGCGTTACCAGGTTACAGAATATGTTACTGAATAACACAAAATGAATTCCTTAAAAATTGGCGTTTAGATTATCCACAGAGGCCTCTGTACTTTGTGGGTTGTATTCGCTTACTAAGGAAACCTTGGCACCGAACGTATAATTTCCAAAGAAGGCGTCTGAAATATCGTCAATTTGTTTGTTCCATGTTGGACCGTATAATTCAGCTGCAACTTGTTCACTGCCAATAGCTCGAAGTACCCCACCTTTTTCAACTACATACACCGAAGGAGAAGTTTGGAACTTCACCATCTTGGTTCCAGGATGGTAAGTCACGTTCTTTCCAAGCGTTCGAGAAGACATGAAGGAGGCCGAGACTTCTACGATTCCGTTGAAGTTTAAATACCAAGTGAAATAAACCTTCTCGTTTGGAAAGGCATGACGCTTTCCGTCTTCGCTTAAAAAGTAAATGGCTTTGCAGGGATCGTTCACGCCCGCACCTGTTGTGCATTTTGTTTTAATCAAATCTCCTGAAGAAGCTTCGCCGAAATCTGTTGGCACAACAACCGGTGGAATAACAACAGGCGGAGGTTCAACAGCAACTTCGAATTTGTAAATCTTTGACCAAACGTCATCCTTTGTTCCCGCAGCCCAAGTTGTACCGTCTGTGTCTACCGCAACATCTTGAAAATTTAGAGTCGTATCCTCAAATGATTTCGCTGTCCATGTGACCCCTGCGTCTTCTGAACGAAGCAACAAGTTCTTTCCACTCACCACAATCACGTCTCCATTTGCACTTATCGCATGCAAATCTTGTGAAAGAAGACCACTTATGGCCACTTGTGACCAAGATGATCCACTGTTCGTTGTTTTCAACAACGTCCCTTTTGTTCCAACAACCCATCCATTTTGTGCATCCTTGAAATACACTCCTTGCAACTGCTCAACCGAAATCGATCCAATTCTCGACCAATGAGCTCCCCCATCCTCGGTTGAAACCAACTCTCCTGCATTA
>CALRGL010000042.1 GCA_943357275.1 Candidatus Uhrbacteria bacterium RIFOXYB12_FULL_58_10 | reverse complement strand
ACAAGATCGTGGTCGATTGAATATGTCTTCTTGGCTTCCAAGATTCGTGTATATGATCCCCTGGAATATCTTTGGATGGAAACCAAAACGTATTCAGCGCTACGAACAAGCAGCAAAGATTATTCGAGACAAACACGCTCATCATCGCTAAGTATGATTTCTACTATTACGGTTAACTATAAAACCGTTGATTATCTTCAGACGATGCTTACCTCGCTTTACGCTCATCATCAAGATCGAGCTATCGAGGTTTTTGTGGTTGAGAATGGTTCGGATGATGATTTATCCGAGGTTCAAAAATTGTTTCCTCAGGTGAAGTATCTTTTCAGTAAAGAAAATCTTGGGTTTGCTGGTGGGTGTAATCTTGCGATTAAGCAAGCAGTAGGGGATTTTGTCCTTTTATTGAATCCTGATGTTTTGTTTGACGATGATGCCCTTTATCAAATCGAAGATGCCATGCAGGCGAATCCTGAGGTTGGAATCGGTGGCGTGTCGCTTAAAAATCTTGATCAGACTCAGCAGAAATGTGTCTGGCATTTTCCTCGACCGTTGGATCAGTTCCTGTTGCTTCTGAAAATTCCACACATCGTTCCAAACATCGCGCCCATTGCTCATTGGCGATTTGATTCTTTTGATTACTCAAAGTCATATGACGTTGATCAAGTGATGGGGGCCTTTTTCTGTATTCGCCGATCTCTGCTTGATCAGATCGGTTTGCTTGATGAAGGCTACTTCATGTGGTACGAGGAGGTGGACTATTGTAAACGTGCCGTTGATGCCCGTTGGAAGGTTCACTATTTTGCAGACATTCACGTACGACACAAAAAAGGAAGCAGTTTTGACCGAGTGGAAACGCGTTGGAAACAAGATGTTTTGCGTGCGAGTATTCGACGCTATATGAAAAAGTTTTACGGTGACAGGATGTTTTGGGTGTTTGTAATCTTTGAACCATTATTCCGATTACTTAGTTTGATTGCCTCCGTTGTGAAGCCTGTATGATGAAACAATTTTTTGGAAAAGAATACTGGATATTGCTCGCGCTCAGTGGAGCAATGTTTTTGGATGCGATTGTGTCCTATGCATTCAACCTTGGCACGATCACGCTAGCAATCTATTTTGTGATTGCTCTTGTTGTTGCCTATAAGCGACTCGAATGGGGAATTGTGTTTGTCTTTTTGGAATTGTTCACGAATCCGCACGGCAAGCTCATCTTCACGACTCTTTTTGGACAAACCCTTCCGCTTCGCATGGTCATCTTTGGTGCCGTGATGTTGGCTTGGTTTGCCTTGTTTGTGCAAGGAAAAGCTCGCATTGATCTTGCTCGAGCAAAACCGTTTCTAGTCTTATCTGTTGGCGCGGCTCTTGGATTCATGGGGCTTTTTATTAATAATCCAAGTTTTGCGTTTCAAGATGGTAACGCTTATATCTATCTTTTGTATCTCGCCCCGATTCTCTCGATTCAATGGGAAAGTGTTTCTAAACGTCTTCTTTTACAATGTCTTGCCGCTGGAGCCACGTGGGTAACCGCTCTTTCGTTTGGTATCCTATATCTTTACACACATTTCACCGAGCCTCAGCTCGTGAACGTCTATCTCTTTTTGCGCGATGTTCGCATTGCTGAAATCACCCCGATTATTTCAACGGTCTATCGTGTCTTCATTCAATCGCAGTTCTTTGTCATTGTCTTTGCCATCATGGCAATTGCATTGTTATTCGAAAAACAAGAGAAACAAACCGTGAAGCAACTTGTGGCGATTTTGAGTCTAGCCATCGCCGTTGTTGTATTGAGTCTTTCTCGTAGTTTCTGGTTTGGACTTGTACTTGCGATTTTATCGCTTACCATTCTTTGGTTTGTTTCCGTTCGTCCTGGTTTTAAAGAAGTTCTCACATTTTTAAGACGATCGATTCTTTCTGTTGTGATTGGACTCTTCGCCCTTGTCGCTATTGTCCTGTTTCCATTCCCGCAACGTTCCACAGACGTGGATCTTTCTGACGTGTTCAAGCAACGTGCTTCTTCTGACGTGGCGATCTCCAGTCGTTGGCAACTCTTTGACCCAATGTGGCAAGCCATTGAAGAGGCGCCGATCTTGGGAAATGGATTTGGAAAGACGGTCACATTTATTTCCGATGATCCACGCGTGCGCGCTATCAATGCAGAAGGGATTTGGGAAACCTATTCGATGGAATGGGGATGGTTTGAAGTGTGGCTCAAGATGGGAATCTTTGGCTTGTTAGGATTTGTGATCCTCGGCATTTATCTAGCTATCGGCTTTATTGCCCAACTCAAAGGCGAACATCGCTGGTTAGCCATCAGTTTCCTCACCTCGCTAGTCTTTTTGTACGCAACTCACATGTTCTCACCGTACGTAAATCACCCCATCGGACTCGGGTTTTTATTGTTTGCCTTCATCTTCGCCGACCAGCCTTTAAAGACATCGATTCCAGTCATGGAACGGGTACGATCCGTCTTAGAACAAAACAAGACCGCAACGCCGGTCTTGACTTCAAAAAGTGAATAACGAATGTGACCTCTGAAAAATGGTGAGATTTCATTGAGCGGGCTGTCGAGCCTCAGGAAAGGTAGGGCTGCCTACCTTGAGTGAGGTCGACGGGCGCCCGTGAAATGAAAGATCGCCGTTTTTCAGAGGTCACAAAAAAGCTGCTAGGCCTTAGCGGCTGCAGCTTCTTCTTTGTTCAATCGAATGGCTTTTTGCTTGCGGATGTTTGCAAGTTGGACCTTGCGATCAGCTTTCCATTTTGTTCGAATTTGTTTGCGTTTTCCAGGCATAATTTCGTAATTGATTTCGACGCAATCATAAAGGCTTTGCCCAATTTCGTCAAGTTTTGGCGTGATTATCAGGGGATATGTTACAATAGGGGCCTATGGAGGGTTATCTATTTACAAACAATTCTGTGTTATCCATGGCGCTTTCAAATTCGGGGTTTATCCTGTTTGGGGCGCTTTTAATTTTGTTTGGCCTGGTTCTGGGCCTGGTTTTTGTCCTTCACAGCAATCACCATATCTACCGTACACTTGTCGGTGGTTTTACGGTTATTTTCTTGTTATTAATCGGGATCCTAGCCCTGGACCTAACGGGCGCCTCCGGTTCGTATTACACCTTTGACGAAACTCGTGAGCTTTCAGAACTCTTCTCAACGCATCGTTGGCTCATCATTCAACTTCCCATTCTCTTAACAGTGAGTTCGATTGGTATTTTGCTCACCTACAAAGAACGAATTAGTGATCCTCATGCAAAAGAATATCGACGCATCGTTCAGTTTTCAACGTGTATCAGTTTGTTTACCATTTTGTTAATCGCTCTAGAATCTCTCGTATGATGAAACGCATCCACGAATCTATTGCTCTTTCAATCGCGCTTGCTGTTTCGTTTTCATTACAAATTGCCTGGATTGCAAACGTTCTTGTGTACCGTAGTCCAGAAATCGCTAACCTCTTTTCCATTGTTCCAGAAATCGGACCAGTTTCAGGATTATATGCGTTAACAATAAGTTCATTTGTTGTTCTTTGGCTTCTCGCACTTGTGATGGCAAAAGGACGGGATCTTTCTCATTGGCGAGAACGCACATTTTGGTTTTTTCTTGTGTCCGTCATTTTGTTTCTCGTAATGACCATGCCAGCAATTTATCAAGTTGGAATCGTGGTTGAGTAAACTCGGTTGATTGTGTAAGCTCTTCTTGAAATTGAAAATATGACTATGACTATCCTCGCAAAAAAAGGTGAGCTTTCTAGTTCAGTTTGTGATCTTTTAGTTATTTCCGCGTTTGCCGGTGAACAGAAAGAAGTTCTCTTGTCCGATGCGTTTGATGCATCGCTTTCCGAGTATCTCTTACAAGTGATCAAGGACGATCACTTTGAAGCAAAAGAAGGGTCAACACTTTTGATTCGCATGGACGGACGTATCTCTGCCAAGCGTTTGCTTGTGGTTGGGCTTGGAAAGATGGAAGAGGTGAGTGCTCATATCCTTCGAAAGGCGTTTGCCCAAGTTCAACATGCTTGCGCTGGAATGCAAATCAAGTCCGTGAATGTCTCTATGGTTGGTTTGGAAGTAGCAGAGGTTGATTTGGATGAAAGTGTTCAAGCGATTGTCGAAGGGTTCCGATTGTCGGGTTACACTTACGGTCGATATAAAAAAGAAGAAAAGAAAAAGACAACAGAAACTGTTGAGTTCACGTTTAGCGATGCAAAGCTCGCTAAAAAAGCACAGAGCGTTATTGAACTCGCTGAACTTGTTTGTTCTGCAACCGTGTCTGCACGAGATCTCGTTAACACGCCAGCCCTTCATCTTGCACCAAAAGATATGGTGGATGCGGCAAAGGCTATGGTTAAAGAAAAGGGACCAATTTCGATCAAAGTCTACGATGAACCAAAACTCAAAAAGATGGGCGCTGGTGGAATCCTTGGAATCAACCAAGGGTCAGATCACGAGCCATTCATGGTGCATCTCACTTACAAACCAGCAAAGAAGGCAAAGAAAGTGATCGCACTCGTTGGAAAAGCTGTGACGTTTGATTCCGGTGGGCTTTCCTTGAAACCATCGGATTCCATGATGGGAATGAAGATTGATATGGGCGGTGCTGCCGCGGTTCTTGGAGTTTTCTCCGTTCTTGCCAAGCTCCAACCAAACGTAGAAGTCCACGGCATTTTTGGAGCTGTCGAGAACATGCCGTCAGGAAAAGCGATTCGACCGGGAGATATTGTGAAGGCAATCAACGGCAAGACGATCGAAATCTTGAATACGGACGCAGAAGGTCGAGTAACCCTCGCAGATACACTTTCCTACGCTTGCACACTCAAACCAGATATGGTGATCGATCTTGCGACGCTCACGGGAGCTTGTATGGTCGCTCTTGGCGAGGAAATCACCGGGCTTATGTCCAACAATCCAGAATTAGCACAACGCATGCTTACCTCAGCTAAACAAGCCGGTGAGGAAATGTGGGAGTTGCCACTTTACAAAGGCTATCGACAACTCATCTTGTCGGACGTTGCCGACGTAAAGAATATCGGCGGACGATACGGTGGCGCACTAACTGCTGGACTTTTCTTGCAAGAATTCGTCACAAAAGATATGCCATGGATTCACATGGACATTGCCGGCCCAGCGTACGCTGAACGACCGTTTAATGCGTATGAACAGAAAGGTGCAACCGGACATCCTGTGAGAACATTGATTCACTTCCTCAGAAGCTATTAATATGCGAAAGGCTGATATCCAATTCAGAAAACTGGTGCTTGTGTGTACAAACGAAAAGCCCGATGGAAAAGCCTGTTGCGCGAAAAAACTGTCTCCAGAGTTTTATCTTGATTTGAAACTGGCCGTAGCAGGCAAAGACCCAACGATTCGTGTTTCCAAAACCGGATGTCTGGGGAACTGCCAAAGCGGAGCCGTGATCGCAATCATGCCCGACAACATCTACCTTGGAGATGTTCGAGAATCAGATCTCGAAGAACTCGTAACTCGCATAACTGCTTAATATGAATGTCATCGTCTACTCCACTCCAACCTGTCCCTTTTGCAAGCAAGTCAAGTCATTCTTAGAAGAACATTCAGTCGTGTATACAGATTTTGACGTCTCAACAAGTCAAGAACACGCGGAAGAAATGATTCAAAAAACTGGCCAAATGGGTGTACCGGTTGTGATGATTGGGGAGGAAATGGTGATTGGGTTTGATGAGGCGAAGTTAAAAGAGTTGTTGAAGATTTAACAACTATGTTTTTTGAACAAGCTGGTCGACATGGGTCTTCGGAATTTCAAATGTTTTCTGATCCTGTTGAAGATCGTCAAGAAAGGAAAGAAAAAGAGCCTTCCGACTATCTTCAGATGATTGAGTCCTTGAAAGATGCTATTGAAGCTTACTTTCCAGAAGATGCATCACAGTTTGATCCTCCAACTTATTCTCGATTTTTAGAGTCGTTTGAATCTTCACTGCATAATATACAAAATCGCATTGGTATTGCGGGTGATATTCAAGTCAGTCAACAAGACAGAGCCTTTATCGCTGCGGCAGCTATACGTTATGTCGATGACTTTTTAGATGAAACACTCTGGTCACGACGAACAGAATACACACCGGAAGTGTTTGAAAAGCTCGTTAAAGGTTTTCTCGAACGATCGTACGCGATCGCAAACGTTTACGATCCAACACTTCCACACGATATTATCAAGCTACCTTTATTGGAACTGGATTTAGAACTCCATCCAACACAAGAAAACTTCGACAAACAAATTCAATCCTTGTTTCATCAAAAATCCTACGATATGGCCTATGTGGCTCATCGATTTTTTGATAAACAGGGAGAAAAGATATTTAATACGACCAAGCAAGAGGATTACATGGGAATAGCGATCGGTGACTATGCCCGTGATTTTAATTCGACAGCCTTGGAGAAGGACAAAGATTTTAATGTGTTTCGATACGTTCGTGAGTATAACCTCAATACGTTCATGTTAGAACGGCTCGTTTTAACCTATCTGTCTTCCGTTGACGCACAGATGGGTAAACGGGCTAAATCTTTAATGAATGGAGACCAACCCTTCGACGCCGATGATTTGTACGTTTTCAACGCACAGAATGGTGCCTCTGAACATTTTTACAGAGGAATGACTATCCTCTCTGCTCTTTGGAGATGGCAGCACAAGCAGGAGAGAAAACCATGGGAACAAGAGGAAGGGGATGCGAGTGGTAGTGATTATGACTATGGGGATTTGTATTAGAGGAGATTAGGTAAAATGTGCTTTATAAAAACCCCCCAGTCCTTTCGGGTGGGGGCGAGTTGTGTGAGAGAACCTTGGGTCAACGAATCAGCTACGGATGACCCATCTGAGGGAGATGGCCAGGCCTTGTGCGTAGGAATCGTAGAGATCCTGCATATCGTTCAGGGTTGGGCATGGACATTCCTTTTCGCCCAGACCTTGGTTGTAGATCCCCACGATTGTCTCGGCATTCGTGAGAAAGGGCAGTTTGGTCGGTCGAGTGAAGAGCGACAATGGCCTGTCGACCTTGGTCACGGAGAGCGTACGCACGGGACTCAGATGAGTCGTGCTGCCGTAGCTGTTTGCTACGCGTTCCGCCAGCCCAGTAAGAACGATGGCTTGATACCAGAAATCGGGTATGTCCCTCCGAAACTGGCTTTGACGGTATCAATGTTTCGACTCCATTCGGCTTCGGAACGACTGCTTTTCATGAGGTCCACGACTTGCTGCTCGTTCATCACTATTTCCTCTCCGTTAATACAGATTTCGGTTCAAAGAAACCATAGCAAAATACCATTTTTTTAGCTTTTTGTCAAGCCATATGCACCAAACTACCCTTGCTGAATCCCTCGTCCAATCCCACATCCAAGGCTTTCGCAAAGGCACCACAGACGTTCCAAACTGGACGCATTCGTTTCGTGTTCGTGATGCACTCGTGAAGTTTGGTTTCTCAGAGGAGGTTTGTCTGGCGGGTTTGTTGCACGACATCGTGGAAGATGGCGATGTGACGCTTGATGAACTTCGAACTCAGGGATTTTCTGAGCGTGTGGTTTGCTTGGTAGATTTTTGTAGTCACGACAAGTCCGTTCCAGATGGCGATGGTCGATGGGTGAAGATGCTTGCTCGTTTGGTGGATGCGGGAGATAAAGATGCTTGGGCGATTAAGATTGCCGACATTACGGACAACTTGCGTTCTTGTCATACGATGTCGGAAGAACGACAGAAGTTTATGTATGAAACAAAGGGGCCACTCATGTTATCACTGACTTGGAAATTGATGGGTGATACTGGAATTTGGGAGGAATTAAAGGAACAATTAAAACAACGACCTTGAAAGTCGTTGTTTTTGATTCTTAGGCTTTTCCTAATGTCTTGTCTCCCGTATTCCATCCAACTGGGCAAAGTTCGCCAGTTTGGAGGGCTTTGAGGACACGCAGAGTCTCGTCGACGGATCGACCGACACCGAGGTCGTGATAAAGCGCATAGCGGAGGATTCCGTCTGGGTCGATGATGAAGGTTCCACGAAGGGCGATGCCTTTGTCTTCTATGAGGACGTTGTAGTCTGAAGACATGGAACGATTCATATCAGAGAACAGATGGAACTTGAGCTCTCCCAGATCTTTGAGCCAGGCTTTGTGTGCATGAACACTGTCCGTTGAGCCACCAAGTACGTCAGCGTTTAGTGCTGTGAACTCTTCATAGCGTTTTGAGAAGCCTGTAATTTCTGTTGGACAGACAAAAGTGAAATCAAGTGGATAAAAAAAGAGAACAAGCCATTTTCCTGAATAGTCAGAAAGTTTCACTTCTTTAAATTCTCCAGTGCCGGTTGCAACTTCGACTTCGAAATTAGGAGCAAGTTTACCGACTTTAGCGATCTGTGGTGCGTGTTCTGTCATAAGGTTAAGATAGATTGAATTTTGAAACCTTTTCGTACATCTCATTTGCCTTCTCCCAGTTGAAATTCTTCCAGAAATCCGCGATGTAAGCTTTGCGATCACTTCCGTAATCAGCAAAGTAAGCGTGTTCGTAGACGTCTAGTACGATGATTGGCATGCATCCCCACACGCCACCTTGGTTGTGAGCGTCACATCCGTAGATTTTTAAGCGTTGAATTTGTGTGTCCCAAGCGAGAACCACCCAGCCTCGCACAGCCATGCCTGAGGCAGAGAAGAAGGCGATGAATTGTTCTAGTGAACCATATTTCGCGATGAGTTCATCGACGAGTGTGCCGCTTGCTACTCCATCTCCACCGAGCACGGAAAAGTAGTATTCGTGGAGGTAGACACCGTTTGTGGTGAATGTCTCTGCGTCACGGAGTGATCGAAGATCTGAATAGCTTTGATTGGAAGCATCCAGACCGACACCTGACTGACGCATTTCTTTTAATTTACTCCCAACTTCTTTCATTTTGGCAACATATCCAAGATAGAGTTTGTCGTGATGAATAGCGAGAGTCTTCTGAGAAATTCCGACCAAGTCCTTTTCAAATGGAAGCGGTTTTGCTTCGTAGTCTAATGTTGATGGCATAGGTGTACATTACGTTAAAAGTTCTTTACCATGGTAACCGACAGGGGGGTTATGTCAAGTTATGAAACAGAAATCACCTACAAAATGGCTTGTTCTTGCAGTGGCGATTGTTTTGGTTGTGATTGTTATTCTTCAATACCAGTATTTCAGCACCACAGGCCTGTTTAAGATGGAAGATCGAGTCGTCTCACATCAGTTTGATGCATTTCGTATTGTCTCTGCTGGACCGGGGCTCGATAAGATCCCGTCTATAGATCGTCCAGACTTTGAAAACGTTGCATCGGCGAATGAATATCTAGATGATGCTCAGCTGGGTGTGGTTGTTCAAGCCGGTGGTCAGTATCGATTTTATCCTTTTCAAATTCTTGTTTGGCATGAAGTTGTGAATGATGAGTTTGGTGGAAATGCACTTCTTATTTCTTATAGCCCTTTGACGTATACAGCTAACGTCTACAATCGAACAATTAATACAGAAGCTTTGTTATTTGGTGTCTCGGGGGAACTATATGAA
>CALRGL010000041.1 GCA_943357275.1 Candidatus Uhrbacteria bacterium RIFOXYB12_FULL_58_10 | reverse complement strand
TACTTGCTCACAGGACCTAAACTTTACTCGATCGCAGCAAGTCATTTGAAATAAGACAAAACAAAAAACGACTCATTTCTGAATCGTTTTTTTGTTTATCTTACTTTACAACTGCTTTTCCACCAGCTTCTTCAAGCTGTTTCTTCACTTCTTCTGCTTCAGCCTTAGCAACGCCTTCCTTAACCATCTTTGGAGCGCCGTCTACCAAGTCCTTAGCTTCTTTGAGTCCGAGTCCTGTAAGAGCTCGTACAACTTTGATCACACCGATTTTGTTGTCACCAGCAGCCAAGAGTTCAACATCGAAGGATGTTTTTTCTTCAGCGGCAGGAGCAGCAGCGCCTGGAGCAGCCATCATCATAGCTGGAGCAGCAGCGCTTACACCGAACTTTTCTTCAAGGATCTTTACGAGCTCAGCAAGGTCCAAAACGGACATCTGCTCGATTTTGGAGACGAGGTACTGAAACTTTGCAGGAACTTCTACGTTTGTTTCTTCTGACATAAGGTTAGTTTAAACTTTTGTTTCTTTAATGGCGTCTAGGACGCGAACGAGACCTCGAAGGTTACCAGCAAGAACGTTGACGAATCCGGAGACAGGAGCGTTGAGGGATCCAACCAATCTTGAGAGTAAGACTTCTCGGCTTGGCAAGGTTGCAAGTTGTTTTACCGCGTTTCCATCAACCATGCGGCCTTCTAAAATTCCGGCCACAATCTTGATTTCATCACGACCCTTTGCAAACTCAGCCATGAGTTTTGCAGCAGCGATATCATCCTCGTAAGCAAGTGAGGTCAAAATGCTTCCATCGAAATCATCTTTCGAAACTTGGTAGCCGTTTGCTTCAAGAGCTCGAGCAAGGAGGGTTTTCTTTGCTACGAAGAGCTCGATATTTTGCGCAGATCCTTTCTTTCGAAGACTGTCTGCATCTTCCATTGTGTATCCAGAAACCTGGGTGAACACAGCGGATTTCAAGCGACCAATCTTCTCAGAAAGCTCCGCAATAATCTGCTCTTTTTCTGAACGTGTTTTTGGCATAGTAATTGATTCATCTTGGCATAATATCCAAAATGCTCTGACTATTTGTTCGACCTTTAATAAAAAACTACGGATTTGGGGCCGCAGTATGATCGAAACACGTAAAACGCGAATCGTACACCTCGACGGGACTTATGCTTTCGCAACCCGTTTTCTACGGCAAATCTTTAGTTCGAGGAAAGTATAGGGAAATTGACTGTTTGTGTCAAGAAAGCTTTTATTTCAATGAAAAAAGACCGCCGAAGCGATCTTTGAGGAGGAGTTGGAGGAATGATACAGGTCAGAGACCGAGCTTTCGACGGCGAAGGCGTGCAGCCTCCTCAGCATAGAGGATGGCGTCACCCTCATCTGTTCCGACGAGGGCGTGGGCTCGCCTGGTCTCGAAGGTCGTCTCGACATCGTTCCGACGCACTGTGACGGGATACGGAAGGCTCTGGAGAACGGGTTTCGGGGCGAATCGCGGGTGATGGTCGATGAACACGTGCGTCATCGAAGGCTTTTCCACGGGGACGGGTGCCGGAACGATCATCCGGTACACCTCCCACGCACAGCCACAGAGGACCAGCACGCAAAGACCGAGGAACCCGACCACGCCCACAATCTGAACAAATGACTGCATCTGAATCTCCTGTTTCTTGTGTATTTTCCGATTCTAATAACAAAATTATAACATAAAAATGCCATTTTGTCAATGTTTTATTGGAAAATAAATGGAATATCTATTCGGTGAAGAGCGGACACAAGGCCCGCCCCTACGATTCTAAAAAAAGGGATAGAAACAAAAAACACCCGCCAGATAGCAGGTGCAGATTAGCTCCAGAGCAAGTACGGAGCCAAGACGTCCAGGTGAGCCTTGATAAACAGGGTGATGACGTAAACCCAGCCGCAGGTCACCAATCCAACCGTACAGTGGCCAACCAAGGACTTGGCCGGGATTTCGAGGAACTTCTCGACCATCCACAGAACAAAGAACGTCCCGCCGATCTTCTGAAGCTCACCGATGCCAAATACGGAGCCAAAGAACAAAGCAGCAACACCCGCCACGAGAACCACAGCCTGCTTGAGAATGTAATTCTTGTGCCCGTCGTACCATCGCGACGAAGCGATGAGCAGACCAAGGTATCCCACAAAACTTCCCATCCAAAGGGCCCCACCTTCAAACAGATGGGCCGCGGACGTGGTGCTTCCAAGAACACGCAGAATTCCGAAGACAAGAATGAGCAGGAAACCTGCGGACGTGGCTCGTGCAATAACCGCCTGTTCCTTACCATCTCTGCTATCAAACCCGATCACATAACAACCGGGCAAAGCAATGACCGAAAAGCCGAGCGCAGACATGAGGGCGATCGCGGTTGCAAACCCAGTGATCGAATTGTGAGTCAAAATCGCACAAGTTGCGAGAAAGATTGTAATCACAGAGAAATACGCGACGCTCGTGAACTTCTCACCAAGCTTGTGGATCGCAATCGAAGCCACGAGCATGCCACATCCCAAAAAGGCACCGGGGAACGTGACAAAATCCCGCACACTCTCACTGCAAGAATTCCCATAGATGAGGAGGAATCCGCTCAGGGCGTAACCCGCAGCTTCGTAGAATTCTACGGGAAGGTTGATCTTCACCAGAATGATGATCAAGCAAATGATGCCGATGATCCCCACAATGACAAGAACAATCCCCATGAACGTATCCAGACCAAGAACACGCTTGAAAAACGGTTCCTGATTGGCCTCTTCCATCACCCGAGACGTCTGACCCTGAAGCTTTGCAATCGCCTCAACTGACAGATGCTTCCCAGCGACTTCACGAGCCTTCGTAAGATGCCGATCCACAGCTGTCTTCTGCTGGGCCGGGGTGATTTCCCCAAGCTGAGCCATCTCATCGATCGTACTGATCGCAAGACGCTCGTTTAGAAGCCGCTGCAAGACTGAGTCCGAATAGGATTCCTCAGCCGGAGCTGAAGAAGCCGATTCTCCGGGCAATACGGGCGTTTCCGGCGGAATCGCCTGAGCTTGAACGGCAAACAACAAGTCAAAAACACTACACAACAAAGACAAAGACACTCGCATAGAAACCTCCTCCAGGTTGAACAATAACCATCGCTCCGACTTGAAGCGAGGGAGGAAAATATCAAAAAACAAGGGTTTTGTCAACCCTTGTTCCCTCTTTTTTCTTATCGTTTACGCTCCAATCATCGTTCCTTGAAACGACTTTCCGTTTAACAAATCATCCACATTCTTCAAGTTTTTCCCGTTTAAGACCGCGACCATGATTCCGCTTTGATGAGCTAATCTTGATGCGACTGGGTCAAACGGCACGTTCATTCCAGGATCCCATTCATTTCCAACCATTTTTCGGAATTCTTTCCAGGAAATTTCGCAGATTCGTTCTGCGTCAGGGTTTGTTCTTGGATCCTTGGTATAGACGTAATCGATGTTAGATAGGTTCACAACGATCTTTGCGTTCAGTCGTTTTGCCAAGCGTGTTGCCACGTAATCCGTTGACCAACCAGGTTTCCAACCAGCGGCAACGAGCACAGGTTGTTTCCATTTCTTGAGTTCACACGTTGGGTCTTTGATCATGACTGGGTAGGCAACGTCACGCAATACCGTTCGCATCAAATGCCCGTTCAGACGCGTTGAATGAATCCCAAGCCAGTCCAAGTCATCTCGCGTGAGTTTCCCAGCCTTGCGCGCTGCCTCTTGATACTGTCGAGCGGTTGATCCTCCACCAACCACAATCACAAATCGCCAGCCCTTTTTGATTTGTTTACTCACGAGCTTTTTAAAGTCTTTTAAGAACGCATGATCGATCCCTTCGGACGGAGCCACGAGAGATCCACCAACGGAAATGATCAAGGTGGAAGGTTGTACTGTGTGTTTATGTTTCATACAAAAAATGGCCAATGGCCATTTTGTTTTTAAGATTCTTGTACTTGTTCGACGAACCAGTTTGTAAGAAGAGAGAAAATCCAAAGTACCATCGCTCCAAGAAGCGCTGGAACAAATCCCGTAATATCAAATCCTTTGACCATGGAAGACACAAGCCAAAGCATCAGAGCATTGATCACAAACGTAAAGAGTCCAAGCGTAACAATCGTCACAGGAAGAGTCAGGACAAACAACAAAGGACGCACAAGCGCATTAACCAAACCAAGAGCAAGAGCAGCGATAAGCGCACTAAAAAATGATTCCATGTGAAACCCTGGGACAACGTTTGCCACAAGCAAAAGAGCTAGAGCGTTAATAATCCAACGAAAAAGGATGTAGCTCATAATTCAAATTTAGTCTTAATTTCTTCGACTTTATTTTCAACTTCCCCGAGTTTCTTTTTGAGCTCGTTTGAAAGCTCGAGTCCTCGTTCGAATTTTTTCAACCCTTCATCAAGATCCACATTTTCTTCTCCATCAAACCACTTGGTAATCTCTTCGAGTTCTTGAAAGGCACTTGCAAAATTAAATAGTTTTTTTGTTGCCATATTAAACGAGGCGTTGTTGGCCTCCTGCGTTATGCCGAACAACTTCGGCGTCAAATCTTCCTTGGGCTAATTGTACACTGATCGCGTTTCCAGGCTCAAGAACACTCGCATCTTTCACCACTTCCCCATCTCTAGTCACAATGCTATATCCACGAGCTAAGACACGTTTTGGATCCACTTGTCGCAAAAAGGTGTGATACGAGTTGAGTTGTTCTTTAAGCGATGGAAGCCAGGCTGAAAACGATCGATCGAATCGATCTTGCACTGTTTGTAGTCGAACCTTCTCTCGATTTAAAATCGTCCCAAACAACGACATGGTCCGATCAATGCGGTGATGATACCCATCCATCCCCATACGGAATCGATCTTCCATAAATCGCCTCATATTCTCGATATCGCGCTCAATTTCGTTTCGACTCGGAACAATGCGTTCAGCTGCGTTTGACGGAGTTGAAGCACGAACATCAGCCACAAAATCCGCAAGCGATTCATCACGCTCATGCCCGACTCCCACCACAACCGGAATCTTCGACTGAAAAATCGCCCGTGCGACTTGTTCATCATTAAACGCATGCAAGTCCTCAAGCCCCCCTCCTCCACGCGTCAGCACAAGCACATCCGGTCGATCTTCTGGACTGAGTCGATTGAAGTAAGCAAACGCTCCTAAGATCTCCTCAACAGCCTCACGACCCTGAACATGCACGTGAGCATGTTCAATGGTCACACCTCCCCATCGATTATTAAGCACGCGCAGGAAGTCTCCATAGGCGGCGGCATCACGCGAGGTGATGAGTCCAACAGATTCGATAAACCTCGGAAGTGGACGTTTGCGAGAAACATCAAACAATCCTTCGTCTTCCAGTTTCTTTTTTAACAGTTGATAGGCTCGAGCAATAGCTCCTTCTCCGACTGGTTCAATGGTCTGAACGTTTAACCGAAACTGTCCAAAGCGTTCGTAGATTTTTGAATAACCAGAAATGCGAACACGCATGCCGTTTTCAACAGGAACCGACAACTGCCAGGCAGTTAAGAAGCATTTCAGCACCGCTTCCCCATCTTCATCTTTCAAATCAAAGCTGATCCACTTTTGTTGGGCAACACGAAAGTCTGATACCTCACCCTCAACAACAAAATCCTGCGATGGAATCATGCGCAGGGTTTCGTTCACAAGCGTGAGATATTCGGAAACTCGGAGAATTTTTGGTTCGATCACAGAGTCGGCATGAAAAAAGAAGGTTGATAATACTGTACCAAAAGCCACAAGGCACTCCCCAAAAGCAAATGAGCAACAAGCGTTTCAAGCCAAACCGTTGGACCTTCTTTTTGGGCAAACAAACCCATTCCTAAAAGCGGATAGATGACCACGTTTACCATGACCCAACTCAAAATAGCATAGACAAACAAGGATGGAAACGAATACGGATCACTTGTTACAAACAACCATCCCTGCTGCACAAAGACAACATAAACAAGTCCAAATAAAAACCCAATGAGAATATGGATCAATAGTCCGACCAGAAAGACTTCTGTTCGTCTTAACTTGATTCCGAAGATGGATTTTACATCAATAACAAGAGGCGTTTCTTCTGCTGTCCCATCTGTTGTGTATTCTAGGACAATCGCCGGAATCGAAAAGACAAAGGCAATCAGTGCTCCAAGAGCTCCACTAAGAAGATAATCCATATTAGTTAGGATAAATCACTAAGATACGCTTTGCTCCCAAACTTATATCCTCTCCCCCACTCCAATCATGCATGGCGTTCATGAGAGTTTCTTCATTATATAAAAACGCTTCTCCTCGACGTGTTCCTGGATCGTTGGTAATAAATTTCCCGTCCGTTGTATATCCTCGTATCACAAGCATGTGATAGATCGGTCCAGGTTGTTGGAAATAAGGGTTTCCTAGAAGCCGACCTGCCGTTGGCACAATCACCGGTCGACCCGCAGCAACCTGATGCTTGATTTCTTCCACGGAAGGATTATTCATGATCTCTATATGTTCATACCCTCCAGACATCTCCGCCAAGGTTGCGACTTGTTGAATCGTCGTATCTTCATAGGCTCCAAAAAGTTCCATTTCAAAATCTACAAGACCCAAAATGGCCGTTTTTGCTGTTTCTGCTGGAATAAGTCCAATCGGAACGTTTTTGTAATAGCTGTCCACCATGTACAAACTAGCTTCTTCGCAAGCTTCTTGAAATGGTAAAGACCAATCTCCGTAAGGAGCTTGAGGCGTAAACGCAACAGCCAAATTGACCGAGGCTGGTAATCCTGTTTCTGGCGCCGGTTCCACGTTGGAAGGCTGAACTTGAACAGAAGGTTCTATTTTTACAGGCTCTACGGGAACATCCACGTTCTTTGGAGGTTCTTTGGAAGAAGACTTTGCTTGAAGTTCTTCAACTGGTTTTGGTTCCGGTTTTTGAATCGGTGCTGGTTGCTTTTGTGTTTCTTCAAAACTGAGAGCGGGTGGAAGTTCTGGTTTGAGTTGATTGGAAATCCAGTCCGCAATCAAAACACGTTGACTAAACAGTCCGGCTCCTAGAGCGACTAACACAATAACAACTTCCGTAAATCTACGGATGTGGCGTTTCATAAATTGGCATTTTTATCAAGCCAGCGCTTCAAAAAGTAGGTTGCACGAACATCGTCTTCGTTATAGTCCATGATCTTTTGAAGTAACATCTTCTTGCTCTTATCGTTCAACCACTCTTCAAACCACAAAACCGAATTCGCTCCCGAGGCGTCTTCACTTCGCCAAGAGAATCCTAAGTAGTGGGCAATATCTTTGAGTGAATAAAACGAGAGAGGAAAAATAACAGACGGTCTGACAACAGAAAGCAGATCGATCATGTTGCGATCAAGAGCTTCCCGTGCAATTTCAGAAATACCGTACTTAGCAGAAAACCGACGCACAACTTCAATCTCAAACCAACCGTAGTGATAGATTGGTGCATCCATATGTTGTTCCACAAAATCAACAAAACCACGCCACATCTTTTCTTCCTGAGCTGGGCTTTCCGCAAAGAACGGATGAAACGTCTGTTCTTTTGCGTCCACCCTGAGAACACCAAACAAATAATCAAAGTCACGCAAGGGATCACTTTCAATATCAAAATAGAGTTCTGTACGTGCTTCTGGGAGATCTGCTTTCTGACGAATAATGTGTCGATGTTCTTTGATGGCAATGGCTTGATCGCGCATGATTTCTAGCCGATTGGAACTCACGTCTGGCGCCAGTCGTTCCAGTTCAGACAAAGATTTCAGAGATAACTCGGCAATTGTTTTAACACCACCTTCAGTCAACCGATGCACCTCTTCTCGCCAAACGCGATTGAGCAAAGATAAATCATCACATCCTTCTGACTCTGTACGACATTCTTCAAACCAAGGTGACTGTTTACAACCTGAGGTAACAAAATGGGCAGGTCGTTGTCCCGCAATGATTTTCTCAACCTCTGAAAGGTTCAGTTTGTAATGATGTTCAAATTCTTCAATTGCATAGGTCATCACTTCCCCATCTGGATTGATAACATATCCTTGTTGAGGTTTCACTTGTTGAATCCGCTCTAACAGTTCAGCGTAGAAACATCCTTGAAACTTAAAATCGTCACGCACATAACGCGAACGCTTAATATCAACAGCAACGTAATAATAATTTCCAAATCGGGAAGTTCCTTCTACGCGTTCAAGCAAATCCGGATGACCAACCCAATGTTTATCAACCAACAATCCGTTTGTGATGGTTTGTCGACCTTCTCGCATGAACACTAATGTCTGTTCAAACGCTTCGTCAGGATCTTCCGCCTGCACCGAAACAATATCTTGGCGATCAGAAATCAGGTGTGCCTTTTTCTCATCCACAAGCTCATCGGCCGCCAACTTTTGCATAAGCGCATTGTGCATGCGTTTTTGCCCGTGATGTGCGTCAAAATAGACCCAGTTTGGGCATTTGAGATAATGAAAAAACGTTTTTTCTGTAATCGTTGAAAACATAAGTTTAGTATATCACGAAAGCACTGTTCATTTGCATTTTCTTTTCTCCATGTTAATCTCAGCTGGGCTCAATCACAAGTTCGAGTAAGTCAGCGTATAAATCTTCGAAAAATAAGAGGAAAATTATACACAGGGCTTCTCAACACAACCGTCGAGAAAGGAATCTCAATAGACGCATGTCGAACTTCACTCGTCTTGAAATATTTCCTCATCAAGATCTCCTTGAGTGGACGCGTCTGCGAGAACTCGTAGGCACAACCATTACAGTTCAAGACCTTCCAGAAGTCCTCAAGCGCAAACTCCTCCCTTTTGTTCGCACACTCTCAGAGTCTGGTATTGAACAGTTCACTTACAGCGAGGAACACGCCCCTTTCGTGTGGGTAGATACGCAGAAAACAGACATCTCACGCTACGCCCGCAACCCTCCGCATATCATGGAGATGATCGAGCTGACTGTGTGGTGGATGGGGTATCGACGCGTTCGCAACATGTGCAAACCCAAGTCATTCACCAAAATTGGACACACAACCTGGCACTGTCCTGATTGTGAACGAGTCGTTGCACACGACAAAGAGTTGTGCGATAACCCTCAGTGTTCTTCTTGGGACAAGCTATTCTCTTGCACAGGCAAGGATCAGTTTCGCCCCGTTGTCATTCGTGGCGGCAAAACCGCTTCCTGAGTTCGATCAACCGATCGAACTTTTTTTATTCCAACAAAAAAGTCCGGACGATCTGTCCGAACCCAAGAAGACTTACTCGCAAGCCGCAATGTAGGGCAAACCACGCTGTGTTCCCCCGTCATCCATGCCGTAGCCTTTGAGAAACGGTAGATGACGTTGACTAAATCCAACGTAATCAAGTTTCACTTCTGCACACTTGTGTCGATCTGGCTTGGTGATGAGCACGCAAACCCTCACAGAAGCTGGTGATTTCATGCGCAGATGTTGCACAACAAATCGTGTGGTCAAAAGCGTTTCTGCAACTTCATCCACAATGATGACATGCTTTCCCTTTGGGGATTTCTGCACATCCATCTCAATTGAGA
>CALRGL010000040.1 GCA_943357275.1 Candidatus Uhrbacteria bacterium RIFOXYB12_FULL_58_10 | reverse complement strand
TGAGAGGCCAACAAATCACATCCTTTGAGAGGGAGAAAATTGAACTATATTTGAGGGGTAAGTGGAGCTTAAGAAAGATTGCTAGAAACCTGTGTCGTAATCATTCAGTTATTTCTCGAGAAGTAAGTCGAAACATGGATACTAACGGTATCTACACAGCAAGATATGCTCATAAGAAAGCTGACAAACGTCTTGAGCGCCACACCAAACGAAAACTCGACGAAGACGACGTTTTGCGTAACTGGGTTATCCAGAAACTTCGAGACGACTCCTGGAGTCCAGAGCAAATCGCTGGGAAACTAAAAAACCGTCCGGATTCGCAAGTTGCTGGGTCGTACGTTAGCCACGAGACGATATACAGCTACATTTACGAAGGGGAAGGACGGTTTATGGGACTTTACCAATATCTGCCCAGACAACACAAGAAGCGAAGACGTTTCAAGGGCAGAAAGACACAAAATAACAAAGGAATCTCCTTCATAACTCCTATTCATTTTCGACCCATAGAAGTCGAACAAAAGAAGAGATTTGGTGACTGGGAATCTGACTCGGTCATTGGTTCGACCAAGCCTGCGTTGTCTGTGCAGAAGGAACGACTGACACAACTCGTACGAATCACCAAAGTAAAAGACATGACCGCACAATCCACAGAAGACGCTCTTCGAGCACTCATCGAAACACTTACTCCTCAAGCATTCAAAACCATTACTTTCGACCGAGGAAGTGAAGGTGCGAACCACTACAAACTTCGTATGGATTACAACATTGAAACGTTCCACTGTGACCCATACTGTTCTTACCAAAAAGGAGCTGTTGAAAACATGAACGCTCGTATTCGTCGCTTTCTCCCTAAAGGAACAGACTTCTCACAACTTACTGACCACGACATCTATGTTCTACAAGAAAAACTCAACAACACACCACTTCAAATTCTCGGATACAAAACAGCTAATGAATTCTCGAGAGAATTCATTAGCTAGTCAAAACGAGGAGGAGTGGTGCATTGAGGGGTTGAGTATTTCAAACGGGATCATTCTTTTACAAATACAACCACTGAATAACTCAAAGAAAGACGTTCTGTTTTAGTTCTGTTATTTCTTCAAATATCGGGAAGCCATGGTTAATGCGGCTATGGTTTGTGCATCCGTGATCTTGCCTGCGTCAATCAAAGAAAAGGCTTGTTTTAATGAAACACTCATAACACCTTGAATTCCTTCTTCGATCTGTTCGTTCTCTTGCGTTTGAACTAATTCTTGAGCCAAAAAAACATACCCACATTGATTCAAAAAACCATTTGCAAGTTGGATTTTGCCTAACTGTTTCCACTTCTTTGCCTTGAGTCCTGTCTCTTCTTGAAGCTCACGCTTAGCAGCTGCCAACGGCTTTTCCTTTTCCAAACCTCCAGCCGGAATTTCAATAGAGTATTGATCAATTGGGTATCGAAACAAATTGATGAGATGAACGTTCTGTTTTTTATCCAGAGCCACAATGAAAACAGCGGGTGGTCTGACAACAACATTATATTCCCCTTGTTTTCCATTTGGTTGGATCACCACATCTCGACGAACATAGTACCAGGGGTTTGAATAGACCACCTCTGACGAAAGTGTTTTCCAAGGTTTAGGTTTTGGCATAGAAATCAGGTAGTTAGATAAAAAACTGACTAAGTAGTAACAACGTTCCCACCCAATCGACGTTCTCGTCGGGCATATTCTGCAAGGGCTTTATCAAGTTCAACTTCGTTGAAATCTGGCCAATAGGTATCGGTGAAATAGAGCTCGCTGTAACTCAACTGCCAAATGAGGAAATTACTCAAACGCATTTCTCCCCCAGTACGAATCATGAGGTCTGGATCACACTGACCTTTTGTATACAAATGTTGTTCAATAAGTTCTTCGTTGATTTCATCTGCCACAATCCCCTTTTTTACAATCTCTTTAAACGCATTCACAATCTCTGGACGTCCACCGTAATTCATAAGCACGTTACATTTGATTCGTTCGTTATCCTTTAAGATTTCGACGGTATGGTTGATTTTATGCTGAAGTCGTTCCGGAAGTTTGGAAAGATCTCCCAAAAAGGCCAAAAACACCCCACGATCTTTCATTTCTTTAGATTTTCGCTGTAACCAAACCCCCAACAAACCAAAAAGCGTAGCGATTTCCTTGCGACTTCGCTTTTGAAAATTCTCTGTACTAAAAGCGTAAATCGTTACGGTTTTCACTCCGCGTTTGGCACAGGCCTCAATAATCTTCGAAAGATTCTCAGCTCCAGCCGCATGACCGTCCCCAGAACTCAACCCCCGCTCTTTAGCCCATCGACGATTCCCGT
Organism: Candidatus Uhrbacteria bacterium RIFOXYB12_FULL_58_10; assembly: GCA_943357275.1. GTDB lineage: Bacteria > Patescibacteriota > Patescibacteriia > UBA9934 > GWF2-40-263 > CALRGL01. Next base: position 7,233 of record CALRGL010000040.1, on the reverse strand, counting down.
CCATGATAATCCCGATATGTTTTGGAATGTGTGACATAAACTTAATTCTTTTCCCAAATTTCACGATAAGCACAATGTTCAACTCGATCCTGAAGGACTTGTTGTTGATGTCTTACCCTATTCGTTTATTCAATTAATAATCTATTGTTTCGATTCAGTTTAGCATAACTATCATTTTTCAATTTCTTTTAAATCTTTGTCTGGCACGTATAAGATAATTAAGCCAATAATAATACCACCTAACGCCGTCCATGTATGACTGCCACCAAAAATCCATTTATCAAATCCGTCCAATACATACCAGACACCACGCCAAACTAATACGAGACCAATGACGATAGAGATATTTTTTGCAAGATACTGCAATGTTATTTTGTGTTTTGACACATGATTCATTTATTTGATTTATTACTAAAGCAATAGGATGGTCAAGTCCGACGTTCAACTTTTCAAACATGATCTTTCCCTATCTGTTTATTCGATCAAAAGTCGAACGTCGGACCTGACCCCTCCTCTTCACGGCTGGAACAATTCTTCTGGCATAAAGCGTACTGACGTTACTGTAGAAAATTGTTTTGCTGTTGCCTCAATCTGCGACCATAAAATAGCCACACGACATGATCCTCCACCTGTTTTATGTTGCGGGTCATCAAATATTAACGTTGCGACACCTTGAACGAGCTCGACGCTTTTAAGCGAAAGCCCCGATAGCGGAAATTCCGTTGAAAGACCTTGCTCTCGTTCTTTATCAGAAAGTTCGCCACGCAAAAGAAGTTCAATACTTTCTTTAAGAGGAGTCACCGTTTTTGGTAATACCCGTTCTACGGCAACCAGTCCTTTCTTACTGCACTGCACACCACCGGGACCTTGATCTAAATCAGGATTATAAAAATAAAGATAAACAGATGTGCCAGGATCATCTACTCCTTTTAAGGATAGATCCGAAGTCTGTGATACGTAAAGATACCACCCAATAGAGATAAGAACGATAACGCTTAGGATGGTTAGAAAGTCGTAACCCTTCTGAAATTTATCCGTTACCTTGATCATCTCTTTTCTCATGTGTTTAATATCCAGATCGAATAGTTAAGATACATAGCGAAACTGACCCAAAAAATATAAGGAGCAAGAAGCCATGCGGCTGGACGAAAGATTTTTGCAAAGACAATAATCGTAGCGAGAATGGCGAGCCAGAGCACTACAATCTCAATAAGTGCACCACCCAGACTGTGTAGACCAAAAAAGATGATTGACCAAAGCGTGTTCAAGACCAGCTGGCCGAGAAAGATGGCTAGGGCAATCTTTACATCTTTACGATCCAATCCCTTCTTCCAGACCAGGTACGCAGAGATACCCATAAGCAAAAACAGCATTGTCCAGACCGGTCCAAACACCCACGCCGGAGGATTCATGGCCGGCTTTACGAGTCCAGCATACCAACCAGCAATAAATGGCGCGGTAAACACCGAACCAATAATGCCAGCAAGCTCTGAGACAGCAGTGGCGATGATGAGTTTGAACATGTTATTCATTTTCATAAAGCAATGGAGTCAGGTCATTACATAACTATTCTATCAGTTCTTCACTCATAATGGATAGTTCTAAACTAAAATAAAATTCCAGCATTTCTGTTGAAACATTGTTGCATTGAATGTTGACGTTTGTTCTGAATTAGGGTAAGGATAAGGAGCCAGAGAGACAACATCTTCGACACAGAATAAGGGTTACAAAATGTTCAAATGGTTCCGCGATGCTTTTCTCAAACTCCGTGCTCACAAGTGCCCCATACCTCCACCCATCCTCATGGCAGTCATTGCACAGCAAGATGGAGTCAATGTGTGGGAACAACGTCAGTGCAACGTCTGCAAGACGATTACACATTGGCGACGCGATTTTCCGAACGAGCCATTTCAGCTCTGGACGAACCATGCAACAAACAATTTCCTTCTTCACGAAAACTCCATCCCTCAGCCCGTCTCCATCGATCTAAGTAATCAAACCTGATCCCTTTGTGGGATTTTTTTAATTGAATCCTGTAGTTTCTCGCCATCACCTAAACAATAGAAAAAGACTGAACAGAAGTTCAGTCTTTTTCTATGGCTCGGAGGGTGGGGATCGAACCCACGACCAATTGGTTACACATTGTCCTATGGTTTCCCAAAGGGGTGGACTATATCATCATCCAATCTCTTGGATGCGAGGCGCTTCGACGAATTTCTTCATCTACTCCCATTACGGGATAGTCTCTGAACCTTCCCCGCCTTGGCGGGGCTTGGCTGCTGATTATCATGGTGTTTCCACCGAAGACTTCCAGCAATTCACCTCGTTTTCATTCCAGTGTTACCACTGAACGCTGCGTTTAAGGATCACAGCCAACTGCTCTGCCGCTGAGCTACCTCCGAATATTTATAGTCAACGTACAACAGCCCCAGCCATAGGCTGGTCCGCCTTTGGCGGAAACTGCTCTGCCGCTGAGCTACCTTTGAATATTTTCGTCGAGCCATTTACGACCTTGACCGCTTTTGAGAAATTTTTCTCTTTGCATAGCTATTTGTTGGTCAACGAACGTCTCAGTATGAATCAACACAAACGGACCATTTTGCCGTGTCCATTGATTAGTACCGGATAAATGTTCATGAAATCGTTCATCAACACTCTTCCCTGTATAACCAACGTAACGTTTCCCGTTTTTTAAACTTCTTAATACGTAAATTGAATATTCCATATTACAGCCCCAGCCAGAGGCTGGTCCGCCTACGGCGGAAACTGCTCTGCCGCTTTAGTCCGCCTTTGGCGGAGAACTACCTCCGAATATTTTGAACTCTTTAACCAAAACTTAATAACTTTCTCAATCAACTGAACCGTCCACCTTCCGGAAGATAAACCTCCGAATTCGGTTTCTCAATGAGCGTCGAGATTATAACAAGCCTTTTTCCTACTTGCAAGATCTACTGGGGAAAGCTCTTATTTCCCCAGTCTATCGACCTCTTTTGCCCACAGTTCCACAGGAACATCCATTAAGAAGATGAAGGCTTGGTGGAAGGTGTAGCCTTCTTGTTCTGTAAGTTTTCGAATAGCAGAAACGGAGTCTTTTACGACTTCTTGATGCTCGTCGAGAAAAAGTTTGATGATGTCTTTGGTGGTCTCAGGGTCTTTTCCGGCGCTTTCCAACATTTTTTGAAGACTCAAACGTTCCTGATTGAAATAGTCATAGAGTCCACCATCGGACTCTGGCTCTAGGAGCACGTTAGCAATATCTCTTGGAGAACGCGCTCCGTCTCTTGTATACGCAAAAATCTCGTCTTTGATGCGATCCGTGTTTGAGCGAATGGCTTGCCCAATATAATCTTGGGCTGGTCGATACGGTCCTTCATTTCTAAAACGCTGGACAAATTCATTGAACTTTGGACGTGAGCGTTCAAAAAGAGTTCTTGCTAACTTTTTTGAGAGGACCTCGCGAACCATGTGATACATGGCGTGTTGTTCTTCATGAACGGCCGTGGTTTTGGAACGTGTTCCTTGCCGTTCAAACGCCATAAACGGTCGCTTCTTATCAAAGAAGCCTGCACTTCGATCTCCATCTTTTGATCCTCTCAAGGTTGGATAAATACGATCTGGAACTCGAAAATGAACAACAACTGTGCGCCAATCAACGCCGACACGTTCGTTCGGCTTTAATGGACTTCTAAGATAAACTGATTCACGAAACAGATCATTTGGAGAAAGATCCTTTTTTCGCAAAGAACTTAATCGATCTCTACGTTTTCCATACTCCTTCACAAGTGCTCTGCCGATTTCCATTTGTTTCGACGACAAACCAGCATCTCGACCTTGCTCGCGAATCATTTCCTCGAGCTTTGAAAGGTCGATATCTGGTTGAGCAAAAATAGTATCCAACACTTCCCCACCAATAAGAGCGATGCCTTCTTTTTGAGAAATGCGCTCTTTGTGAAACGCTTCCATGGCATCTCTACGCAAATGCTCTGGTTGCATCTTTGCAAATTCGATCGCTTGTTCTGGTTTAAATCCTCCTTTTTCCATACTAATTGACGTGAACAATTTTTATGTTCATAGCTCGTTCTTGAATCTTGATCTGAAATTTATCCCCTGCTTTGTGATTCATGAGCTCTCTTCCAATCGGAGACTTAAACGAAATTCTCCCACGCATTGGATCCGCCTCTTGTTCTCCCACGATTTCAAACGATTTTTTCGATCCATCCATTTCTAACTGAACGTTTGAGCCGATCTGAACTGAACCGTCTGTTGATTTTTCAATAACGATCGCAAACTTCAACTTTTGTTCGATTGATTGCATCCGGTTATTCAGCTTTCTAAGTTCCCACTTCGCCTCCTGGTACGCGGCATTTTCAGACAAATCCCCCATTTCTTGCGTCCGACGAAGCTCTTCGATTGCCTCTGGTCGACTTTTCTCAAGCTCAAGCAACTCTCGCTGTAAACGGACGATTTTATCCTTGGTTAAGTACGTATCAACCGGACCTTTTTTAGACTGAGCTAGAATTTCTGTTTTTCTTGTCGGTACTCGCATAATAGGTTTATCTTACCATATAAAAAAGACACCTCGCAGGTGAGATGTCAGAGTTTATCTTTCCAAGGCACTTTGTAGTCTACCAAAGGATCATGAGCCAAGTACGGACGACCTGTTTCTTCGTCAAAACGTCCGTGGTAGATCGAGATCGACGCATTACCTACGATGTCCTGACGGTAATAATGTTCCATGACCTCGGTGTCGTCCCAGCAGTTCAAGACCTTTCGCCAGACGAGCTCCCAGGTTCCATGACCAAAGACCACGATCACTTTGCCGTGATAGTTTTCACGGATACTTCGTCGAAAATCCCGAACGCGTCGTTCCACATCCGGCCAGTTCTCACCGCCCGGAGCACGATAATGATAATACCCTTCAAGATCACGTCGACGAATCTCAAACGGCAGGACTGCGCGAATCTCCTCTTCCGTTGCCACATGCCAGATTCCGCGATTGGCTTCGGCAAGAAGGTTTTCCTGACGTTTGGGAAGATCTGGATAAACGATATCAGACGTTTGATGGACTCGTTCGTAGTAGGATCGAAGGATTCGATCAGGTTCGGGGTAACGATCTCTAAGCCACTTCCCAGTGAGTTCCGCCTGACGTCGACCACGATCCGTCAATGCATACCGATTGGTTCCAACCTCATGTCTTGTGCGTTCTTCAACGGAAAGCAGGTTTCCCTCGCTTTCCGCGTGACGAACAAAAATGAATGTTTTTGGATACGCGTCTTTCACGCTTGATCTCCGTTCTGAGAATGAATCATGCGAATGAACATGGATTCGATCATTTCGAGTACTTCGTCACGATTGGCAGAGTCTATGGAAAAGTAGAGCACATCTCCTGACTCGCGCAATTTGTCCGTGAACACATGCTGTCTGGCATGCATGGTTGCAAGCACGATTTTGCCAGACTTCATTGCCTGCAAAACCAAGGACTTGAACATCTCGCTTTCGAGTTGCATCAAGCCAATCTCATCAATGCAAATCAGCGAATGATACTCGATGGCACGCTTGATCGCCGGATTGACCACTCTGATCAACGCTGTGGGATCGATTTGATATTCGCCAAACCGCATTCCACCAGGCTCCTTGGTCGCAAGAACAGCTTCGGCACCCGTGTCCAACGCTCGAACTTTGAAACCAACACGAGCCCCAGCGTCATTCACCATCTCTTCTGTGATCACACCCCCAATGTGACCACGGTGATGCTCGACGAGCCGACGAAACAAGGTCGTCTTGCCAGAATGTGGCTCACCAGAAATCAGAATCGTTCGACGCATACATTCCTCCGTTTGAATGAACTGAGGCGAGATTAGTCTGAAAGGAGCCAAAAGTCAAGGTATTTCGACAAACAAAAAACGCCACAGCAAACGTGTGTGGCGCATGAAGAAAGTTGATCAACGAAGAGCGCGAATATCCAAGTTCCAGTGAGCGCGGTAGATGACTTCCGCGTACTCCTCAAACCAGGAGATCACACGCAATCGACCAGACTCAAGAGGCAGCTGCAGATCAGGACGTGAGTAGGGATCGATGGTATCCATAACAAAGAGACACTCGATTCCACACTCCTCGGCCATGAGTCGCTGAGGCCCCTTTCCGCACAATGCGCAATGGGTTACAGCTGCCCAGACCGTTGCTGCTCCTCGTCGACGAAGCATATGCGCCACGTCATCGAGCGTTCCCAAAGACTGGGTTTCATCATCGATCTCGATGACAAGCGAACCCTCAATGGATTCCACGTCTCCGTAGACGTTTTCGATCACCTTCTTCTTGGCGTCTCGATTTGCCGACGCAAAGATGATGGGAAAGGTTCGGCCGAGCAATGCTTCGACTTCAGGAATCGCATCCTTGAATCGTTTTTTGCTTGAACTGTCAGGAAACGAGATGACCACTTTGTCCGTGATCTCGAGTGCGTATTGCAGGATCTGAAGCAGAAGTTTCTTTGTCATCCGGATCGGAGTGACAAACCCACCTCCACCCGTTGCCAAAATCGACTCTGAGTGCGGGTCAACACACACCACTCGATTGAGAAGCGGGGTGTCGCCGACTTTGCCAACAGCTTTCCACGCCTCAACCAAAATGGCAGGCATGTGAAGTTCGTCGGTTCGCTCCACATCCGATCGCCCCAGGGGGAAATACGGAGTGAACAAAATGATACGAGTCGGACGACGACGTGCAACCGTTCCCAGGATGTTGAGCGTATCTGTAAGCATCTCCGGGGTTCCAGGACCACTTGTGATGATCATCACGTCGTGACCAGCAATATGATCGCTGGTGTGGCGAACCATGGGCTCACAACTCTCAAAGTACCCAAGCTTGGGAATAACTACGTCAACGGGCGTACTGTTGCGACGGGAATTTTCCCCCAGTTCCACAACACGCGATGCCAATCGACGAGCAAGGTCTTCATGACCTCGCATTCCAAGGATCGTCAAACCACCATTTTGGCAATACGGACGATTCATTATAGGTCCCTTCGTTAGAAGATTTGAGACACTAGAGCTAAGACAAAATAGCCTATTTTCGCTATTTTGTCAATGCACCTCCTCCTCTTTTCAAAGAAAAAAACCTCACCGACGTGAGGTTTAAGGAAGAAGTCGACCGGCTTTCCACCGTTTCCAAATGGTTGAAGAAGCCGTTGCAAGATGACCAACCAAAGAGGCTAGACCAAAAAGGAAGGCCAAGATA
>CALRGL010000039.1 GCA_943357275.1 Candidatus Uhrbacteria bacterium RIFOXYB12_FULL_58_10 | reverse complement strand
TTTCATCAGGTCTGAGACCTTTTTGAGATGCATCGAAGATACGTTTTCCTGCCTCATCTGGATCAACATCTAAGAAAACCTTGAGTGATCCTGGAATAAAGTGCCAAGAAAGACGTCCGTCGATAATCAGAGATGTGTTTTCTTGTCCTAGTTTGGTTTGGTAAGCATCAACATCTTTATCCGTAAATCCTTCTACTTCGCCCAGTTTGTTGAACTCGTCAATCGAGAGTCCACGTTCTTCCGCCATCTTGCCTCGCAGGTCGCCAATGGAATACCAGGGGATGTTCAGCTTCTCGCTGAGAAGTTTGGCAACCGTGGATTTTCCAGAACCAGGAACACCGGCAAGCGTGATGATCATAGAACAGGTTGAATAGATAAGATGTGTTCGAGCTCGGGAGGCAGGGCAGCAGAGAATGTTTTTTCCTCGCCGTTCATCAGTTTAATCGTAAGCGCGTGGGAGTGAAGGAAAATTCGGTTGAGTTCAATCGGACGAATATTCTTCATGTGTGGCTTCTTGTAGAGCTTGTCGCCAACCAAAGGGTGATCGATCGCAAGGAAGTGAACGCGGATTTGATGTGTTCGTCCAGTTAAAATATGAACGCGTACAAACGAGGTGGTTTTATAAAGTTTTAAAACTTCAAAATCTGTAATAGCTTCTCGTCCAACTTGTTGTTGTGTGCGAGCAACCATACGTCCACGTTGTTTTGATCGAGCAATCTTGAGATCGATACGATCGGTGACACGAGGAAGTTGTCCGTAAACAAGGGCTAAGTATTCCTTTGTGACATCGCGTTGTTTGAACTGTTCTTTGAGATTATCAAACGCTTTTTGTGTTTTTGCGATGACCATCACGCCAGAGACGTCTTTATCCAAACGATGAACAATTCCTGGTCGAGAAGGATCGTCTCCCACTTTTTTAATTTTTGGAAACATCTTTACGATACCGTCGACAACAGTTGCGTCGTTATCAGAAGCATGCGCGCGGTGCACAACAAGCCCGGCTGGTTTATTGATGACAACGATGTCTTTGTCTTCATACAATACTTCAAGCACAGGAGCCGGTTGTTTTTTTGGTTTCACGGTCATCTTTGCGAGGTCTGGATAAGCGACCACGTCTCCTTCATCAACGGCAAGATGCGGAGTGACATGTTTTTCGTTCACAGTAATATCACCCGTTTTGATATATTTCTGAATCAACGAGCGTGAATGTTTGATATAGATGGTTAGCAGAATGTCGAGACGCGAACCGGCTTCTTCTGCGGAAACTTTGTGTTTTTTCATAGGAATCATTAAGAAGCCGTTACAAGATTAAAAAGCGCTTGAATAAAGGAGGCCAAAAATAACCATCAGAATAATCGATGCCCCCAGAAGAGCTGTCATCCCGACCACGCCTTCCTTGTCATTGCCTTGTTTTGCATGACGTAAGAAGATAATGGAAAAGATAAAGAGGAAAATTCCAATGAATTGATACGGTAACATAGAGATGGTGGGCATGCCTGGGATCGAACCAGGGACCACCGAGGTATAAGCTCGGGGCTCTAACCAGCTGAGCTACATGCCCGAAATCCTCTCAAAATTGGCGATCTGCTTGCTCTTCGGGAAAAAATCACCTCGCCGTAGGATTTACCTACGGGTCGGCGATTTTTTCCCTCCAGAGCTGCGCATATCACCAATTTTGAGAGGATTTCTTTCGTTTTGGAAAGAATGAGATACAACACACTCTATTATACACTGTCCTTCTGTCAATCTAGGGTATAATACCTGGCGTATGGATTTTGAGCCAAATTCTCTTACTACATTTCTGTTTATCTTTTGGTTTATTGTGTATTGGGTGCTTGGGGGTGTTTTTTTTGCGGTTTTGACGATTTTGAAACTTGGTCGAATCAAAAAGGTTCGATTTAGTTGTCTTTTTACGATTTTGGCTGGATTTTGTGGATATGGGGCGGCTTATTATGGGACGCGTTTTGGAAATGAAGCGATTAAAGTTTGTTTGTTAGAGGCCACAAACAAAGCGGAAGTAGTGATGTCTTTGTTTGGCTGTGGATTTTCCTCTGTTTTTGGTGCCTTTTTGGTTGGGGCTGGTATTTTGACATTGGGGGGAATGGTTTTTATGGCGATTTCAAAATCTAAGTCCAAACCTTGGATTACGATGGAAAAAGTTGAGGATGAACAGAAAGAAGAACAGGAAGAAGCAGAAGAAGAGGAGGAAACGGTTGTGGAACAGAATGAAAGTAAGTTTTTTTAAGTTCGAAACATTCATTTTTACATAGCGACACAAGAGTCTGGTGTACCAAGTTCGAATCTTGTGTTTTGATTATAAAACACTCAGGTTTTCCTGAGTGTTTTATGGTGGGCGACACAAGATTCGAACTTGTGACCTTTACAATGTCAATGTAACGCTCTAACCAACTGAGCTAGCCGCCCGGTAGAGTAAACGCGTTGAAAGAATAGCTAAAATAGGCTCTATCGTCAACTTGTTTAAAAAACACTCGGAAATGTGTCCGAGTGTTTTATGTCACGTCTTTTTAAACTCTTTGCTTTTGGGTCATGCGATTAAAAACGTACCAACCTCCTGCTGCCAGAACGGCAATGTAAAGTGTGTCTGTGAACTCTGGAACCGCTTCTGCGTCTGTACCGCCAGACATACCGCTTACAGTAAATCCTTCATTCCCAACGGTTTCTGTAATTGCAACGTTTCCAGCTGAGTCCTGTGTGTCATTTACTAAGTCAATTGTCGTTCCGTTAACAGTTGCAGTGACACCGATTGCTGTTGCATTGATAGCTGCTGCAAATCTTGTTCGCAAAGTATCTGCATCTCCTCCACCCCCACCACCAGTGTCAATGAGTGTAAAGTCTCCCGGTTCACAAGGTTGATCGTAAATAGGGTATCCAGTGTTAGTACATTGTCCATTGAATGTACCCCCACCGTTTGTAATTTTAAAATTATATGCCGTAGTTCCATCGCTAATAACCATTGTTTCATTGAAACTCCAGATCATTGGTGCTATTCCAGTGATGGATCCCGTTGCCGCTGTTGCTGCAAAAGCGATAGAAGGAAATAGCAATGTTAGACAAAATAGAAGTGAAAGAAAACTCAGCAAATTTATTTTCATAGAAAAATTTATACTTGACTTGGTGAAATTATAACACGTATTTGATAAAAACACTCGGAAATTTTTCCGAGTGTTTTATGTCATGTCTTTTAAACTTTTTGTTTTTGAGCCATGCGATTAAAAACGTACCAACCTCCTGCTGCCAGAACGGCAATGTAAAGTGTGTCTGTGAACTCTGGAACCGCTTCCGTGTCTGTACCGCCAGACATACCGCTTACACCAAATGAGATGTCTGCAACAGTTTCTGTGATCGTTTGATTTCCAGTGGTCCCAGAGGAATCATGTGTGAGTGTGACAACAATTCCATTTTCTGTTGCGGTGATATTGATGGCTGTTGCGTTAATTGCCTGTGCAAAACTTGCAACAAGTGCTGCTGTTTCTTCGCCGCCTGCTCCTCCTACATCAATAACAGTGGAATCTCCTGTGTTACATGGTTGTGAGTATGTTTCCCATCCGCCAAGTGGATAACAAAGACCGTTGAATGCTCCTCCCATGTTTGTGACGAGGAACAAGTAAGAATTCGTTCCATCGTTGATTGTTAGGGCCTCATCGAAACCTGCAAAGATACCTGGCGCTATTCCAGTAATAGATCCGGTTGCAGCTGTAGCTGCAAATACAACCTGTGGTGTTAACAAAATTAGACAACAGATTAAAGACAAAAAAGAGACAAGCGTTTATGCATAGAAAATATTGTTAGTTGCAATTGCATTTTACTCTTGTTTCAAAAATGATGTAATGCCTGAAGAGCTTGTTCACGCGACATAATTCTTCCTTCGAGTTGTTCGTCACGCATGTGTTCAAGCACTTGTCTTACACGCGGACCAGGTTCAACGTTTGCGGAGAGAACATCATCTCCACTAATGAGTTCAGGAATCTGTTCGAACGGATTGATCGACCAGCGTTCTTCTATGAGAGATTTTCGTTTGTTCACGAGTTGGACGATGGTTGGTTTGCCGGCATGTTTCAACAGATCAAGCATGAATACACCGTGGCTTTGCATGAAGATCTTCTCAAACCGGTGGGCACGCATGCCTTGAATCCAAGTTTCAGATTCCGCTTCCTTCATACGTTCGATTCCTAGAAGAATACTGTCGAGTTCAAGACGAAGCGAAGAATGTTTTGGAAGAGAATTAAGACCCGTTTCTAGAAGAATTTGTCTTGCCTGATCCGATGATTGATCTAGAAGAAGTAATGTGATGGCAAGTTGGGGATGATTTGGTTTCACATCCTTTAATCGCTCAATGGCGTTTCGTTGTACACCAGGAAAAAGGACGGAAAGTGCGTGAGAAAGATCGAGCCAGACACCTGTAGCCATGGGATTTCTTGAAAAGGCTTTGGCAAGTTCCAGTCCGATGGTTTCTCGAGAAATAAGGTATTCGCCGTTTTGTTTTGTGTGAATGTGTTCAACCCGATGTTCAATTGCTCTGAGTGTCGCAAGTTCTATGGTAGACCCGAGTTCACTGGCAAATCGGATGCCTCGTAGAATGCGTGTGAGGTCTTCTTTAAAGCGTTCTTCTGGGTTCCCAACGCATCGAATAGAGGCTTCTTGCAAATCTGACTGACCATCAAATGGATCAACGAGTTCGTTTGTTCTCAAATTAATCGCCATGGCATTCACGGTGAAATCTCTTCTGGAAAGGTCGTCTTCAATGGGAAGGGTTGGATCCGATTGAATATAAAATTCTCTGTATCCTCCGGCACTTTGTTCGTGTGAACGTTCTGTTCTCGGAAGAGCAATATCAATAAATTTGGTTTTTTGAGGATCAAATCCTTTTGGCATAAACTTAAACACGCCAAAGTGTGCACCAGTAAAATCCATCGAGCCTCTTTCATCAAACCAAGCTTGGATTTCTTCGTGTGAGAGCCCGCGGATGACAAAATCAAAATCAACATGTTCTCCCACACGTTTCAAAAGAAGATCACGAACGGCTCCACCAACAAGGTACAGTTCTGCTTGCGGATGTTCTTTTAAAAAATCAGAAATAAAGGCGACCTCGGGTGATCGCATGATCAATTTTTGTAAATCCTCCAACACGAACATATAAAGGAATTATAACACAGTATTTCTTTTTGTTTTGATTCGTTTTCATTGTACACAGTTTGTGTTCGATTCTTTCTTTTAGAAATGCTAGTATGTAAGCAAATTTCGTTCTAACCATTTCGCTATGAAAAAAATGTTCGTTCTTCTTTCTTGCATCACATTTCTCTTAGCTAGTATTGGTATTTCTGTTGTTCAAGCCGCAGGCGCCGCAACCCTCACACTTTCGCCTGCAACCATCGCTTTGAAAACAGGGGATACGTTTACGGCGACGGTGGTGATGACGCCAAACGTCGAGGTTATTGATATGGCACGTGTTGAATTAGCCTACGATGCCTCCAAAATAGAGATGTTAAGTTTTAGTAATGGTCTGCTTTTCCCAAACTACGCACCTGGAAACTGGTACGACAATAACAAAGGAACCTTTACCTACGGTGTTTATAAATACGGTGTGCCTGTGACAAGTACAGGAACAATGGTAACAATGAAATTTCGTGCGCTCAGCGCAGGGTCATCCACTGTTGCTGTATTGAATACGTCTAAAGTCATTTCTGACGGAGTTGAAAAATTGAATGTGAGTGCGCTTGGGTCTATGACTGTTACCACCACAGGTGTAACAGTTGCTCAAATCAATCCTTCTCCAGCACAACCGATTGATATCGTTGCCGTAGAAACATCTGTTGTTCCTGCTCCTGCTCCTGTTATAACGGTTATCAATAAAGCATGGGAAGCCACAGCTCTTAAATATTTCGGAGCGTTTTTCGCTCACATGCCTTCTTCTGAAAATGATTGGAAAGCTTTGCACTGCATGGCTTATGGCGGATGTCAGCCAAATCCACGAGATATTCAAAAAGAACAGATTGCTCTAGAAACCTTTGGGGCAAAATACGGTAAAATGCCAGCAACGACGATTGAATGGAATGTTCTGCATACCATTGCGTACACAGATCTGCTTATTGCTCACAACTACTCACCAATCCGACTCCAGGCTAAATAGCACGCTCAAGAGCGTATGCGATACACACAAGTTTCCCTCCTCTTTCTTTTTGCTGTTTCCGTTGTAGCTGTTCCAATGGTGGCAAATGCCATTACATCGGACAGTTTTCAGATGGACGCTGTTACAGGATTCACAGCATCTCAGTCGCATTCTCCTTTTTCAGGCGATGACTATAATTTGGATTCTGCGTCGTACAAACTGGAAGCTTCCATTGAACCAATGGTCGGCTCAAAGACTTCTGCTAGTTTTCAGTTAGAGGCAGGTGGTGAATTTCAATATTACTGTGGTGATGGATTCACAGATCCAACAGAAGATTGTGATGGAACGCATTTGAATGCAGCGAGTTGTGTGACAGAAGGGTTTGATCTGGGGGATCTTGCTTGTAACGCAGATTGTACCTTTGATACGTCCGACTGTTCCGACAACGCTGGAGGTGGAGGTGGTGGTGGAGGCGGAGGTGGTGGAGGCGGTGGAGCCGTCACACCAGGACCAGACGTCCCGACCGTTAACGAAACACTTTCAGCTCTTGGATTTACCTATGAAAGCTCACTCATGATCTACGGAACAAAAGTTTCTGGAGCAGGAGAAGTATTGGTAAATAGTAGTACACTTGGGGTGACCTATCCCTCTGTCACAAGTTGGAAAAGTGTCGTCGGTCTCACGTTTGGGTCAAACGTCTTTCAGATCAAGGCAAATACAGCAGGGAAGATTTCTGGACCAGTGAGCCTGAGCATTTATCGACGGATGATCGGGGACATCTCACAGGATAATCAAGTGAACGACTACGATTTAAGCAAACTTGTGAAACGATGGAATGGTGTGGATCGCAGCGGCGACTTTAACATCGATGGAAAAGTCAACGATTACGACTTTTCGATGTTGGTTGCTAGGTGGGGGAAAAAGATTTAACTATGAATGGAAAATGGGTTGCTTTCTTTCTTGGACTCTTATTGATACCGAAGTTCGCGTTTGCAAGCGGAACTTCGGTTCTTTTACTTTCGCCTTCCCAAATTACCTCACAAACCGGTTCACTCTTTGATGTGCGTGTGTTTGGAAATACGGGAGCGGCAAGCGTTGATACGATTCGCTCTGTCATCACGTTTGATCCAGCCTTTATCCGCGCACAAAGCGTCTCTCTGATTGGGGAATTTGATCGATCAGCTCCAGGAAACTATCTTGATAACAAAAACGGAATCGTTTCTTGGGGAGCGTTCACGTTAGATAAGCCAGTTCAAGGGGCGTTTGATTTTGTAACGATTACGTTTCAGGTTGTAAAAGAAGGGGAAACAAGCCTTTCTGTGAGTCCGGACTCAAAGATGATTCAAGACGGAACAGAAACACTGGATGCCTCCTCGTTGAAATCTATTCAGATTCATCTTCAGCCAAGAACAGACGTGTCAGAAAGCACTCCTATTCTCGCGGTTTCCTCAAGCACACATCCCGTTCAAACGCAGTGGTATCAAAAGACAGAGGTAACGATGGATTGGCTTGTTCTTCCAAAAGAAGCAGACATAAAAGACTATCTTGTTGCGTTTGATGAGTCTTCACAAACAAATCCAACAGAAATTATCTCTTCAGACGAATCTTCTAAAACGTTTACAGACGTGAAAGATGGTATCCATTATTTTCATCTCAAAGGAGTATTGAAAAGTGGAGAATTAACTCCGACCGTTCATGTTCGTGTAAACGTTGATACAAGCAAACCAAACGATTTCGTAGTGACACCGACCGACACACAGATTCTTGAAGGAGAAACACTCGGACTGACGTTTGCAACAACCGATGAGTCTTCTGGTGTGGCTCAGTATCAACTTGCGATCAACGATGGAACGTTTGAAGCAAGAGAACTTCCAATCGAAATCAAAGACTTGAAAGCAGGTACGTATTTTTTACGTCTTGCCGCCATTGATCGTGCGGGAAATGTAAAATATGGATCGACGAGTATTCGAGTTTATCCGCAGGGTACTGATTTATATCGTCCGATAGGGTATAATGAATTCAAAGAAACATCAGAAGGAGAAATAGGTGACAAGCAAGCTCCCAACTTGTTTGTCTGGATCTCCTTGTTGGTAGGTTTAAGTCTGGTTGGTTTTGTCGTTTGGAAAAAATTCCGTCACCCATAATTATCCTTTGTTCGTCCATCACCCAATGTATGCGAACTTCCAAGATCTTTTTGTATTCATTTGTAAGTATCTCGATGGTGTTTTATACACTTGCCATCGGAATACTTGCCAAACCATCCGTTGCCAACGCAGCACCAACAATTGGATATCCAACATCCCTTGGTTTTCAAGGAAGACTTAAAGATGATGTCGGAGACGTTGTTGCCGATGCGGATTACGATTTTCGTTTCAGACTTTATGATAATGCTGCGGCAACAACGGATTATATCTATGCCGATGACGTTGCCGTGGTAGATGGATTTTTTTCCCTAGAAATTCCACTAGGCACAGATATTGGGGACATTGCTTTTAATCCAGAATTGGAAGTTGGAACCGTTTTATCAGCAGGTGCTGGTTCCTCTGCAGATGGACTCTATGAACTGTTTGCAACACGCATAACGATTTACAAATCGCCTTTTTCTGTTTTCACACAAGCGATCCAAAACTCAGCAGCGGATCCAGCAAGTGCGTTTGAAGGGGAGATGTATTACGACACAGATGATGACACGTTGAAATATTACAACGGAGCATCGTTTGTTACACTTGGCGCTTCAGGGATAGAAACACTTGATGATGCGTATAATAACTTTGGTGCTGATGCACAAGTTATTACCGTGGATGATGCCGTAACAGGTTTAGAATTTGATGTTGCTGCAGCAGGAGATATGGTTGTGGATTTGAGCAGTACGGGTGACTTTATTGTGCAAAACGCTGGGGTGGCGTTTGCAACGTTTACGGATGAAGGAGGAATTACGTTTGGTGGACCAACTCAACTAACACTTGCAACGACAGGCGGTAATGTGGTTTTGGATGCTCAGGGAGCTGCAACAAACGTAGTTATTTCTGCTGGTGTTGCAAATCCAGATGCGGCTGAGGATGAAAATGATGTAGCTATTGAAGCAGTGGATGATATTTTGGCGATAAGTTTAGATGATATTATCCTTACTGCGGGTGATGCACTCAATCTTGGCACATCAATGGGAGATATCAATCTAACTTCTGCAAATATCAACTTTTATCCTTCAACTTCTTTGTTGGTGAATACAACGGGAACAATTGAAATGGATGCTGATGGAACTTCTCATTTCGCAACATCTGTTGGAGATCTCTCTTTTGAATCAGAAACTGGTTCAGTGGGTATTTATGCTTCAGAAGCCGTTGCAGATGCCATTCTTCTAAGTTCATCGGCTGGTGGAATTGATATAAATTCAACAGGCGATATCACATTAGATTCTACTGGTGGAGCAATTAGTCTTGACGCAGGAGCAGATGGAATTTCCATGGTGACAACAG
>CALRGL010000038.1 GCA_943357275.1 Candidatus Uhrbacteria bacterium RIFOXYB12_FULL_58_10 | reverse complement strand
TTCCATTGCTTGGTGTTTCTTGGTTGCAACAGTTTTGCATCTCTTTGGATTTGGAATCGAAATAGGCGCGCTTATTGCCGGTATCTCACTTTCAACCAGCATGTATGTTCAAGAAATCATCGCCCGTATTCGACCGCTTCGAGATTTCTTTTTGATCATCTTTTTTATTGTTCTTGGAACTCATCTGAGTATTCAGCATGTGGATGGTTTGATCTTGCCAACGGTTCTTTTCAGTCTTTATGTTCTTATCGGTAACCCACTGATTGTTCTTTTTGTCATGCGTTTACTTGGTTATCATCCACGAACTGGTTTCTTGGCTGGTACAACGGTTGCTCAAATATCTGAGTTCTCATTTATTATTATCGCCGCAGGGATTTCGGCTGGGCATCTTGAGCCATCCATTCTTGCACTTGTGACCCTCGTTGGAATTATTACGATTTCTGGAAGTTCTTATCTCATCGAACACAACGAACGAATTTACGAACGAATTTCTTGGGTGTTCAAATGGTTTGAGCCTTCTCATATGCTTGCGATAGAAAAAAAGACCGTTCACGAAACGCGACAGATATTCTTGTTTGGGTGCCATGATGCTGGCATGGAACTCTTGCCAGTGATTCAGAAGATGAACAAGTCTTATGTTGTTGTGGATTTTGATCCACAAATGACGCGACAGCTCAGTGAAAAAGAAATCCCAAATATTTATGGCGACGCAGGGGATGAGACATTTCTGTCAGAGATTCAAGCAGAAAAAGGCAAGTTAATTATTTCTACCATTCCTGATTTTGTGATCAGCACTTCCATTCTTGGACATCTTTCTTCTCATCAGTATTCTGGAACGGTCGTGGTGAGTGTCCACACCCCGGAAGAAGCCAAACTTGCCTATGAACTTGGGGCAACGTATGTGATTGTTCCAAGTATTCTCAGCGGAAAGAAATTCTCGGAAATGCTTACAGAATACAAGTTTTCTAAACGATCTTGGGGAAGTTTGATAAAAACAACAAAGAAGGGTTGACAAGACCGTTCTTTTTGTCTAAGGTCATTTGTTCTGTGAAGTCCAAACAGGAGGAAAACGATGGCTCTGCCCCGCTTGTCTGTGCCGGTTCCAGAAGTGATCAGTTTGTTTGATTACGCTGGTTATCAACGCAAGATGCTTGATCGGATTATTTGTCACGAAGGATTTATGACGCGTCGTGTCAACGATAAACTCTACGAAGTACTCTGTCTTCGTGGAACTGTGCTTCCCGAGTGGTTGAAGACTGTTCACATTTACCATCGCACTCCTGGGTACCTCTATTTCAGTATGCCCAAAGGTGTCGATGTGAAGGATGACTGTCTTTACGTGTTTTGTCTGCCGTTTGTTCAATGTATTTTTGATGAAAATGTCCCACTTCTTGGGACAGGAATCAATATCGCTTCTCCAAATACATCGGACGCGCGATGTCTACCTGGCTCAGCTATTGTGGGACGTTTCAATCATCCTGCACTACCGCCGTAAATGCTTTCTTCGGCGGTTTTTTATTACAAAAAAATTTGCTATACTATTTTCATATGCTTAGTCGATTTAAAAGAATGTTAGGTTTCGGATCAGGTGATGTAAAACCTGTTCCACAACCAGAAAAACGATCGGTTTTAGAAGAACAAGAAAAACGTTGGATGGAAGAACGGGTTTTTCAACGTGAGACATCTGTTAATGACGGTGAACCACCTACAGCTCAGTTGAAAGTTGTTAAAAATGAAAAAAAGGAAAAGGTTATAATTGTAGAAAATGACAGAGAAATTCGTGGTAAGGTGAGTGAGGATTCAAAAATAAACGACCGTGAGAATGGCTTGATGTTGGTAGCTGACGGTGTGTCGGGTGAATCGATAAAAAAACCAGATGGAACATTGGAAAAACCGTATACGGGTGTTATTGCCTCAACCATTATGGCGGAGGTGGCACAGGCTTATCTTGGTAAAAGTTTGTCTGAGCAAATCAGTTTACTTAAAAAAGAACAGTCTCCACAGACAGATGAACAGATTGACACACTTGTTGTCCGAGAATTAGCTCGAACAATTTTTCGTGCAAACAAAGCGATTCTTGACCAAGTTGCTGAGAATAAGGCAGATCATTTTAAACAAGATATTTCAGGAGCGGCTACGACAGCTACACTTTCTCGAAGGGTTACCATGTCGGACGGAAAAGAAAGACTCTATTTTACAAACGTAGGGGATAGTCGAGGTTATCTTTTGAGAAAAGGAGAGATTATTCGACTGACAGACGATGACAGTTACGCGTCTCTTCTTCTTGCAAAAAAATTAGGTTTGCATGATTCAAGTAAGCAACCAGAAGAACTTGCAAAACTGACCCAGAAATATAAAGAGTTATTAACTCAAATTGAACAAGCTGAAGGAGAACAATCTCTCCCAAAAGAACTGCGGGACTATTATAATGCTAGAAACATCATTGTTCGTGCTGTTGGAATGTTGAATCAAGGTGAGAGACAGGTCTCAAATGAGGAGTTGTTAAAAGACCTTGAAGGACGTGTCCGATACATGGATTTGGAAGAAGACGATGAAATTGTTCATGTCTCTGATGGTGTGAGCGATAACCTTACAGAAGCACAAATTAAGGCAATCTTGACGGATACCTCAAAGGAAGCACAAAAGAAATCCGCAGAACAACGACTTCAAGAAGCATCAGAAGCAGTGATTCGAGATGTGAAAAATCCACGTTCAAAGGCGGATGATGTTGCGGCAACTCATTATAAAGTGGGATCTTCTCAAAAAGAAGTAAGACAATCAGATGATGAAGGGGAGTTGCTTGATCCAATGGAAGTGATGGAGATAGAAGAGGAAGAGTTGGTTGAAGTAAAAGGTCCTTCAGCAGAAGATCTTACTCAGTGGAATCAGATCAATGACGCCTGTCTTGCTGAAATTCGCTCTATTGATCGTAAGTTGAAAAAGATTCATGAAGTAAGAGCGAAATACGAACGAAAAAGTTTTGAAGCGTTGCGTGATCGAAAAGAGGAGACGGAGAAAATGAAAGAAGAGTACAGAGCTGTGAAAAACGAAGAACAGGAACTGATTGATCAACGAATGGAAGTACAACACAGACAAGCACCTTACAAGTATCAACTTGCCGAGACGCGAATAATGGAACTTCTTCCAACGTTACCAAAACCAATCGAATCTAAAACACAAGTCGTTCTTCCAGAAAGTTTCCGAAGCGAAGCGTTGGATGATTCGGTCGGGTCAGATGGAGGCAGTGTGGACATTTTGGCTGGATGGCGAAATGGGGGATTTGATACGGACATGAATAGCTATCTTGTCTCACGTGGAAAGGCAAACATTTGGGTTGGACGATATAAACTTGATTTGGCACAGGAGTATGCAAAAAATCCACTGCTTGCTTTAAAACCTGGTGACATCGTAAAAAGTGGTAAACAACGAGGGTGGAAAGTAGTGGAAGTTGAGTCTTCAATGATTCATCTTACCAACCCAAAGGCAGAAGACGAATATCGTATGGTTCCTCTTGATCGCACACCGGTTCTACTTTTGGAAGAGCTTGTGTACTTAGAAAAAGAAAAGAAAGATGCTGAGCAAGCAAAGAAACAGTATTTGGAGCTTCAAAAACAACGAAAGGCAACAGAAGAAGCTGCACAATTGTTAGGTGCAAGACAACGTGCTCAACGATCGGCACGTTAGAAGATTTGACAAACTAAATTAGCACTCTATAATAATGAGTGCTAATTTTATTTTATGTTGACTCCGCGTTCAGAACTCGTGCTTCGGCTGATTGTCGAAGACTATATTCGCTCTGCTGAGCCAGTTGGGTCGCGGTTTTTGGTTGAAGAACACCAAATCGGGGTTTCTTCTGCGACGATTCGTAATGAGATGGTTCAACTTGAAACGGAAGGGTATATTCGACAACCTCACACCTCGGCTGGACGTATTCCAACAGAAAAAGGATATCAGTACTATTTGCGGCATATTGTTGCTGGCGAAGCGGTTAAACATCCTCAGGCTGGGTTCACACAAAAAGTGGTTCGGGAAAAGGAGATCGAAGAAACATTGAAGTCAATTGCCCTTTCCCTGGTTCAATTTTCTGGAGAAACTGCCTTTGTTGCCTTTGATCCTCGCTTTAGTTATTATGCCGGCGTTTCAAATTTATTTCACAAGCCAGATTTCCATGACCTGGAAATGATTCGTTCGCTCAGTGTCCTTATTGATTCCTTCGATGAAATTGTTGCGGGCATGACCAACCGATCGTTGGATCAACCAACCGTTTATATTGGAACGGAAGGGCCGTTTGGTGAACATGTGTCAGCGATCGTCCTTCGATATACGTTTCCAAATAATCAAAAAGGCATGCTTGGAATCATCGGTCCGCTTCGTATGGATTACCTTCAAAATTTAGCCTTGATGAAACAAGCTTCCACATTATTAGACAACATGTATGAAACATAAAAAAGAAGAAGATCAAAAACAAGAAGAGACACAAGTACCACTTGATCAAACACAGACAGAAACTCCGGCTTGCGATCAGTGCGAACAGTTTATTCTTGGATGGAGACGTGCTCTTGCTGACTACGATAACTTGAAAAAAGATTTGTCTGCAGAGCGTGTTCGTATGCGAGAGTATGTTCAAAATGATGCTGTTGAGCGAATCATTCCTGTGCTTGATAACTTCGATTCAGCGCTCGCATTCAAACCAGAAGGATTAGATCCAAAAGTCGAAAACTGGTTGCAAGGACTTCTCTATGTTCGTACTCAGCTCGAAAGTGTTGTTGGAGAATTCCAAGCTGTTGCCTTTGGACAAATTGGTGATGTCTTTGACCCAACCTTGCACGATGCTGGAGCAGAAAAAGAAGTAGAAGGCAAAGAAGCAGGTGTGATCGTGGAAGTCGTTCGTCGTGGATGGAAACATGGAGATCATGTGATTCGTCCAGCAAAAGTAATTGTAAGTAAATAAAACATATGGCAAAAATTTTAGGAATCGATCTTGGGACAACAAACTCTTGTGTGGCCATCATGGAAGGTGGTCAACCAAAGGTGTTAGAAAATAAAGAAGGTGCGCGCACAACGCCTTCGATTGTGGCGATGTCTAAATCAGATGAACGTTTGGTTGGACTCTCTGCAAAACGACAGGCTGTTACAAACCCAAAAGACACGTTGTTTTCCATTAAGCGTTTGATTGGACGACGATGGGAAGATTCAGAAGTTGCACACGATAAGAAAATCATGCCGTACGAAATCGTCAAAAAAGGCGAAGGTGTTGCGATCATGATGAAAGGCAAGGAATACACACCAGAAGAAATCTCCGCGATGATTCTTGGAAAGATCAAGGCAGATGCAGAAGAACGTTTGGGAGAAAAAGTGGAAGAAGCGGTGATCACGGTCCCAGCCTACTTTGACGACGCACAACGCAATGCAACAAAGACCGCTGGAGAAATTGCAGGTCTTAAAGTTCGACGTGTGATTAACGAGCCAACCGCTGCAGCTCTTGCTTACGGATTCGATAAGAAAGCTGGCCAGAAGATTGTCGTGTACGATTTGGGAGGTGGAACGTTCGATGTTTCTGTTCTCGATATTTCCGCTGACACCGTTGAGGTAAAATCAACCAATGGAGATACACACCTTGGAGGCGACGACTTTGACCGTGTGATTATCGACTGGATTTTGCAAGAATTTAGAAAGCAAGAAGGACTTGATCTCTCTGGCGATCCGCTTGCGTTGCAACGAGTTAAAGACGCAGCTGAACGAGCAAAGATTGAGCTGTCTACAGCAAATCAAACTGAAATCAATCAGCCGTTTATTACCTCAGACGCAAACGGACCAAAACATTTGGTACTCACCCTTACACGAAGCAAGCTCGAAGAATTGTGTCACGATCTTGTGATGAATACGCTTGGTCCAGTGAAGTCGGCTTTGAAAGATGCTGGATTCGATAAAGGCGAGATTCAGGAAATCATCATGGTCGGTGGAATGACTCGTATGCCACTTGTTCTCAAAGTCGTCGAGGAATTCTTTGGAAAGAAACCAAACGTGAGCATGAACCCAGATGAAGTTGTGGCTGTGGGTGCCGCTGTTCAAGCCGGTGTATTCCAAGGGGATGTCAAAGATGTTTTGCTTCTCGACGTCACGCCACTTTCCGTTGGTATTGAAACCATGGGAGGAGTGATGACTAAACTTATCGAACGCAATACAACCATTCCAACAAGCAAGTCACAGATTTTTTCAACAGCTGCGGATAACCAAACAACCGTTGAAATTCACGTAGCTCAAGGAGAGCGAGAAATGGTTGATGGAAACAAAACATTGGGTCGCTTTATCCTGTCCGGTCTTCCGATGGCACAACGTGGTGTTCCACAAGTTGAAGTGAAGTTCGATATCGATGCAAACGGCATATTGAACGTATCTGCAACGGATAAAGCCTCTGGCAAATCACAAAACATTACCATTCAAGGTTCAACAGGACTCAGTAAAGAGGAAGTTGAAAAGATGAAACAAGATGCGGAGGCTCATGCAGAAGACGACAAGAAACGTAAGGAACGCATCGAACATCAAAATCTTGCTGACACAATGATCTATACGTCAGAAAAGATGTTGAAGGATGCGGGTGACAAGATTACCTCTGAAGAACGCAAACAGGTTGAGGACA
The DNA here is from genome assembly GCA_943357275.1 of Candidatus Uhrbacteria bacterium RIFOXYB12_FULL_58_10. Taxonomy (GTDB): domain Bacteria; phylum Patescibacteriota; class Patescibacteriia; order UBA9934; family GWF2-40-263; genus CALRGL01. The sequence continues at coordinate 3,021 of CALRGL010000038.1, read as the reverse complement.
AGATTACTGCACTCAAGGCTGTGAAAGACAATGACGATCACGAAGCTATCAAAAAAGCTGCAGACGAACTCACAGAGGTTGCTCAAAAGGTTGGTGCAAAGATGTATCAGCAACAGGAGCAGACAGGTGAGGCGACTGGAAATGCACAGGCTGGTTCAGAGGAAAAGAAGGATGAACCGATTGATGCGGAGTTTAAGGAGAAGGAATAGAACTAAAAAAGAATCGACGAATGTGTCGATTCTTTTTGTTTATGCGATTTGTAGAACTGTTTTCATTTGAGCGTCAAATGCCAATATCATTTCATTCCGCGAAGGTTTCTCGGCTAATTCTTGTCGAACTTGTGTGATTTTCTCATCAAGCTCAATAAGTTTCTCGGTGATTTTGTCTTCGATATTCATAAGTTTTCATTTGTTTAATGAGTAATCGACGGCACATCGTACCAATATCTCAATACTGTCAAACAATTTAATATCTGTGTGGGTTTGGTTGATGGCAAGAGGGATTTCTGTGCAACCCATGACAACAGCTTCGGCACCATTTCTGAGATAGTCACGAGCGATGTCTTTGAGAGCAATGACATCATCGCTTTTTTGATTGCCTCCCATAACGTGCTCAATGACACGATCGAGAACGGCCTGTTGTTCATCGGTTGGTTCAATCAATGCGAGTCCAGCTTGAGTAAAGATTTTTTGGTAAAGGCCTAGACGTCGTGTACTCGCAGAAGCAAACATACCTAATCTGGTATAGCCAGAAGCTAGGACTTGTTGTTTAGTTTCTTCGACAATATTAAAGATAGGGACGGTTGTTGCCGCTTGCATTTCGTTGTAATAAACATGAACGGTGTTACAAGGGATAACAATGAGATCGCATCCTGCTGATTCTAATCGTTGTACACCGGCAATGAGTTGTTGACGAACAAGTCGTTCGTCCGTAATTCCCGTTTCATCGAATCCTTCGATAGGAAGACTGTAAATGATCATTGGAGGATAGTCAGCATCCATTACAGCACCATAGTGTTCTTGGGCGTAGCGAATGGCTTTGTGATAGAAATTGGATGAAGCTGCGGGTCCCATTCCTCCCAGAACGCCGATTGTTTTATTGTGGTGGATCATAGGTTTTTAGAATAGCATTTTATTGAATGTATCGCATCACAAAACAGCTGTCTATTCTTGTTAATTCCTTCTTCTGTGACATCTCGACAATCTGGGAGAAAACCGCTAAGATTGGCTGGAAAACTATGGCAAAAGACTATTACAAATTACTAGGAATTGAAAAAGGTGCATCTCAAGAAGAGGTGAAACTTGCGTTTCGAAAACTAGCGCATAAGTATCACCCGGATAAAGAGGGTGGGGACGAGGCGAAGTTTAAGGAAATTAATGAGGCCTACCAGGTTTTGGGGGACGAAAAGAAACGCTCGCAGTACGACCAGTTTGGCTCGGCTGCGTTTGAGCAGGGTGGCTATGGCGGAGCTGGCGGACAAGGCTTTGGTGGGTTTGATTTTTCTGGATTCCAAGGCGGACAAGGGTTTGAAGATCTCGGTGATATTTTTGGAGATCTTTTTGGTGCCTCTCGTGGAGGAGGACGTCGATCACAGACACCTCGAGGAAATGACATTCAGGTGGATGTTGAGTTGAGTTTTAAAGAGTCCGTTTTTGGTGTGGATCGTGACGTCTCGCTTTCACGGCAAACAGCTTGTTCCCGCTGTTCTGGAAATGGAGCTGAACCAGCAGAAGGAACCAAGACTTGCGATGACTGTGGGGGTGCTGGAGTCAAGATTGGTGTACAACGAACGATTCTGGGAGCCATGCAAGTAAAGCGAATGTGTGAAACCTGTAATGGAAGTGGAGAGATTCCAAAGAAAGCCTGTAAGACGTGTTCGGGAACAGGTGTTGAAAAATCACACAAGACACTCATCATCTCCATTCCAGGTGGAATCGAAGATGGATCCGTGTTGCGTGTTCGTGGTGAAGGGGAAGCAATCAAACAAGGGACAACGGGTGATTTGTTTGTTCGTATTCATGTCAAACAAGACAAACAATTTGAACGAGATGGATATGACTTGTACACGGTAAAAAATATCGGATTCACACAAGCCGCGCTTGGAGACACAGTTGATGTAGTGACGATCGACGGAACAGGTGAACTGAAAATTCCAGCAGGCACACAATCAGGCACACAGTTTCGATTGCGTGGGAAAGGTGTTGTGTCTGGATCAAACCGAGGAGATCAGATCGTGCGAGTGGAAGTGGTGACTCCAAGAAAACTTGGACGAAAGGAAAAAGAACTACTTGAGCAATTGAATTTAAAGGAATAACATGTTTCAAATTCTCAACCAAAAAGGCAAAGCACGTCGTGGTCGTTTTTCTACTCCGCATGGAGATTTGGAAACGCCGTTTTTTATGACGATTGCTACCAAGGGCGCGGTGAAAACCATGTCGAGTTTGGATATGGAAAAGCTTGGGGCGACGATTTTGCTTTCAAATACCTATCATCTTTTGCTTCGACCTGGCGTTGAAGCGATGAAAAAACTTGGAGGGCTTCACAAGTTTATGAATTGGCATAAGCCAATTTTGACGGATTCAGGTGGATACCAGGTGTTTAGTTTGTCTAAGATGAACAAAACAAACGAAGAGGGCGTGACGTTTCAAAGTCATATCGATGGCGCAAGGATTCATTTGACCCCAGAGAAATCCATGGAAATGCAACTTGCCATTGGGAGCGATATTGTCATGCAGTTTGATGACGTGGCGGCTGGGCAATCTACAAAGCAGCGGTTTGAGGAAGCGATGGAGAGAAGTTTGCGGTGGGCGAAGCGATGTAAGGAATCTTTTATGGGTGGCATCGCCGCGACCGTGTCTACGGGCCAGCGGACTGTCGCCGCTGTTCCCTCCGACACAGTCACGACGCTGCCACAGGGATCGCCACTTCTCTTTGGAATCGTACAAGGAGGAATTCATGAGGATCTCCGGGCTCGTTCCGCTGCCGGATTAGTGGAGATTGGATTTGATGGATATGCTATTG